>JBHJIV010000243.1:0-12304 GCA_050043105.1 Leptolyngbyaceae cyanobacterium | reverse complement strand
TCATACCGTCGTATAGCTTAGGTGCCACCAGAGTTTTGAGACAGGTCTGCTGCTGCCAGTCCCACACTTTAATCACTTCATCTTCGCTACCGCTGATGAGATGGTGTCCATCCTGGGTAAATGCGATCGCTTCTACTCGATTAGAATGGCCGATAAGTTTCTTTTGACAGTCCCCTGTCGCAATTTCCCATAGCATCACGGCGGAACTGTCACCGCTGTTGGCAACCCACTGCCCATCTGGACTAAAGGCTACAGAAAACACCCGATCGCAGCTGCCGGGTAGCGTCCTTAAACAGTCTCCTGTAGAGGCATCCCACAGTTTGAGGGTGTGGTCGTCACCGCCACTGATGAGTCGCTGACCATCGGGGCTAAAGTCCACCGCCCGAATCCAGTTGGTGTGACCCTGTAGCTGTTTCACGCACTGGCCTGTGTGCATATCCCATAGACAGACAACCATGTCATCCCCACCGCTGGCCAGCCATTGACCGTCAGGGCTAAAGACAACAGAATAAATGCGACTAAAGTCTCCTTTAATCACACGTATACATTCTCCGTTGCGGATATCCCACAGCTTGATTTCGCCATTGTCACCGCTGCTGACTAGGTGTTGACCATCGGGGCTCAACGCCAACGAAAATACTCGATTGGCAATTCTTCCAAAGGTTCTCAAACACTGGCCGCTGGCGACATCCCAAAATTTAAGGGTGTGGTCATCGCCACAGGTGATCAAGGTTTCTCCGTCGGGGGTAAACAATGCGCTTCGGATGCTGGCTCGATGACCTTTTAGCGTTTTTAAGCACTGACCGGTTTCAGGGTTCCACAGCCGTACGAGCTGATCGCTACCGCCGCTGGCTATGGTGTTGTTAGGACTGCTTGCGATCGCAAATATGCGACTGTTGTACCCCCGCAGTGTTTTCACACAGTGCCCCGTCTCAATATCCCATAGCTTTACGGTCTGGTCGCTGCTGCCGCTGGCCAACAGCGAAGATTTGGGGCTAAAGGCCACAGACCACACTCGGTTAGTATGCTGTTGTAAGACTTTAATTTCCTCTCCGGTAGCTACGTTCCTCAGTCGATCGGTATAGTCCCAATTGCTGCTGGCCAGAGTATCTCCGGTGGGCGCAAAAGCGACAGACCAGACACCATCGTCGTGCCCCTCTAGAACATTGAGACATTCACCCTGATGCAGATCCCACAGCCGAATCGTCCGGTCTAAACTACCGCTGGCTAAAGTCGCTCCTGTTGGGCTAAAGGCCAGGGTCCAGACTCGATGGCTGTGGCCCAATAACACTCTTAAACATCGGCCTGTTTTTACATCCCACAGCCGGATCGAAAAATCATCACTGCTGCTGGCCAAAAGAGTACCGTCAGGGCTAAAACAACTAGTTAAGATCCATCCCTGGTGCCCATGGAGATCGCCAACAGTGCGATAGGTTTTCAAATCCCAGAGTCTGGCAGTATGGGCATCTCCGCTAGTGGCCAACCAGCGACTGTCAGGGCTAAAGGCCACTGAAAAGACACGGGTTTTACTGCCTGGCTTTAAGGTTTTGAGACAGCGCCCTGTTTGTACATCCCAGAGTCTAGCCGTATTGTCGTCTCCGCCGCTGGCTATCTGTGCACCGTCGGGGCTAAAGGCTAACGCCCAAATCCGACCGACATGGCCTTCACAGATCAGCCGCTGCCGACCATCTTGGATCTGATACAGACGAATCTGTCCCCGCGTGTCTCCCACCGCTAGAGACTGACCATCGGAGCTAAAGGCCACCGCATAGATACCGCTAAATGTTTCAGCAAAAACAGATTTAGACAGATCGGCCTGAGAGAAGTTAGTTCCCTGCAAACTGACATTACGCAAATCCGCCTGCCATACCTGCAGATGAGAGAAATCATATCCTTTTAGATCAGCCTGCAGCTGGACCAAGAGATTGGCAATATTTCCAGCTGCATAGCTCAACTCTCTAGGAGCCGTTGTTCTAAGCGTTTCAAGACTTTGCACCAGCTGGTGCTCCACCCGCCGTTGATGGCCCCAAACCGCCAGCATTTCATGCATTAACGGTGTGAGCAACAGCCGCTGTTGCACGTCGCGAACATAGTCTTTAGACTGGGCCTTAACCAGAGCATGCTGTTTAAACACATAAAACTCTAGCGTCGTAATTTCGGTACACAGCTGCTCCACCAGGCGATCGGTAACATACTCCATGACCACTGGCTGTAGTGTAAAGCCGGCATTGCCCCCTTCTATAAGAGAGCGACGTTGAAGGGACTGTAACGCCCCTGGCAACCGTCGGTAAGAGGCCGGATACACAAGATCGGCCTGCAGTTCCATTAATCGTACTAACTCTCGATTAATGGCCAGCCAATACATTACTTCTTGTTCAAGGGTAGAAAGGCGCTCAAACTGTTGCTCCAGCAGATCGCGAATATCACCAAACATTAAATTGCCCTGCTGGATTTGGGCGAGAGATGCGGCTAAATCTCCTTGGAGAGACGTTTGAATACCGGCAGCCACCATCTTTAATGCCAGAGGATTGCCCCCATAGTGCTGAATCACTCCCTCCCAGTCAGCATCGTCTCCAGAAAAAATACCCTTTTCACTTAACAATGCCCGACCTGCCGACATAGACAGCCCCTGCAGCAAAAAAGAACGCACCTGCTGTCCTTCAAAAATGCTGATCTCTTTGGGCTTTTCTCGGCTAGTGAGAATTAAACAGCTATTGTGAGCCACCTCTGAGAGCCGTCGCCACAGGTCGCCATAGTTTTCATACCCGTCTCGGTAGTAGCCCGCCTGACCCTGCCCTAATAAAATAGATTCGGCATTATCTAAAACTAACAAACAGCGATGCTGTTTAAGATAGGTGAGCAGGTGAGTGATTTTAGCCGTTGGTGACTGGGGTAGCGTTGCCCGAGTCTCACGATCATGGGAGAGAAACTGAATCAGATCGACTAGGATCTCGTCCTGCGGTGGCGTATTTCGCAATGATTTCCAAATCACATAGTCAAACTGGTTTTGGATCTTTTTATTGTGGTTAGCGGTGTTGGCATTTTTTCCAATCCCCCCCATACCCAAAATGGCCACTAAACGATAGCGTTCGTCTACACCAGCCGTTTGTAGCTCAGCCAAATTATCACTACGACCATAAAAAATAGGAACATCTACAGCTTCGCGCCAATCTACGTGTGGACTGCTTAAAGGCGTGGGCTCAGCGGCACTGTCGGTTCGCCCATAGTCAGCTGCGTCTAAAGTTAAATCAAGGCTGTGAAAAAACTGCTCCAGACTACGCTTATCAACTTTTTCATGGCCGCTAAAAATTCGTGCAATGGTGCGGCTATTTAGATTAGTGCGCTCGCTCCAGGCTTCAAATGTCAGACGATCACCATAGTTCTCCGCCATTTCCACTTCAGTCTTGGCGGTGTTGAGCTTAGAAATGCCTGACGGTGTCAATAGAACACCACGGCTCCGCTTGGGCTTTGAGGTAGCCATGCTGTTAGAAAATTACTGACTCCTCCTGACATATTAAGGCGGCTTAGGAGTTTTGCGAACGAACTTAATCTCAAGTTTTATATTGCAAATTAATCAATCATTACGCTAATTTTTTCAAAGGCTAGAACCCTTACAAGGCGGTGGACTCAGGGCATAGCAGAAGGTATTTGCTAGACATGTATTGTGCATCAGCTTATCGATGATATTGATATCGGTGAGACTGATATTGTTGTTATTAATTATTGGTGAAATTGATAACAAGGCTAATGCCTGGATAAGGGGCTAATGCCTATCGAGATCATTGGGTTGCTAACGGGATAACTTACTCGACAACCACCAGTTTCCGCAATAGCCTATTCAATACAATTTTCTCGGTCTTATCTAATTCAGCCATTAAAGCGGTTGTCCAGTTTAAATAGGCTGGCACCAGGTCACTCATCAGCGTTTGCCCAGCTTCAGATAGACAAATCGCGTTCATGCGTCCGTCATTGGGGTGTTGGCTTCGAACGATTAATTTTTGACGCTCTAGTCCATTGAGTAAACCACTAATCGTACCGCCAGTAACCTCCACTGCCTGAGCACATTCAGTTGGAGTGAGTGTGGGACACTGATGGAGCGCCAACAAAACGGTAAATTTCCCACTGGATAAATCGTAGTGCTTAAAAAACGCTTCGTACTGTTTGATTAGCTGGGTCGATACCTGCAACAGGTTAAAACTCAGCATCACCGTTCTGCTATCAAATTTAGACAGCTCTGTGACAACGGACTTTAGCAGTAGCTCTGGAGGTAGATTTGACACAAGCAGGCAAGGTAATGGCCCCGTAATGAGTGTGGGATAACAAGAGAATCTTGAAAAGGGAAGATTGCTAAGTTAAGCAGGAACTTTGTTTGATCGCGATAGGATGTGTATCTAAAACAACACAATCGGAGTATCTTCCTAAGAGTTTTGTTAGCAGACAGCAAGAATGGGGCTCTGAATCACAAGAATCGACAAGACAGATGAAATCATTGCTGCCTCTGCTGATTAAATCCATATGGTCGGCTCAAATACCGTTTTGATTTAATCAACCTGTTTTCTTAAATTCTCGTTTAGCCTACCTAACTTCCCTTGCAAGGAAACCAGGAGAAGCAGAAGCTTATGGACAATAGCGCCATATAGGCACAGCACTTAACACTCAAAGATCATGAATCTATCTTCTCCATTGCTTCTGGCCACAGAAACAGTGACTGATGAAACCTATGCGAAAGCCGTTATCACAGCGCTGCTGCTAACAGCAGGAATGATTTTTGTATTGAGTACACTGCTGGGGGAGCTATGCAGTCGACTCAATCTACCAACCGTTTTGGGAGACTTAACCACAGGTATTCTTCTGGGTGGATCGCTACTGGGTGTATTTGTGCTGACAGATGGCAGTGAGGGTATCATTACCACGTTGCTAAGGGTTATTGGCTGGCTAACCAACGCACCACCAGAAACGGTCGTGAATGCCTATCGTTTTCAGATGCGGGACTTTTTTAGCAACAGCGCCAGTATTGGTTTGCTGTCACTACTATTTGTTACCGGTATAGAATCTGATCTCAAGGAGCTGATTAAAGTCGGTTCTCAGGCAGCGACGGTTGCATTAACTGGGGTACTTCTACCACTGATGGGTGGGACAATTGCGCTAGTCTATGGTTTTCATGTGCCGATCATTCCAGCAATCTTTGCAGGAGCAGCCCTGACTGCCACCAGCATTGGAATTACGGCCAAGGTGCTGCAGGAGATGGGAAAGCTGCAGTCAAAAGAGGGGCAAATTATCCTGGGTGCAGCAATTCTAGACGCCATTCTTGGGATCGTGATCTTGGCTTTGGCACTGAGCCTCATAGAAACTGGTAGCATTGAGCTGACGGCAATTATTGTGCTGGTAGTAAAAGCGGCTGCATTTATTCTGTTAGCCTTCATACTTAATCGATATTTTTGTCCTCTGTTTTCGAGTCGTATCGAGAGCTTTAATAACCCAGCAGCTCTGATGCTGTTTGCTCTAGCTTTTTTGAAACTGCTAGCACTGGTGGCCATCGGCTTAGGTTTAGAAGCACTGTTAGGGGCCTTTGCCGCAGGATTGGTGCTGGGTGGCACGCGACAAAAAGAGAGGCTCCTGCAGCTGATACAGCCGTTTGTCTTTGTTTATACAACTGTTTTCTTTGTCACTATTGGGGCCAGCGTCAATCTTGATGTGCTGAACCCTTTAGATCCTAAAAACTGGTCTGGTTTAGTGATTGCGGCTGGATTAATTGCGATCGCAATCACAGGCAAGATAGCCGCAGGCTTCACAGTTTTTGGTAATGGGGCCATCAACGGCAATGGGGCCATCAACCGTCTTGCGGTTGGCACCGGCATGATTCCTCGAGGGGAAGTAGGTCTGGTGTTTGCCGGTCTAGGGGCATCCACAGGGGCCTTATCCGATTCTCTAGATGCCGCCATTATCATCATGGTTGTTATCACAACCGTCGTAGCACCGCTGTTATTAAGATGGGTCTTCCCATCAGAGCCCGAAACCTCGAGTAGTGGGGCAGCCAAGCCAATTTAGAGCACACACCTAGAAAACTAGAGGCTAAGTTCTTGGTTATCTTGTCTAACTTCTCTTGAAAATATTTAGACAACCTTAAAAATAAAGGCGTACTTGGCGCCATGTCGTTGTCTATATTCATTCTCTGCGTCAAAAACTTGGTAACGCTGCGAACTTACTACAAACCTTAAGGGGCGTAGGCTATGTCTTAAGAGAGTTTTCCACGGTGGCCGACTGATCGATATATCTGCGCCACCCCCCGCTAATCGTTTCTTACACTCACAATCCCCCCCACTGTCGCCCATTCAGAATTAGCACAGCTATGGACACACAATCTGCGATTACACCCACCGAATCTTCTGTTGTTGGCCGCAGTCGCCATCGGACCTGGCTCTGGCTATTGTTAGGCGCTCTGGGGTTGGCTGGAGGCTGGTTTATTTGGAGTCGATTTCAACAAGAAGCGGTCCCCGTTGCGATCGCAGCTCAAGCCACTGCAGTTGAGACCGAAACCGCCCGTTCGGCCCCGGTCCAAGACGCTTCTGAATTTGTTGGTGCACTAGAAGCCCAGGAACGGGTGATGCTGCGACCTGAGGTGGAAGGTCGGATCACTCAGATACTGGTGGCAGAAGGGGATAGAGTGGCGGCGGGTACCCCCATTCTGCAGCTTAGCCCAGACCGTCCTGAGGCGGTTGTGAGCGGGGCCATGGCCGATGTTGAAGTGGCGCGAGCGTCCCGAAGTGCCGCCCAGGCAGAGATTTTAGAAGCTGAGGCCGATCGAGACAGTGCTGCAGCAGAGCGGGCGCTGCAGGATACCGAATATGCACGGACGCAGTCTCTAGTAGAGGCGGGGGCTTTAGCCCAGCAGTCGTTAGATCAGGTGGCGCGAAATCGGGATGTTGCGATCGCATCTCTAGCCGCCGCCGAACGTCGTATTCAAACCGCCCGTGCCAACCTGACAGAAGCCAACGCCTCCCTGAGCCGTGCAGAGTCTAATGCCACCGTTGCCAGCGAAGATCTATCCGACTATCAGGTAGTGGCCCCCATCGATGGAGTCGTCGGTGATTTACCCGCTAAAGTTGGCGACTACATCAACACCGGAGAACTTATCACCACCCTGACCAGCAATCAAAACATGGATCTGCGTCTGGCGATTCCAGTGGAGCGCAGCCGCGAACTGCGGCCAGGATTGCCCGTCGAGCTAAGCACTCAGGCAGGTCTAGCCCCTCTCGCCACAGGCCGCATCAGCTTTGTTGCCGAGCGGGTGGAAGAAGGTGCCCAGTCAATCTTAGCCAAGGCCAGTTTCTCAAACCCCGACGGACAGCTGCGGGATGAACAGTTTGTTCGTGCCAATGTTGTGTGGGATGAATCTCCGGGGGTGATGGTCCCCACTACCGCCATCTCCCGCCTTGGTAGCCAAAGCTTTGTATTTGTCATGGAACCTGCTACAGAAGGGGACAGCGAATTTGTCGCCGTGCAGCGCCCGGTCCAGGTGGGGGCCATTGAAGACAATCGCTATCACATCCTCAGTGGTGTCGATACCGGTGAAACCATCATTACCGCTGGTATCCTACGGCTATCGGACGGTGCCCCAGTGGTACCCGAAAATTAAACGACTCCACATTAGTTTCAAGGTTTACCCTGAGTTCACACCTTAAACTATCCCTCTTTCTTTACCTTAACAATGACCTCCCTTAACCCCCAACAAGATCCGCCATCTCAAAATACCGCTTCTGCAGAGGAGGCCCCCAGCCCAGAACTACTGGCTATTCAGAAAATGATGGGTGAGATTTCAGCGCTGCGCCAAGAAGTCAGTCAGCTATCTGAGCTCCCCCAACAGATCCGTCAAATCGAGCGGCGTCTTATGGTCGTCGGCGATCTCTATCGATACGAAACACTGCACGAACAGCTATCGAATCAAGAATGGTTTGCGGCTGATAAAGAAACCGTTCGGCTAATTGCCGATATTGCGGGTGTCTCTGACCTAGAAGACCTGAGTCCCCGTGAAATTCGTAGCTTTTCCTGTGGTGAGCTGCAGGTGATTGACCGACTGTGGACCACCTATAGCGAGGGCTGCTTTGGCTTTAGTGTACAGCTACAGATTTATCAAGAGCTGGGCGGTAGCTTAAACAGCACCATCGGTGAAGACCTGCAGCTTACCCAGCGGTGGGGCGCTGCCCTCGGCTGGCGTGAAGGCGTCAGCAACCAGAACCCTGAAGGCAATCGCTGGCGCAAATGCGATGAGCTTGATTTCTCTCTCAAGGCCCCCAAGGGGTGTCACCCCTCTCGCTGGTGGAATTCCCCCTACGGCTCTCGTATGACAAATTATTTTCTCAATCGTTTGATTACCTGCGACATGTAGAAGCAAGGTTTTGGTCTGGCCGAGTCAAGCACAGCCCCTGAGCCCTCTCTTCTTCCTCTTTTCCCCCTCTCCCTTCCCTCGCCCCATGTTTGTCGAAACCTTTATTCGCCGCCCCGTTCTCACCATGGTGCTCTCCATCATCATCTTTATGGTGGGTGCCATCGTGATTCCGACACTGCCTGTAGAACAGTATCCTGACATTAGCCCGGTGCAGGTGGTTGTCAGTGCCAACTACATTGGCGCCAGCTCTGAAGTGGTGGAAGAAACCGTAACCACCGCGTTGGAGCGAGAGATTAACGGCGTTAGCGGAATGCGCTATATGAACTCCACCAGCAGCGATGATGGCACGAGTTCGATTACCATCACGTTTCGTCAGGGCTACGATCTTGATATCGCAGCCGTCGACGTTCTCAATCGGGTTTCCATTGTCACCCCCCAGCTACCTCAGGAAGTTCAGCGCACAGGGGTGACGGTGCGTAAACAATCCAGCAGCGTTGTGGTGGGGATGGCCATCTACAGTGAGGAGGAAGGTCTTTACGACGACAACTTTATTAGTAACTACGCCGATCTCTATGTGCTAGATGCCCTCCGACGAATTCCAGGTGTGGCTCAGATACAGCCGTTTGGGGAACGACGCTATGCTATGCGGCTGTGGTTGGACCCAGCGCGGATGGCGGCTCGTGATATTACCACCGAAGATGTGGTGGAGGTCATTCAAGAACAAAACCTACAGGTGGGAGCAGGCAGCATTGGTCAACCACCGACGGAAGATGGCCTCACCTATCAGCTAACCCTGCGCACCCAGGGTCGCCTAGAAAATGTTAGCGAGTTTGAAAACCTGGTTATCAAAACCGAAGACGATGGCAATCTGGTCTATTTTCGCGATATTGGTCGAGCCGAGCTAGGGGCGGAAAGTTACAACACGTTTGCCCGCTATCGACAGCAAGGGGCGATTGGCTATCAGATTGTGCAGACACCCGGCACCAACGCCCTAGAAGCTGCCAATGCGGTTAAAGCCACCATGGCTGAACTCGCAGAAGACTTTCCACCAGGGTTGAGCTACGCCGTCCCCTACGACCCTTCCCTATTTGTAGTGGAGTCTAGAAAAGAGGTCGTCAGTACCCTGCTTCAGGCAATTGTTTTGGTGGTGCTGGTGCTGTTTTTGTTTCTTCAGAATTGGCGCGCCACCATTGTCCCGGCTGTGGTGATTCCGGTGGCCTTAATCGGCACCTTTGCCTTTCTTAAGGCGTTTAATTTTTCCATCAACAGTCTGACTTTATTTGGATTAATTTTAGCAACAGGCATGGTGGTGGACGATGCTATTGTCGTGGTCGAAGACATCGCGGGCAAAATTCAAGAAAAAGGTATGCGGCCTCACCTGGCAGCTATCGAAGCGATGCGCGAGCTGACAGGGGCCGTGATTGCCACCTCGCTCGTGCTGTTGGCCGTATTTATTCCCGTGGCCTTTTTTCCGGGGACCACGGGCCAGCTTTATCGACAATTTGCCCTAACTATTGCCTTTGCCGTTACTATTTCCACCTTTAATGCCCTCAGTCTGACACCGGCCCTATCGGCTCTGTTGATTCGGCAGGGACAACAGCCCGGTGGCTGGCTGGGGCGATTTTTTGGCTGGATAAACGGCGGTATTGATGCCACCCGTCGGGGCTATCAGGCTAGCCTGGGCCGACTCACCCACCTAAAAACAACGGTGCTGATTTTGTTTGTGGCGGCTCTGGGTGCGGCAGCCTGGCTCTACACATCGGTGCCCACGGCCTTTTTGCCAGAAGAAGACCAGGGGTATTTAATCAGCCTGGTACAAGGGCCAGAAGGATCCTCGGTGGACTATACCAGCGATATTATTGACCAGGTAGACCAAACCTATCTCGATATTCCTGAAGTGGAGGGGACATTCTCGCTAGGAGGATTTGGTTTTAGCGGCAACATTCCCAACAATGGGGTGATCTTTTCCCCGCTAACTCCCTGGGGCGACCGGCCCAGACAAGAACAATCGGCTCAGGCCGTACTGGGTCAGGTGTGGCCACAGTTTGGCCAGATTAAAGAAGCCAACGTGATTGCTTTTAATCCCCCCACTATCCAAGGGTTAGGCAGCATCAGCGGATTTGTGTTTCAGCTGCAAGACCAGGGCAACAACGACCTGCAAACATTTTTGCAAGCAAAAGATGAACTGGTAGCGGCCGCCAACGCGGCACCAGAATTGCAGAATGTCTTTACCACCTACACAGCGAATGCACCGCAGCTTGAAGTGGATATTGACCGTAATTTAGCCAAGGCAATGCGGGTCAATATTGATGAGATTCTCAACACCTTGCAAGGCTTTTTAGGGTCGCGCTATGTGAATGATTTCAATGCCTTTGGTCGGACCTATCGGGTGTATATTCAAGCCGATGCCGAGTTTCGCTCCAATCCTAACGATATTGGTAATCTCTATGTGCGGTCTGAGTCGGGGGACATGATACCTCTAGATACTCTGGTAACCATTTCCCCGACCACAGGTCCTCAAACCATCAATCACTACAATCTGTTTCGCTCTATTGAGATCAACGGTTCACCTGCAGAAGGCTACAGTTCTGGACAAGCGATCGCAGCGATGGAACGGATTGCCAGTGAGGTTTTACCCACCTCCATGGACTTTGAATGGTCGGGTATTTCATTAGAAGAGTTAGAATCTGGCGGACAGGCCCCAATTATCTTTGGCTTAGGCATTATCTTTGTCTTTTTAGTCCTGGCGGCTCAATATGAGAACTTTATTGATCCGGTGATTATTCTGTTAGCGGTACCGCTGGCCATGTTAGGAGCGCTGCTGGCTATTTCCATCCGAGGGTTACCCAACGACGTTTACTGTCAGGTCGGTCTAGTGATGCTGATCGGCCTGGCCAGTAAAAATGCCATTCTAATTGTGGAATTTGCCAATCAGCTGCGGGATGAAGGACTATCGATTGTCCGAGCGGCGGTAGAAGCGTCCCAGCAGCGACTGCGTCCCATTATTATGACCGCTATTTCCACCCTGCTCGGGATTTTTCCCCTGGTGATTGCCACAGGGGCCGGGTCAGCCAGCCGTCAGTCCTTGGGTACCGCTGTCTTTGGTGGCATGATTGTCTCTACAGTGTTAAGTCTGTTTGTTGTGCCAGTACTCTATATCGTCATTGTCAGTTTCTTCTGCCGCTTTAAGGATAACTGTCGCGACCTATCACCAATACCGCCTGAGGTGGCTGCAGCAGACCACCCCGAGATGGCGATGGCGAGTCGGAAATAACCTGCCGATTCTCAGGAGAATTTAATCTGAAAAATACACATGTAGAGTAATCTCGCCAAGCCGATTTATTCTTCAAAAATCAGCAACAGCAGATACACAATCAGCGGATGTTTGTCTATCGTTGAGGTAACTGCAAACGGGAGAGTAATAATGCTCCGATATCGGCTAAGTTCCCTGGTTGGAGCTGTCATGGCTGGGTCAATGCTAATCAGCTGTGCAACGACTGCCCCAGAACAGTCAGCTACCCAACCTGCAACCTCAACAGAAGCTGTCTCACCGGGTAGCTCAAATCAAGCGATTGCCCAGACCGACACCCTGCAGCAAACTACTTTGGCAGAACCCCTGGAACATCCTTGGGGAATGGATTGGCTACCCGATGGCACCCTGATGGTTACCGAGCGTCCGGGGCGAGTGCGACTGATTCGCAACGGAGTGATTGCCCCAACACCAGTGGCGGGCGTCCCTGACGTATTTGCCGGTGGTCAGGGCGGGTTAATGGATGTTTCGGTTCATCCCCAGTTTGCCGAAAACCAGTGTGTCTATTTTACCTATGCAGCGGGCTCATCCGGTGCCAATCAATCCCAGGTAGCCCGAGCCCAGTTTGACGGTAGTACCCTCTCGGACTGGACCGTAATCTTAGATGT
>JBHJIV010000242.1:0-9880 GCA_050043105.1 Leptolyngbyaceae cyanobacterium | reverse complement strand
GGCTCTATGGTAACAGGCTAGAACAGCCTATCTTAAACCAAGCCTCCATCGACCTGCTGACCCAAGCGGCTGTAAAAATGGCGGCTCCCGAAGACCAGCCCGATGCCTTTTATGGCTATGGTGGCATCAACGATTTTCACCTAGACCAACAGCGCTTTTACCACAATGGTGGCATTAATGGATTTCGTTCTAGCCTGATGTATTATCCCGAAGAAAATTTAACCATTGGTCTTCTTCTTAATCTGACTAATCAAGCACCAGGTGCGATCGCTGAAGGGTTAGCGGCCATACTGCTAGATGAACCCTACACTATCCCTCAACAGCGTGAGGCCATCGACGTAGAGCCTACCCTCTACGAAAAGTATGTTGGCACCTATCAATTGCTGCCTGAGCGGCAGGTTGAACTGCGGGTTGAAAATAATCAGCTCGTCATCAGCCACGCAACTGAGCAGGAGTCGGTTATGCTTTACCCCACCTCAGAAACAGAGTTTTTTACCCAGGTTGTGGATATTTTTATAAAATTTGTCTTTAGTGAAGATGGCACTGTTGAGGGGTTCACCCTTTTTGATCACGGTTATGAACTCTTTGCCCCCAAACTAGACGAGTAGGGTTTAATGCAATTGCTGATTTTGCGTATAAACCGCTCTAGAACAGTGACTATCTAAAGTTTTCGGCGATGGTGCGAGCTATGGGCGCACAGCAATATTATTTAACAGCCCCCATAGCTAAAGCCATACTGAGGTAAAACAGTTTAGTTTTATTTGAATCAAACCCAAAAAATAGCTTAGACGCTGCATGAAAAGTATTAAATATTTTGGCTAGTTCCCTAAATCTCCTAAATCCCAAGGGCCAGGAGGGCTTGTTTTGTAATGAATGCTGCCTTTAAAGCATTCTCTTAGATAAATATAGCCAAAACAGGATCATTATTTCAATTTGAATTAAAATATAAAAAGTTTATTGCTCATAACCCAGGTAAAGGCCTGGTATGACAATGAATGGGGATACTCCTGCCGCCTGGTAGAGCTGGCACAGAAGGTAGCGGAGACACTGGGGTCGGCCAAATAGTTTGGAGTTCTTAGTTTGTAATTCAAAACTCAAAAGTGAGACATTATCTGACTTTAGTTATTTAGCATACCTTTTTTTATTCAAATCAGGAGGCACTCCATGACAAATGATTATTCTCAAGCGCCGCCTCAAGCAGGGGGCGAACTTAATATTTTTGAGCGATATCTCACTCTGTGGGTAGCTATTTGTATCATGGCCGGAATTTTCCTGGGGCGGGTATTTCCTACTATTGCCCAAACTTTAGATGCCATGAGTGTTTATCAGGTGTCGGTTCCAATTGCCATCTGTCTGTTTTTCATGATGTATCCCATCATGGTAAAGATTGATTTCTCTCAGGCTAAACGGGCGGCCAACACACCCAAGCCAGTGTTGCTAACGCTGGTTGTTAACTGGCTGATTAAGCCTTTTACCATGGTTGTTTTAGCTCAGTTTTTTTTAGGCGGGTTGTTTCAACCACTGCTGAGCGGAACAGAAATTATTCGGGGTAGTGAAGTGACGTTGGCTAACTCGTATATCGCCGGAACAATTTTGCTGGGGATTGCCCCCTGTACCGCCATGGTGCTGATGTGGGGGTATTTGTCTTACAGCAATCAGGGCCACACCCTGGTGATGGTGGCGATTAATTCGTTGGCCATGTTGTTTTTGTATGCGCCGCTGGGGGGCTGGCTGCTCTCTGCCAATGACCTGATTGTTCCTTGGAGAACAATTGTGCTGTCGGTGCTCGTCTATGTCGGGTTACCTCTGTTGGCGGGCAGTATGTCACGCACCTGGATTTTAAGACATAAGGGCAAAGTCTGGTTTGAGACTGTATTTTTGAACTATTTAGGACCAGTGGCCATTATTGCGATGCTGACTACTCTGGTCTTACTGTTTGCGTTTAAAGGGGAACTGATTGTGCGCAATCCGCTCCATATTCTGCTGATTGCGGTTCCTTTATTTTTGCAGACGAACTTTATCTTTTTGATTACCTATGTGGCAGCTCAAAAGATGGGAATGGTCTATGAAGATGCGGCACCGGCGGCCTTAATTGGAGCAAGCAATCACTTTGAGGTTGCGAGCGCAACCGCCGTTACTCTCTTTGGCCTTAACTCCGGTGCTGCCCTGGCTACCGTTGTCGGTGTCCTGATTGAGGTACCCGTTATGCTAATGCTAGTGGCTGTTTGCAAACGCACCGCCTTTTGGTTTGCCCGCGAACCCCACAAGGCCACACTCCCTGACCCCCGCTGTATTCGCATTCAACCCTAGCTATGTCAGATCATTTACAGCCCTGGTGGGTAGTTCCCAAACGGCTAGCAGGGGTGCGTAAACCCACCCCTGCAGACCTCGCAGACCTCAGGGGTGAGGGGGTCGGCGCCCTTGTTTCACTACTGAGCGATGACTCTAACCTAAATCTCTATCAGCGAAGCCAAATCCCCCACATCTGGGTGCCGATTGTGGGGTGAACTGTCCCCACCTTTGAACTGCTTGAACAAATAAAAACGTTTGTCGATACTCAAAACTCTCTGGGTAATGCTGTCGCCATTCACTGCTCCAGCGGTCGTCGTCGCACCGGGACAGTGATTGCGGCTTTATTGATTAAAGCCAGTTTAAGCTATGAACAAGCGTTAAAAACTGTTTTAGCAGCCAACCCAGAGATTGAGCTTAGAGAAGCCCAGCTCGATTTTCTCAAACGTCTTTCAAGCCGGTCGTAGATTACGTAAATCTAAGCCACCATCGGCATACCCGATGTGACCACCTCAACATAGAACTTTTGCAGCTGCTGGGTGGCGCCCCGCCATCCCCAGCGCTCTGCTTCGATGCGGGCATTGCGTCGAAGCAGCTCAATTTCAGCCCTTGCTGCTAATAATCGCTGAGTTGCTTTGATCGCCCCTTCGTCATCTTGGGGATCAAACAAAAATCCATTGGTGCCATCAGTCACAATATCTGGAATACCCCCGGCGTTAGCTGCAACCGTTGGGCACCCAGCCGCCATGGCCTCCAGCAGCACCAACCCCAACGTTTCAGTTCGCGATGGAAAAACAAACGCCTCGGCAGAGGCATAGGCAGAGGCCAGCTCTTCACCCCCCAGATAACCTACGAAGTTAGTAGATGTACCGGCAAAGTGTTGCTCCAGCTCTTCGCGATAGGGGCCATCCCCCACTAAAGCTAAACGAGCCTCCGGAATCGCCTCTAAAATTGGCTTAATCCGATCCACTTCTTTCTCAGCTGAAAGACGACCCACATACAGCAGTAACGGGGCATCTGGATATCCCTGGCTCAGCCGTTCGCGCATGGCCCGATTCGCCAGGCTAGGCCGAAATAAATCCGTATCCACACCGCGCTGCCAGACCTTTACATTTTCAATACCGTGGTCTGTCAGCTCCTGCTGCATGGCCGTAGATGTACATAAATTAATATGGGCATTGTTATGGACCGCTTTTAGCAGCTCCCAGAGCATGCCTTCAAACATACCAAAGCCATAGTGCTCTAAATATTTGGGTAAATGGGTGTGGTAAGAAGCAATCAGCGGAATTTCCAATGCCTTGGCATAGTAAACCCCGGCAAGGCCCAGAACGGCAGGGTTTACAACGTGCACTAAGTCGGGTTGAAAAGTCTCTAATGCCTCTCCGATTGACGGTCGTGGCAATGCCAGCTTTAACTCCGGGTACAGCGGCATCGGAAATCCTGAAATGCCCTCGATTTTGGCACCCTTATAGCCTGTCAGACCCCCCTCGGGGCAAAATACACACACATCGTCTCCTAAAGCCTGTAGCTGTTCGACGGTGTGTTTAAGGCGAGTTACGATACCGTCAACTTTAGGGAGAAATGTTTCAGTAAATAGAGCAATACGCATACGCTTAGGAGTGATTGAATGCGGATGTATCAATAAACACTGGGCTGTTGATTATTCAACCGCGAAATTGGTCCAGGCTCAAGCGCTCATAAAATCTTTTTTTTGACAATAGCCTAAGTAACATTAATCCAGTCAATTGATAACCCTCAATGTCGGTTAGATTGAGTTACCAAAATCCAACAAACAGCGGTCAAACAATCAGCCCCCCGGTTAAACCAAACAGGCAGAAAACAGCCGAATGGACAAATCAACTCCATCCTGTTTCCTGCCTGTTAATTAGCTAGCCAGCAGGGATTGGGGTAGGTGCAGATGTGGCTTTTGTCCATTTAGACGTACAAACAATCCTCGAAGTGTCGCAGCGGTCGACATACTTCTTGGCAATTTCTGTCACTTCTAGCATTAGCCCCTTATCTAACTGGGTTGGCTGCAAACCCATATCCAGGAAGCACTGATTATCGACTACCAGCTCGTTTTCAGGCGCTTCGTTACGAGGGTTCTCCATGTACTGAATTTCAGCACCCGCAATATCAGACACAATGCGGGCCAGATCGCGTACCCGATGAGTCTCAGTCATCTGGTTGAGAATCTTTACCCGATCACCTTTGTCAGGTGGATTATTAACGGCCAATTCAACACAGCGTACGGTGTGTTGAATATGAATAAAGGCACGGGTTTGGCCACCAGTACCATGCACCGTTAGGGGATGACCAATAGCCGCCTGCATCAAAAAGCGATTGAGCACTGTCCCATAGTCGCCGTCGTAGTCAAAACGGTTAATCAACCGTTCATCCATAGCGGTCTCGCGGGTGTTGGTACCCCAGACAATTCCCTGGTGTAGGTCAGTAACCCGCACCTGGTCATTCTTGTTGTAGTACGCAAAGAATAGCTGGTCTTGGGTCTTGGTCATATGATAGATACTGCCCGGGTTAGCCGGATGCAAAATCTGTTTTTCAATGACCTTACCGGTATCCGTAACAACCTGAATATCCAGATAGCCTTCAGGAATTTTCATCCCAGCCGTACCGTAGCCGTAAACACCCATGGTGCCTAGGTGAACTACATGGATATCCAGCTCAGATTCAACAATGGCACACAGCACGTTATTGGTACCGTTGAGATTGTTATCAACAGTGTAGCGCTTATGCTTTGCTGACTTCATGGAGTAGGGAGCGGCACGCTGTTCAGCGAAATGCACAATCGCATCGGGTGCATAGTCACAAATCAGATGCAAGAGTTTGTCATACTCTTGAGCAATATCAACATTGTAAAAATCGATGGTTTTACCACTAATTTCCTGCCATGCCGACAGACGTGTGGACATAGGACTAATGGGAGTTAGAGAGGCGATTTCTAACTCATTGTCGATATTGCGTCGGGATAGGTTATCAACAATGGCGACGTCATGACCTGCGTTGGATAGATGCAGTGCAGTGGGCCAGCCGCAAAAGCCATCTCCGCCTAATACGATTACTTTCATCCTTTAGCGTTTAAGCCTCCTTCATGATTAGCAAGAATTATACAGAATAGAGGTATAAATCGTTATCTTGTGCACCTAGGAGACCCGAGATCGACAGCTAGTAATTTCCGTAGTTTTTTTTGCTAAAGCTACGGAAATTGGGCAAATCAGCCGATTTTGCCAATAACTTTGGCAGCTTAAAAATAGCAATCTTTTTGTAGTCTATATTTTTTCATAAAATAAAAATCTTCGTTGCCGCTGCTTCCCATGTCCGTGCTCCCTTGAGGCTTACGGACCCGTGAGCTTGAAAAGCCAAATCTGGGTTTCCTGGCGGTTGTCAAAATTATTGTCACTCACCATTAGTAAGCTCTGGCTACCGTCCTGTAGCTTTGGCCCCAGGGTCATCGCTTCTAGATTGTCGGGGTTAAGTGGGGTGAGGTCGGCCAGCAGCTGTTTGCGAATAGGGGTGATGCCAGAGATATCTCCCTGTAGCGATGCGATCGCACTGATATCGCTAGCCACGCCGGTTGTCACCTGATACAGCTTTACCGAAAGTCCCTGGAGACCAAACGCTCGTTCGAGCGCTAAAAAATGCCCCCCCCCATCCACAGATAAAATTTCCGATAGCCCGTTGATAACGGCTCCCAGCGGGGCTGTATCCATAGAATACCAGTGCTCTGAAAGCAGTGTGGACTGACCGGTCCCGTTAGGGTCAACCAGATAGTGAAGCCAGCGGTTTTTAAAGGGAATTTCTGGGTCGACATCTAAATCTTGATAGAGCGGTCCCTCGGTGGCGGCAAACAGCCGAAACGGCTCATAGGAGCCACCGGGGGCGCTGATGGTTAGCGCCTCAAATCCGATATTCTCTTGAACTCCCTGGGTTTGGGTGTCAAAGGTTTCGCCATCTGTTTCGCCATCTTTTGTAGCCAGCAGATATCGAGCCGGTATGGGGAAGCTGGTTGTTAACCGTCCGGTTTCCAGGTCAAACTCCTGTAGGGCAGGCGGAATTTTTTGTTGGGGAGAGCCTTCGCTAGACACAATCAAACTGCGCTCAGGGGTGAGTACCATTCCTTCAGCATCCAGCGGCGCCATGGAGCTACCGGCGCTGTCCTGAAAGTCAGTCACGGCTTTGATAGTGACATCATCAATACCGGAAGGACTCAACTCTAGGGCAAGGGTATAAAAGCGAGGGCGTTGACGGTCGTCCGAGAGGACATAGTACTGGTTGAGATCGCGATCATAGGCCACAGCCGACAGTCCCCCCACCTGGGTGCCTGCAAACTCCTCCATCGGCAGCACCACATGATCAATCGGCTCCACCGATAGATCTAAAAACAATCGATCTTCAGCACTAACCTGAGGAATAGCACAGCCGCTCACACCCAGCAGCCCTAAACACAGCCAAACACTTAGAAAAGCCCCCACCCGGCGAAACCTATCCATCGCTTCTCTCCATGCAAACGTTTTCAAGGTTAACAAACGACCACTAGACGCGCTATCCACCCGCCACCTCAAGCATGACCCCCGAACGAGCCGGTAAAGACACCTGCTGAGTCTCAATCGCAATGTCAGCATCTCCCCAGAGAACAGTCACAGTTTTGTCAAGAACAGACAGCGTAATTTGCTCTGGTTGCTCAGCGGTATTAACAACAACAACGATGGTCTCTTTGTTATTGCTGCGGGCAAAGGCGTAGAGATCGTTGGTCGCAGCCAGGGTTTTATAGGCCCCTGTAGACAAAACAGGATGGCGGTGTCGTAGCGCAATCAGATCCCTATGTAGCTTCAATAACGTAGAGTTCCAGTCTGGTTTTTGAGGAAAACTACGGCGACAGTCTGGGTCGTGCGCACCGGCAAGACCCACTTCATCACCATAATAGATGCTGGGGGCACCGGGGAATGTCATCTGCAGTAGCACAGCCAGCTCAAAACTGGTCTGGTCATGATCAATGACTGTGATTGCTCGGGCAATATCGTGGCTAGACAACAGGTTTAACTGAGTTAGCTGAATCTCCCAAGGATAAAGCGCCAATAGTTCTTCTATTTTCTGGGCATAGCCCTGGGCATCCAATGCCGGATAGGGGAAATAAGCCGGTTTCTCCACTAGAGACATCACCACTCGATCTTTAGCGGTAAAGGCTAGGGCTGGGCCTGTAAAGAGATAGTTCATCACGCCGTCAAACTGAGTGCCATCAAGCCATTGACGGGCATCGGTCCAAATCTCACCCACAATGTAGGCATCTGGATTAACGGCCTTAACCCGCTGGCGAAATTCTTGCCAAAATCCTTCGGCTTTAACATCAAAGGGAACATCCAATCGCCAGCCGTCAATTCCCTGACGCAGCCAATGCTCCGCAATCTGCATAATGTATTCCCGAGCCTGGGGATTGTCGTGATTAAATTCTGGCAGTGCTCGATTGTCATACCAGCTCTCATAGTTAGCCGGTTTTGCCCCATCATAGGCAGATAGCGGCCAGCCTTCTACCTTAAACCAATTGACCCATGGCGATGTTGGCCCATTCTCAAGAATGTCGTTAAAGAAGAAAAATCCTCGACTGGCATGGTTAAAGACACCATCGAGAACAACTTTAATATCGCGCTGATGGGCGGCGTCTAGCAGATCAAGAAAGGCTTTGTTACCCCCCAATAGTGGATCCACCTGATAGTAGTCGTGGGTGTGATAACGATGGTTACTAGCGGACTGAAAGATGGGGGTAAAGTAAATGGCCGTGACACCCAAATCTTTTAAATAGTCTAAATTTTCAGCCACTCCCCACAGATCGCCCCCTTTATAGCCATTGAGTGTGGGGGGAGCATCCCAAGCTTCCAACGGCACCTGCATGGTGGGAGGTAGAGGCCGCTGGGTACGTGCAAAGCGATCGGGGAAAATTTGGTAGAAGACAGCATGTTTAACCCAGTCGGGGGTCTGAATTTGCATAGGAGCGGTGGGAAACTGCACTGCTTAGAGTAACGGTTTGTCAGGACAACACGCACGTATATTAGGATGGCTACAGGTTTGTGTCGTTGGCGCACTGCTCATTAGACGTTCTAAACTGCCGTAAACCAGCGGCGGAGACTGCTGCAGGCCAAACTGTTTAAATGCCAAAAGCCTCGCCGCCACAACTGCCAAATAATCTGTTTTCTCGGAACAACAGTTTAGTAACCCCCCGTATAGGGGCGTTACAATGACCGCCCCAATTCGGGGGGTTTCAGAGAATTATACCGACAACCGAATTTGGTGGCCATCCTCTGTTTTAACCACGTCAATTCGGGTCTGAAAGGCTTCGCGAAAATGGGGCATGTGGGTCACCGTTAGAATACAGGCAAAATCGGCTGCGATCGCATTAATCGCTGCCACCAGCCGGTCACATCCTGCCTGGTCCTGACTGCTAAAACCTTCGTCAATAATCAGCGTCTGTAGCGCCATGCCGGATCGCTGGGCCAATAGTCGGGCCAGGGCCAGACGAATGGCAAAGTTCACCCGAAAGGCTTCACCACCAGAATAGGTTTCATAGGCCCGAGTTCCCTGGGTATCGGCAATCAAAATATCTAGGGTGTCGATCAATTTTTTACGGCCTGAGCGCTGGGTAACAAACTGCACATGCAGCTGATGGGCACTCAGACGACCCAAGATTTGATTGGTCTCCGCTTCTAGCTGGGGCAGCAGATTTTCAATCATCAGGGCCTGAATGCCGTTTTTCCCAAACGCCTGCTGTAGCTCTTGGTGCACCTTGAGCTGATGCTGACACCGCTGCAGCTGCTGACGCTGCTGGTCAGCCTGCTGCTGCTGCGCCTCTAGCTGGTGGAGCTGTTGGTCTAAACGACCTAGTTGCCCCAGCTGCTGTTCTCGCTGGGTTTGTAGTTGAGCCATCGCCTCGTCTAACTGCTGGATTTGGGCTGTGACGTCGGGCAGCAGACTGGCTTCTGCCTCAGCGATAGTTTGTTTAAGACGGTCATACCGTTGGTGGTCTTGGGCTTCGAGGGTCGCTAGCTGCGCCTGCTGCTGCTCTAGGGCAGGTAGTGTTGACCGGGCCTGCTGTAGGGTTTGGTACCGCAGCTGCCAGGGCTGCAGGGCCTGGAGCTGTGCCCGCAGATGCTGGTGATGGTCAGGACAGTAGTTAAGATTGGCCTGAATAGTTTCTAGCGCCATCAGCTTAGGGGAACGCTGCTGGTCTAACTGCTGGAGCTGCGATCGCAATCCGTCCAATTGCTGGTCTAATTCGGGTCGTTGGGTGAGTAGCTGCTCCAGTCTGCGACTCACTTGGGCTAGCTCGGCCTGTTTAAAATCGGCCCAGCGTAGATTTTCCACCTGATGTCGCACCAGCGCGTGATCCCGTTCGTCATACTTTAGCTGGGTCAGCTGTTTGTCTAGCTGTTCATATTCGCGCTGCAGATCGTCAGCATAGTTCTCTGAATCTAATCACTGTTCTAGATGTTGCCGCTCTTGCTCTAGGGCATTGAGTTGGGTGGTAACTTCGGTAGCCGAGTTGAGCTGCGCTTTTAGGGCTCCTTGCTTTTGGAGAACAGCG
>JBHJIV010000241.1:0-36589 GCA_050043105.1 Leptolyngbyaceae cyanobacterium | reverse complement strand
AGGGGCAATTTTCGCAATTAAGCATCATCGAGCCCGCCTAAAAGACGATCATATCAACGCCAAAATGTTGGCAGAGGGTCTGGCCAACATCCCAGGAATTGAAATCGATCCAAATGCTGTCGAGACCAATATTGTCGTCTTTAAAACACTCTCT
Organism: Leptolyngbyaceae cyanobacterium; assembly: GCA_050043105.1. Taxonomy (GTDB): domain Bacteria; phylum Cyanobacteriota; class Cyanobacteriia; order Phormidesmidales; family Phormidesmidaceae; genus Leptothoe. Next base: position 36,435 of record JBHJIV010000241.1, on the reverse strand, counting down.
TTACCCGCCCAAACCCTGGTAGAGCGGCTGCAGGTCAAAGGAGTCTATGTATTAGCCGTAGGCCAAAACGCCATCAGAGCCGTCACCAATCTCATGGTAGACGAAGAACAAATTGAGCAAGTGCCCCATTTAGTCGAACTTGCACTCAATGAGAATTAGAAGATTTCCGTAGAGGGCGCACTGAAGTGCGCCCTCTACGATTTTGTCCTTCATAGGTTTCAAGGGCAAAACCGTTCTAAAAATAGACCGCCCCAACCGTGTCGTAGAAAACAACATCTGAAGTTTCTAAAATGTTAGGCCACTTAGCATCAGCCTTAGTAATGTTGCCTGGGACATCCTCTTGCCACTGCTGTTGCACATCCAGACTGTAGTTGAGGTAGAGCTTACCATCAACAATTTCCCAGGCTTCAGGGACAGTGGATGCCAGATTTCCCTCACTGAGAGCCTTGGCACAGTACCCACCATACTGGGGAGCATAGGCATCGGGATTGCTAGCAAAAAGGTCTTTGTTTGCTGCGCTAGAAAACCGCCAGGTAGCCCCATTCCATTCATACTCATAGGTGCTGCTACCCTCAACCGGAGCCCCATCAGTAAAATAGGCAACTGGATCATAGCCGCGAATAGCAAGAGTCTCACCGGTTTGAGGATCGGCAAATACAGTTGGAATTTCTGAAGCGGCGGCAGCACAAGGATCGGCAGCACAGGGATCGGCGGCGCAAGGACTCGCAGCACACGGATTGGCGGCGCAGGGGTCTGCCGCACAAGGGCTAGCGGCGCAAGGGTCTGCCGCGCAGGGCTTTGCCGCGCAGGGCTTAGCCGCGCAAGGCTCAGCAGCACACGGATTCGCGGCACACGGATTCGCAGCACACGGATTCGCGGCACAGGGGTTCACCACACCAGCCGCGCAGGGGTTCGCTTGAGCAGTCACAAATTGTGTAGGACCAATTACAGAAGTCACACTCACAATCGAAGCGGCAACAAGAGTAGAAAGATACTTAATTTTCATGGAATTATGATTTTTAAGGGCTAGATGGCATAACGTGCACCATGGGCATAGTTACACCCTCCCTTCCTTAGAACCTTAGATTTTACTGAATAGACAATGAGTGTTGATCAGTTATTCGATGAGTCTCTCTCATGAATGATTTAGGGCTGGAACAGTCGTAAAAGCGTTTGTTTAACTTCTAGATCAGTGGCCCTCTTGAGTAACCAAAATGTAGTTTCCCATGAGAAAATAGCTACGCCGCCATAGCCCGCCTGCTGTACCGCCGAAATCTCATCAATGGTGCGATTAAAGTCTTTTGCTGCACTCAATGGCCCCGTATAAAGACCAATGGCAATGGGAATTTGGCTACGCAGGTCGTGGAAACCGCTGTTATATAGATCTTTTTCAAAGACACTGAGATCGTCACGGTAGAGCTGCACAACAATTTCGTCCACAATTCCCAGGTTGACCCACTGAAGCCAGTCTTGAAGATACTTACGATAGGCAAAGCCCGGTGGATTAGGCGATACAGATACAATCACCCCAGGGCGTACCTGTTTAACTGCCTGGGTAATGTCGGCCAGCAATGAGGTAATGGCATAGGCTCGCCAGGCTACCCAGTCCGGTGCACTGGGGTCATCAGGCGGTAGGGCACCCCCATGGGTGTCCTGATAAAGCTGTACCGAATACGGGTCATACCCCATAGACATCGGCAGACTAAAGTGGTCATCTAGCTGAATGCCGTCCACCGGGTAGCGTTTGACGACATCGACAATCAGGTCCGTTAGAAACTGACGAACCTCTGGATGCATAGGAGTTAGCCAGGCAAGATTGCCACCGCTAATCTCCATCTGAAAGTTTTTTAACGGCTGGGGCAGCAGTGGATGGGCTGACAGCGGTGCTGGGATTATATCACCTGCTTGGTTAGTGGTTAGCCATTCAGGGTGGGCTCTGGCGATGGGTGATGAGGCCGGTATCATCAAACCGTACTCACACCAGGGAATCAGCCGCATATTGTGGCGATGGGCCTGGCGCGTAAGGCTGTGGAGGATATCATCAAACGGATAAAGGGGAACGTTGGCAATGCGATCGCAACACGACCCGCCCGCCCGCTTAGTAACCTCATTGGGATACAGCGTATAGCCTTGATTCCAGACACTGGGGTAGAGCGTATTAATCCGATGTTCGGCTAAATTCGCAACCGCATCATCCAAACGAAAGCTGAAATAGTTAATGGCCGCGGCTATGTTTGTCATCCACACACCACGAATTTGGCCAGTGGCCTCTAGCTTAACAGTGGGGGCTTGCCAGCCCGCCAGCACCAGCCACGCCACAGCAATCGTCAATGCCAAATAGCGCCGTCGCCTGCGTCTGGCCAATTGAGCCCGCTTTTGAGCCCGAGCCATTTTATTAGCAGATAGAGTCTCAGACATTCACCATTGACCAGCGGGCTTCCAAATACTTCACCACGCTATCTTCACTGTGATGACCAATTATTTCGGTGGCATGTTGCCGCAGCTCTGGGGTGGCATTGGCCGTTGCTACTGCCACATCGGCCAGTTGAAACATAGAAATATCATTATTGTGATCCCCAAATACGGTTAGCTGATGATTATCTAGAGCATGTAGCGCCTGCAGCTCGCGAATGCCGTTTGCCTTAGTTGCCAGTCGATCTTGCAGCGTTAGCCAATACCAATCAGGCTGATAGGGATTTTCAAACAGGTGCATATCAAGCTGATTAGAGAAGCGCTGGTTTAACGACTGTTCCAGTTCTGTTAACCGTGCTTTAGTATCAATTAGCGTAAACCGCATCACCTGTTCATCCAAGATATCGCTCAGGTTTGAGCACCCATGCCAGCGACCATCTTCGTTACGCTTAGCATCATCGACATACCACTGAATACCAGGGTTTACGTCTGTTGTGAAATAGACATGGTCATGCTGCCCGTCGTAGCTAGAAATCAAAGGCTTAACACCGTAGGGCTGCACCAGAGCCAAAATTTCAGCGGCTAACTCAGTAGCAATGTCATTCACAATCAGATGTTGCCCAGTTGCCAGGTCAGTGATGTAGGCCCCATTTAGCTCAATCACCGGCAGCGGTAGCGACACCCCTCTAAAGATAGGCCCGACAGAGCTAACACTGCGAGAAGTAGCCACGGTAAACGGTAGCCCCCCCACTAGCAAACGATTTAGAGTATCTCGCGTATAGGCAGATAGCGTTGCTGTAGTCGTAAGCAGCGTGCCATCAAGGTCTGAAACATACAGCATGGGCATAGAGGGTCTTGAGTTAGAAACAGCTCAAACCTATGGGAAACCTACAAATGAAGCGATTCCCATATAGTTATGCCAGCTATGACACTCAGTTGTCTAGATACCGTCAGCAATATAAGAAATCCTTCGCGATTACCTTGTGGTTTATGGAATGTCTCTGTCTTGTTTTTTATCCATGTAGCTAATGCGACCCACCGGAAAATCAATGGATAACCGGAAAAGCAAACTACAGGGAGCACTACTCTTTCGCAAGCGTTTAGATTGTTTATGTATCCTTTATTGTTTTTAAGCTACAGCCGTCGAGAAGTTCCATTTGTTAATGGCTTACAAGGCTATCTAGAAAAGTCAGGATATGAAGTCTGGCTGGACTACCATGATCTAGTGCCAGGTAAACCTTGGCTAGAGCAGATTTTGCAGGGAATTTTAGAAACTGATATTTTTCTACTGGTTGTCTCTCGGGCGTCGATGGGCTCCGAAAACGTAGACTACGAATGGAAACAAGCTTTAGCTCTAAATAAGCGCATCATTCTCATTATTTTTGAAGCGGTTGAACTCCCTGAACAATTAAGAGCATGTGCATGGATAGATTTTCGCAGCTCATTTAAAGGGGCCGCTACACAGCTAACTGCTCAGATAGACAACCCTCAAGTACAAAACGAAGCACCCCCAGAAAAGGGCTTTAAGGCTCCCAAGATTGTTTGGATAACATTTGCTATCAGTATTATTGTTAGCATCTGTTCCATTTTTGCATTTTGGACACTCTATATCCCCTACTATTTGGTACCGCTGCCTTACAAGCTAATAAAGCGAGAGTTTAGCTTTTCCAACGTTCAGGCAAGTACTCTTATGTTGCCATTCACTCTGTTCTGGAGTGTGGTACTTTTTTTGCCACTGGATGATGTGGGCCATGAATGGATTAATGTGGTTCTTTTTCTCACTCTGTTAGTCAGCGTTGTTGCTGCTCCCGCTCTATTGATAGCGATTAGACTAGACGGAGTGCAGCGGTGGGGTAAACCGATTGCTTCTAGACCTCGATTTTCTAAACTTGCCACCGAAAACATAAAAGAATTAAAACAACAGAAAGTTAAACCAGTCACATTCACTGTTGACGCGGCTCCTGAGGATAAACATTATTCTAGAGCAATTATTCAACGATTAGAGCAACAGGGGCACACTTATGTCTCTTGCGAAGCCTCTGCAGAATACGGCATTGTTCTACTCTCTGCATTTAAGGCAGAATCCTGTTTAGATCCTGAGAAACAGGTTGTCTATCCTATTATTATTCAAAAGTCATACGTTATAGACCAACGATTACAAAGAATCCAATGGATTGATTTTCGACGAGGTATCAGGAATATGAAATCCTTTTGTCTTTTATTTTCACAACCTGAAAAGATGGTGAAGGCCCTTGGAATTGTGCCACCAGGAGAACAAACTGTAACACCCAGAATTATCCAGTGGTTCGGCTACTATCTGATTCTCATGAGCATCCTTCAGTTCGGCGCTGCGGCTGTTTTATTACCCCAGAGTATATTGAACTCCATTCCATCGATTCAGATACTGCTAGTTCTAGCATGCATTTTTATTACAGTTTCGAGGCTACTGTATCAAAGTCTTATCCATCGAAAAGGGAAGCTAAATTCGATTCTTTATTTATGGCTCTCAATCTTATTTCTAGGAGGCTTAATACTGAGTCAGACCGGCATCTCTGGCACCCTCATCCCTGACAGCGAAGGTAACAACTTTGGCGGTTTAGTCTTTACTAGTATAGATTTCTTACTCAGGCTATCATCGCATATGACATTCGGGATCTACATCGCCATATTGGCAGCCTATATCGTGGGACTGTTTTTAACCGTCATTGGAACAATATTTTCTTGGAACGACCTAAGGCGATGGCTCTATCGCTAGCACGGCTACTCTTCAGTTTTTGAGGCTACATTTTATAACACTCAATCAAGAGAGAGTTTTAAAATCTTCGTCAAGAGCCAACCTTGGTTGCTTCAACCACATTAAAAAAGATTCTAAATCGTTGCCCCAGCTCATTGGCGACGGCTTGTTCTACGATGCTGACTTCTTCTGAAGTAATTGGCTCAGTAGCCTGCACTACCAGCTCAATTTCTGAGGTGTTCCACAAAATCCGAGTTTCTAGCAGCTCTACATCGCGCCGCACCAAGAGAGGGCTGTTGCTTAAAATTGTGCGCATGGAATAGTTAAGACGGCTTTTGCGCACCAGTTCTACAGAACTAAACCCCAGTGGGATAAATAACAACAGCATTAAAGCTGCGCTAACGCCCCAGCTTAGGGTGCGGCTAAACTGATTGTCACCGACGGTGTATCCAGCAACAACATAGACAATGGTGCAGGCCAGACTAATCCCTAGCAGATTGGTGAGATATAGCAAAAATGCACCGCTGCTGTATACCCACTGCCCTTGAGAAAGGGTCAGACCAACCACACAGAGCGGCGGCATCAGAGCCACTGCGATCGCAGTTCCCGGCAGGGCATCGCCTAATTCAGGGCGAATTTTGGCATAGCTGCTAATTGCCCCAGCCACCAGCGCAATGACCAGATCAATCAGAGTGGGCTGGGTGCGGGCCAGCACTTCACTACCAAATTCAGGAATTCCCAATACAAGGCCAGTAAGACAGGAGATGCCGATGCCGGTCAGAGTACCAATGGCAATGGAGGTGGTACTAATTGCTAGCAAGTTGCGATCGCCCTCAATGGCAGCAAAGGCAAACCCTCGCAGCGGCATCATCAAGGGCGCAATAATCATGGCACCGATAATGACGGCGGTGCTGTTGATGATGAGGCCCAAGGTGGCGATGAGACAGGAGCCAACCAGAAGGACTAAAAAGTTAAGGGTGAGCTGAGAGTCTTCTAGCAGTGAAGCCCGGAGTTTTAATATGGGAACTCTGGCCAGCCAGGACTGGATTTGATCGCCAAGCTGCTGTAAAGGTCTAGGAGGTTGCATAGAATGCCCGTGAAGTCGTGTCGGGAAAACTATACCGTCTTTGCGTTAAGGAGAAAGGGTAGACACGTTATCCCTATGAAAATTTGCAATTTTCAGCATATTCTGAGGATGAATGCCATAGTTACAAGAAATTAGTTCTTTGTAGGTGAATGGCTTCTGAGGGTAAACCGTCGGGTCCAGAGCGACGTTGGATAGCACAGGCATTAGGTGCATTTGTGCGCCATACAGCCGAGAGGTTGAAGATAGGTCCGACAGAACTAAAACTGCGAGAAATAGCCACGGTTGAAGTCCTGATTCATATTGTTATGATTTGACTTGTGCTACGTAAACTGGCACTGGCGTAGTCTATCTGTGTTTTCACATATCCCCTAAAAGCTCTGTATCAGCACCTTCAGTTTTTGCTGGCGACGATCTGATGAGGTCATAGCGTCTAAAAGGTCTAGCAGTGTATGTGGCATTCCCAACACGCTACCAATGTGGGCACGTAGCTTACTCCAGTTCGAAAGTGCCCTTTGGAGTGGTACATTCCACCAACGGTTGATAGAACAAACCACACCATCTCCTACAGAAGTCACCTCATGCCACCAACCAGCCGGAATAAAGAGCATATCTCCTGGCTGAAGGGTAATATCAAGCCGATAAGGCATGGCCGATTTGAATTTTGGAAATGCTTTCAAATCCGGGGTATCTGGATAGACCTTACTATAAACAGCACGACGCTTTGCCCCATAAAATAGGTGATTCCATTCAGAAAATGGATATAAGTTATAGAGTTGAGAAGGTGGAAATAATGTGACTTGCTTCGTACCTGACAATTGCACGAGCGTGCCATCCATCGGATCATAGTGTAAACAAGATGTATGTCCTGCGGGACCACACCATAGGTTTTGAGAAGTGACAGGGTTTGATAATTTCAGATGCTGTTCAGCTTGAGCAAGTACAGGAGACTTTTCTAGAGATGTTCCCTTGAGGCTGCATCGAGCAAGGTAAATATCATACCTGTGTGCATCACCATTGAGAATCAGATCAGCATAGGCTTCGAAGGTGATGCTACTGACAGATACACCGCTGCCCATATCTTTCCATTGGCGCTTATCCTGCTGATATCGTTCTCTTCCATATGTGCGCACAGGAAATGTCTGTGTGCCTATATGGTTGCAAAGAAACTCAAGATTCCAACTATCTGAGTTGTTCAATAATCCCTTTATGAGAATAGGTTTGCCCTTTAGTATGTAACGCGCATGCAACAATTCATCAGAAAAAGTCTCCATTAATAATTCTGGATGAGCTGGATCAAAAAAACATAAATCAGAATGACTAGACGAAGTCACTGACCGCTGAATATTCTCCATAGATTTTGGGATGTCTTAATGTATTTAACAGAAGTAGCTGAAACTGTTTTAGAACTACACTCTCGATACTGATTACCAATGGACTAGGGCCCCATAACTCTAAGGAGATATCGGCAAGAGAACAGTAAGCGGTAGTAGTTTGGAACTCAGAAATTATCTGTAGAGGATAATTTTTTATTGAGAACGTTGATCAAGTGCCTGATGGAAAAGGGCTTAATGAGGATATCTTCGGTAGCAATAATTTGTCTTAGGTCATTGTTACTCACTTGATAATCTGCTGCTATCACAATTAAAGGGATCTGTTGATGCTGTAACATCCTTACCAAAGAGAAGGTTCTAGCTTGAAAGCAGTCGGCATCAACTAGCACCAAATTAGTAGGGCTGTGCACCACACTGCCAACGACAGCATCATAGGTATCAGCCATGCAAGTTCTCCAACCCTGAAGCTGAAGTCCTTTGTCCAAAATTGCGGCAAGGCGCAGTCGATTAGCGGTAACAAGAATATGAACCATAGCCGTATACACACAAAAAGGAAGACACGAGCACCTAATTGGCTAAGTGACAGCTATGAGACAGAAGAGGAAACCCTCTAGACAGTGTGCGGGAATTGTTGCTACCCAGTGTTTGAAGGATGGTCTGCGTCATCCTCGGTGTAACCAGAGCAGCTAGAACGACTACGGTGGAAGTGTTTTGGTCAAGTAAAAGCGTCTTCATTTTTGGGATTTTCCAGATCAAACCGCAATTGCGACTAAAGTTCTAAACTTTATGATGTGGCCCAAAAGTAACATGAAGGTTTCAATACCGAGAGTCAGCTGTTCGAGATAGCCAGATCTCGAACTGTGATCCTTGCTGTAGCTGGCTGCTAACCTCGATTTGTCCGCCATGCAGCTCAATAATTTGATGGGCAATGGCTAGCCCCAACCCGAAGCCTCCTGCTTGCCGTGATCGCTCTCGGTCCACTCGATAAAATCGCTCAAAAATATAGGGTAAATCTGCTACGGGAATGCCAATTCCAGAATCTTCAACCTGAATGGCAACCCAGCGAGGGAAAACCTGACATTTCAGACGAACCATACCTCCTGCGGGAGTATATCGACAGGCATTATCCAATAAATTAACGATAGCCTGTCTTAATAATTCAGGCTCTCCCTGCACAATAACAGAACCATTAGGAAGAATGCATTCAAACTGTAAATTCTGAGCCGCCAGATAAGAGGCATAGTTACTCTCGATAGCCGTCAGTATGGAAATTACATCAGTAGGTTGAAAGACTTCTGAGAGAAAATTGCCCTGGTGCCGTGCCAGGAATAAAAGATGCCCCACCAAAGTACTCATGGACTCTCCCACGCTAGAAATATTCTTCAGGCAATTGGTTTGTTCTATTGGAGAGGTGGGTTCCATCAAGCCAAGCTGGGCATTACTGATAATTGCCGCCAGAGGTGCCCGCAGTTCGTGGGAGGCATCGGCCGTAAATTGCTGAAGCCGTTGATAAGCGCTGCGGATGGGACTCATAGCTTTGCCGCCTAAAAACCAGCCAGTACCAGCAATGGCAGCTAAGGTAACGGGTAATCCAATACCCAGAAATATGCGCAGTTGTTGTAGAGGTATTATTACCGGGTCGAGAGACACCGCTACTTGCAGATAACCTAACAGGCGATCATCCCGATAGACAGGCAGGGTTAACTGCCGCAGTAATTCAGTCGGTGCAGACTCAGGGCCCTGTATTGATTGAAATCCCAATTCTGAATTTAGAGTAGGGTCCGGGACATCTCCCATAAACTGCAACAGTTTTTTTTCAGGAGTGTACCATCGAGCAAAAAGGATATTAGCGTCAAGTTTAATTGTATCATCGCCCAGCAGAGGTGAGTCTTCTAAGTCGATGCGGCGTTGCGATCCAAAGATAATTTCTTCAACTCCAGAAGCAATTATCTGACTGGTACTGTACAGTCCTTGATCAAAAAAATGGAGACGATCCTTTGCTTCCCAAGCATACAGTATTCCAGAAAAAACCAATAGAATACTGCCCATCGAGAGACTAAACCACCAAGCCAGGTTGAGGCGGCTGTGCTCAAACATCAGTTAAACTCCGTTTCGGGAATGGCCAGGCGATACCCCATGCCATAGATGGTTTGCAACCAGCCGTCTGCCCGGAGAGACTTTAAACGCTGGCGCAGGCGATGTACCAAAATGGCGACGGCCTTACTTTCATGTTGCATATCCCACTCCCACAGGGCTTGCTCAATTTGGTTGCGGGTCAGTACCTGACAGGGATGCCGTAGCAGGTATTCCATTAGTTGAAACTCCCGCCCTGATAGTTGGACGCTATCATTTTGACGCTTCAATTCCAGGGTATCGAGATTTAGTTCGAGATCTTCTAAGGCTAGACAATCGCCCAGCCACATCGGGGAGCGTCGGCCCAGTGCTCGCACCCGCGCCAGCAATTCCATCAGATTAACAGGTTTGACCAAGTAATCATCGGCACCAGCATTGAGCCCGGTCACCTTATCGAGAATCGTGTCTTTAGCTGTTAGAAATAAAACTGGGGAATTTTTACCTAAGCGGCGATACTGTTCGCACAACGCCAGTCCGCTGATCTCGGGCAGCATCCAGTCGAGTACTAATAGATCATAAGCGCGATCGCACATTAGCTCCTGAGCTGTTTTGCCATTTGCCACAGCATCAACACCGTGCCCGGCCTTTTTTAATGCTTGCTGAAGCGGATTTAGCTGAGCCAGATCATCCTCGACCAGTAAAATCTTCATTAGGGATACGATCCTACTGAGACAAATCGTATACTCAATATAAATGCTGGAGTGGAAGCCGTACAAATGGGAAATACCCTAAAAATCAGTCTAGGGCTTGGACTGTCAGTGTTGCTAACTGGGGTTGCATTTTGGCTAGGCACCGGTTGGTTAACAAAACAGGTTCTCGGTCAAAGTGGGCCAGAGGTGACCCAAATTGATACGACGGGAACTCAGACAGTAAATATTGCCTTCTCAGTCAGAGTGCTATCAATTGATGCAGAAATTGATCAAAACCTTCAGGTGACTGAGGTATCTGTGCAAACCAGTGGGTCTTCTTTACGAGAAATGGAATTCGAGTATCCTTTAGCCACCTATGCCGAAATAGAGCAGGCAATTGCTCAGGATTTGGACATTTCTGCTGAAACAATACGCAGTCTAATTCGGTATCGAATTGATTAATTTTTTTTGAAAACAACTAAAAGCCACCTTAAAAAGGAGTATAGAGGCCAGCAGAGTCACCACCCTAAACCATTCCCTGCAATACTTTTAGCTCCTTCTGAATATTCTCTTCCAATGCCTTTAGTCGCTCTACCGTCTGTTCGCGATTAATTGCATTCTGTTGTTTTTTCTCGACCAAGCTGCTTAACTCTAACCGTCGTGCCGCAATGTCGCTGCTAATGCGCTCAATGGCGCGCTCTTCATAGGTACCAAAACAGTCGGTCACGGCTTTATAAATAGGCTGCCATTGGTCCGCCGCAATCTGAGGCAAATGTTTAACAAACTCTTTGCGAGTGGCTTTAATAAACTCCTGACGAACAAACTCTGCTTGGGCCGCCAAAATGCCACCGGCTGCTGCGATGACGCCAACAATATTTAAGAATAAACTGCTAAAGAGTAAGCCTAAAATCTGTAGGGCAATGACAATACACACATAGCTCACGGCCATCTGTAGGACAGATTGCCAAAAATGGTTAAAGGGCTGTACGGCATCGTTTAGTGTGTCAGGAATCTCGTCAAAGAGATCGCGAATATTATCGATCCATGGGCGCGTCTCGTCTGCAGTACCGTTACCAGGGGCATAAAACTTGCGACCCATCATTTTCTCATGGATCACTTCGACAACCTCAGCATAGGCAACCTGGTAGTCGGCAGCGCTTTCGTTTAGCTCATCAAATGCCTGACCAATTTTTTGTTTGGCGGTAAATTCCCAGGCGGCTAGACGATCGTTAATATAGCGCTCAAACGCTCGCTTAAATTCTTTGTAGAATTCGTCCCGTTCATCTTCATCTAAAAAGCTCAGGAAGTCGAGATCGGGTTGAGAAGCCATAAAGTCTTCTTCAAAGGTGGTTTCTAGATTGAGGATGTAGGTCTTGAAAGAGTCGGCGATAGCTTTGGCGGTGCGATCGCATCTCCCTCGAATCAGCTGACGATAGTTATCTCGAATCTTCTCTAGTTTGCCAAATTCATCTTCTACCGAGGCTACCCGCTGCTGTAGCTCGCTCAGGTCTTCATCTAGCAAAGGGATGCGCCTGGCCACAGATTCTTGTACCGCGCTGTAGGCTCGATGGGCTAGCGTAGCCGCCCGCTGAATTTCTGCATGACCTCGATGCTGGGTCAAAAAAGACTCCAGCGCGGCTAAAAATTTATCCACACCGCTGCCGGCTAGGGATTCGCCTTTACGGCGCTGACGTAGGGCAGTCAGCGCTGAGATCTCAAACCAGCTAGCATCTTCTGGTAAGCTCTGGGCAAATACCTGTCGCTGTCGCTGTTCTGCTTCGGCGAGGGCGGCGGCATCGTCTGGGTTGACCAAACCGACTTTGATGCGGTCCCAGCCATTGACCACATAAAAGCAGTTCAGGTCGCGGACATAGTTTTGGAGGTAGCGACGTTCGTCCAGGGTGATCGGCTGTGTGGCATCCATCACAAAGACAGCCGCTTGGGCTTCGTTTAAATATCCTAGAACCTGCTGATTACGAGCCTCGGTATCGTTAAGACCGGGGGTATCGACAATTTCTAACCCCGATGCCAGTAGCGGATTGGGGCATTCAATCACGACATGGCTAATGTCGGGAAATACGCTGGTTTCTAACTGACGGGCCTCATCAACAGAAATTGTATAGTCAGCGCGAAAGGTGTCAAAGTCGATTACCTTTGGGGATTTTCCATTGTTGTAGTGCAGTGTAACCCGACGTTCTGGGCCGTGACGCAGCAGACTTAGCAGGGCCGTACAGGGGTTGACATCACTGGGCAGCAGCACTTCACCCACCAGGGCATTGACCAGGGTGCTTTTACCCCGCTTCATTTCACCTAGCACCACGATGCGATATTTACCTTGCTGCAGCTGTTCTGCTGTGCTTTTTAGGGTACGGATGTGGCGGGTGAGCCCCAGCTTGCCTGAGCGTTCGGTCGTTTCGGCACGATCCAGTGCGATCGCAATCTGACTTAGAACCTGAGCGGCCTGCTGACGACTGTGGGTCAGTGCATCAAGGCTGCCTGGGCCGACATTGGAACCGGTTGCTGCTTGGGGTGTGACCATAAAAGCACGCTAGAACTACGTAAACTTCGACTATTTGTTAACTCTTCGACTATTCGTCGACTATATCTACAGTCCAGTGTGCCTCAATTCCCCAGAATTGAGATCTGTGATCTCAGATGTATAGCAGAGCCAGTTAGAATGCGACAACACTTTGCCACCGACCACAGGCTGACAGCTATCTGAATACACAATAAAGTCAAGCACCAGCAGCGGCATACCCAAAGGAATATTGAGATGCTCAGCCAGTTCGTAGGTGGCTGGCACACTGCCTAAACTCACTTTGCCACTGCTCAGGCTCACCCCACCTGCTTGCAGGGTGCTGTAGGTAAACCCATTCTGTAGCTGCTCCACCAACGATGCCCCCACAGTCTCAGGAAAATAATCAATTTCTAGAGCAATGGGAATGGTATCAGCGTAAATAAGTTTCTCTTGTTTATATACGGTAGTCTTCTGGGCAACGGCGAGAATGTTGGCAACATCAGCAGACGCGTGGATAAGCTCAAATGTTAAGGGTTTAATCCATCCCTCATATCCCTGTTCCCGCAGGGCAATATCAAAATGAGTCATAGGGTTAGAGATGGAAATATTGATTTTGTGGTGGCCGCTAACAAAACTGCCTTTACCACGGTGGCTTCTCACCAGACCCTGTTGAATCAGATTTGAAATAGCTTTACGAATAGTGGTACGGCTAACGCCAAAGAGTTCACCCAAATCAAACTCACTGGGTAACTGCTGCCCCGGCTCATAGTGACCTGCTTCAATTTTCTCCTTTAGCTGTTGTGAAATAACAATGTGCAACGGTTGTTTATCTGCACTCAGCTCGCTTGGAACCATATAGTATGACGTCATTTCCAGGGATTACTCCAGTCATCCTACCGGAAATTAGAGATCGAGAATGGCAAGTTTTCTAAACCTCAACGGGGTGAAAACGATTGACCTTAAACAGGCTGGTATCGTGGGGTGTACTGCCGTCAACGGCCAAATCTGCCAGCATCTTACCGAGCAGCGTGGTGAACTTAAAGCCATGGCCAGAAAAGCCCGCACCAATGATCACATGAGGATAGTCAGGATGCTGGTCCACAATAAAATCTTTGTCGGGGGTGAGGGTGTAGAGACAACGGCGAGTGTTGAGCAATGTCCCCGCTGCATCGGGAATGTATTCACTGGCCCAGTCACGAATATGTTCCGTCCACTGTTGACTGGGGGTATAGTCAACTTCGCTGGGGGTGTTAACCGTATCCCAGCCGTAGAATGTGGTGATTTTAACGCCGATACTGGGGTCCTCATGGGGGATGCCGTAGGGCATTTCACCGTAAATGCCGTTCATGTGGGCAAAGAACACAGGAAAGGTGCCAGGAACAAAGGTTTCTGTCGCTTTGTTAGGCTCATAAAAGCCCAGCTGACAGGGCATAATTTTGAGGGGTAGATCAATGCCTTGATTCGCGAAGAGAGCCTTGGCCCAGCTACCGACGGTGAGGACGATGCGATCGCAGCTAAACACATCTTTTGCGGTATGTACTTCTACTCCATTAGCCCCAGGAATTATATTTACTACAGGGGTTTGATCGATCACCTCAGCGCCTCGTTCTTGGGCCAGCCGAGCGTGGGCCAGCACACAGCGAGAAGTCCGCAACAGTCCAGACTCAGATTGAAATAAGCCTTCCATCCCTTCTTTTAGCGCAAACTGGGGATAGCGCTCTTGAATATCAGCCTGGCTAAGGTGCTCATAGTCTAGCTGGGCCATGTCCATACTGGTCTTGAGCGCTTTGAAAGTATCGGTATCGGGAAAACCAAAGTCCAACCCTCCAGTTTTAACGTAAAGCTGTTCCTCGGCTTCTTCTTGCAGGACAAACCATAGCGGATAGGCATCCCGCATTAGGTTGATATAAATCGGATTGTCGTAGGTATAGCGGATGACGCGAGAGTTGCCATAGGAACTGCCGTTGCGGTGGTTAAGCTCAAACTGTTCTAATAACAAAACACGCTGACCTGCTTTTGTCAGGTAGTAGGCAGCTGCACTACCGACGCCGCCTGCTCCGATTACGATGGCATCGAAATGTTGGGCCATGGGTCAATGGTTTCCTGTTTTATCACGTGTGAATTTCTGCTTGGTTAAACCATGTTCTGGGTTGTTTTTACACGTAGCCGACACCTCATCCCTTCCTGGGAGGGGAGACGGGGTGGGTTAGCCATTGATGCTAATAACAGTTATTTACTGCTCGTTATTTTCTATTCATTCAAGATTTTGGATGAGAGGCAAACCAGCTGCTTGGGGTCCCTCCGAGTTCCCCAAACCCCCTGGGCAGGGCGGACCGCCGCCCTACAACCCAACGGAAGAGACTGAGCCACAATGGCCATGAGCATTGCCATGGTCATTGGTGAGGTGGTTTAGAATTTTGCGCGTGGCGACAAAATTCTAAACGGAGAGATTCTCGACTTTCTCGAAGACTCAGATTAACCGTAATCAAAGGCGTAAAGTATATCTTTGAAAGCCTTCTAGGCACTTTACTAGCTGTGAGAAAAGCTCCTGACAGAAGAATTCTCATAGAAGAAAACTGAAAGAAAGCCTCAGTTAAAAGCTTCTAAGTCGAGAAAACGGTATTTAACCCCTAAGAGATAACTGATCGTTTTACGGTGCGGAGCGAACGCGGAGCAGCGTAACCACCCCACCGACACTAGTGCAACCACCTTCAGCCATACAGCGACGCCCCTCTAGTGCGAGGGGCGTGGGGACGTCGAGGTCCCCACATAAGGGGGTTTCAGGGGGGCAAGCCCTGAGCAGCCCTCCCCGCTATATGACCAACATTTACAAAACCGCTTCCTCAACAGCCCCTTCAGACATCTTCAGCTCTTGCCCTTCAATCATGGCCAGCTCCTGGCTCAGCCCCTTATACAGGCTGTAACACATCACCAACAATACAACCGCAAACGGTAACCCCGTTGCAATCGACGCTGTCTGCAGTGC
The DNA here is from genome assembly GCA_050043105.1 of Leptolyngbyaceae cyanobacterium. GTDB lineage: Bacteria > Cyanobacteriota > Cyanobacteriia > Phormidesmidales > Phormidesmidaceae > Leptothoe. The sequence continues at coordinate 20,605 of JBHJIV010000241.1, read as the reverse complement.
CTGAAGACCACCACCTAGCAATAGCACAGCCGCAACAACGCCCTCTGTTACTGCCCAAAATACTCTCTGAGGCACCGGCGAATCTAACTTACCGCCAGAGGTCAAACTATCGACCACCAAAGAGCCAGAGTCAGATGATGTGACAAAGAAAACAACCACCAGCTCAATTCCTACAAAAGAGGTAATGGCGGTCAGAGGCAGCTGCTGCAGCATCACAAATAATGCGGTGGCTACATTCTCATTGACCGCATTGCTGATCACGCCGTTCAATTCACCCAGCTCCATAGACATCGCTGTGCCCCCAAAGACCGACATCCAAAGAAATGTCAGCATCGTTGGTAGCAACAACACGCCTAAGAGAAATTCACGCACTGTGCGTCCTTTAGAAACACGGGCGATAAAAATACCCACAAAAGGAGACCAGGAAATCCACCAGCCCCAATAAAAGACAGTCCAGCTGTTTTGCCAGGCAGTTCCTTCAAAGGTTTCTGTCCAGAAACTGAGGGTGGGTAGAGACGCGGCATAGTAGCCAACAACCTGCACAAAGGAGCCCAAGATAAATAAGGTTGGACCGACCAGCAATACAAAGGTCAAAAAGAGACCCGCTAAGATCATATTGAGCTCACTCAGGCGACGCACACCCGAGTCTAAACCCGAGACAACTGATGCGGTGGCAAACCCGGTGATAATGGCAATTAAGCCAACCTGAATCGGTGTGCTAACAGGTAAGCCTACAAGAAAATTGAATCCAGCATTGACCTGCTGTACACCAAAGCCTAGGGAGGTGGCTAAGCCAAATAGAGTTGAAGCGACAGCTAAAATGTCGATAACATTACCGGCCCAGCCATAAATGCGATCGCCTAAAATCGGGTAAAACACTGAGCGAATAGTGAGCGGCAGCCCCCAGTTATAGGCAAAAAATCCAAGAGACAGTCCGACAATTGCATAAATGCCCCAGGCATGGAGTCCCCAGTGGAAAAAGGTGATCCCCAGGGCCTGCTGTGCGGCATCTTGCGACGCGGGATCAATAGCACCAATGAGGGCAGGCGGATCTTGGAAGTGATAGATCGGCTCGGCCACGCTCCAAAACATCAGGCCAATGCCCATACCAGCGCTAATCAGCATGGCAATCCAGGCAAACGTGGTAAACTCGGGTTTTGCTTTCTGGCCCCCCAAACGTATTCTGCCAAATTTGCTGCAGGCCTGAATAATCGCTATCCCCAGATAGATGCTGACGGACAGGATCAAAAACCAGCCCATCGCTTCAGCGATAAAGGTTTGAATATCACCAAAGATATCTTCAGCTGGCTCACGGAAAACCAGAGTCACTAGTACGAACAACAAAATCAGACCAGCGGAGACTAAAAATACCTCTGGATGAAAGTCAAAGCCGTAGCCAGTGACGTTGCGATCTCCTGGACGACGACGACTTCGATTTGACCGAGGGGAGCCAAAGGCTTCTTCTCCCTTGGCAATCGGTTTTTGATGGGTCATAGGTAGTACTACTCCAATGGGTAGAGTATGCAAAAAGCACTCTACAAAAAATCGATGAGTTTACTATCAACAACGATGGCCTTTAGATAGCAGTGCGTCATATAAACTCCAACGTTAGCTTCAAGAATAGGGGGAGCCCTATTGAGCCGTTGTCTTCATCTATACCAGTTGTCACTACAAGTCTTAAATGTCATAGATTACTGATTGAAACCCTTTCTTTTGACGACCCTTAGACTTTGCCATGTAATGGTTCAGATGTCTGGAAATCTTGAAAATATGTTGAGCAAAAAACCGGTGAAAACCAGGAATCAGCGTCAACCTTAAAAGCGAAACACCGTATCACATATGTTTTTTAGCTAAAAGCTAAAAATTTTTAGCCTTTATATTTTTTTGAATTTTGTTTTTGGAAAAACTGTGGAAATTGTTAAAAATATAACAATTTAAATAAAAGTTTGAATCCATATTTGCCTTAATTTCAGGACTTGTAATTACAAGTTTAATTTTTGTGATTATGGCCTAAAAAATCATTAAGCATTCGTCCTTATTTTGGGCAGGGTGCATGACAGCTGAGGCAGAGTATGAATTCCCCCCACGTTCTTTCAAAACCCGTTAGTAATTCTGTCGGTCTTCAAGAGTCAGATGCCTGTTTGGCGGCGGCGGCTCCTTCCTCAAATGACTATCAGTGCGGTCTTTCGGCAGAGGCTTATACTTGTTCTCAATATCTAGACCGAGAACGTCAGACAGTTTTTAGCCAATATTGGATCTGTGTTGGTTTAGCATCAAATTTACCCAGCCCAGGGGATGTTTATCCAACGTCAGTGGCCGGCATGCCGATTGTTTTAGTCCGAGATCGCAACCATCCAAAGCAAACCGGCACCCCACCGCTGCGAGCATTTCTCAATGTTTGCCGTCATCGAGGTCTCCAGCTTGTTGACAAACCTTGCAATGTGAATGGCCGTATTCAGTGCCCCTATCATTCTTGGACTTACAAGCTAGACGGCACCCTCAAAGGTACACCCCACTTTGGCGGATATCATCTGGACTCCTACAGCGGATTTGATCGCGATCGCAAAGGGCTAGTTCCCATCCGCTGTGAACAGTGGCTAGATTTGGTATTTGTTAATTTGTCAGGAGATGCGCCACCGCTTACAGTATTCCTGCAGCCTATCATTGAGCGCTGGGCTGACTACGATCTAAGTCTGCTCAGACGAGAGCCACGGGAAGTTAATTTAGAATGCAACGCTAACTGGAAGCTCGCCGTAGAAAATTTTTCTGAAAGCTATCACTTGAGCTGGGTGCATCCCTCCCTAAACAGCTGTTCTCGCATGGAAGACCATTTTGGGTTTGAGGTGGGTGACCCCCATGTGGGTCAAGGTAGTTTGCTATATAAAACCGGTGTCATAGACAAGCGATCCCTACCGACGTTTCCTAACTTAGAGACATTGGGGAAACAAACCGTTGCTGAGTATATTACGGTCTTTCCTAATCTAATGCTGGGGATTCATCCCGATTATTTTTTGGTGTTTTTAGTCAACCCCCTAAGCCCTGACACATCAGCCGAGCGAATGGTTTTCTACTTTGTGGGCGATGATGCCATGACACCAGAAAATCAGACATTACGCCACTTGCCCATCGATCTGTGGCAGGTGACCAACGATGAAGACATCACCATGATTGAACGGATGCAGGTGGGGCGAAAATCTTCCGGTTTTGACGGTGGTTGTTTTTCTCCTGAACTTGAACAAACTGTATACCGATTTCAACAAGCCATCGCCAAAGCAGTGGGAACATAATTTTGCTACAGGCAAAGCTATCGTCGTAGGACTCTTTGCCCATGATCTTGCCCGCTGTCCCTAACTACTCTGACTATTTCTGCCCCCGACCTTTTAAGGATTTTCCATGAAAACAAATGCATCTGTCGTCATCATCGGCGCGGGTATTGTTGGCTGTAGCACGGCCTATCATCTAGCTCAGCTGGGCTGGAAAAATATAGCTGTCGTCGAACAAGGCCCGTTATTTGCCACAGGCGGCTCCACGTCCCATGCGCCAGGTCTAGTATTTCAGACCAATCCGTCTAAAACCATGACGTTGTTGGCTAAATACACGGCTGAGCTATACAGCCAGCTGAGTACTGACGAGGGTCCGGCCTATTATGCGGTGGGGGGTGTAGAGGTGGCCTACACCACAGCCCGCCTACAGGAACTCAAACGTAAATTGGGCTGGGCAAAATCCTGGGGTCTGGACGGGGCCTGTTTGCTGACTCCAGCTGAAGTCAAGGCTAAAGTACCGCTAATCGATAAGACTAAAGTTCTCGGCGGCTACTATGTGCCCACAGACGGTATTGCCAAAGCTCTAAGAGCGGCTGAAGCACTGGCCAACGGGGCGGCGGAAGCGGCAGAGTTCTATGGAGAGACTTTAGTCACAGATATTGAGGTCGTTCATGGTCAAGTGCAGGCGGTCGTCACTGACAAAGGTCGAATTGAAACAGATAAGGTCTTGGTTTGTGCAGGAATTTGGGGACCGCGCATCGGTCGCATGGCCGGTGAGATTATTCCCCTGACGCCAGTGCAGCATCAGTATGTAAAAACAGGCCCGATACCCGAGCTGGCAACAGAAACTGCGGAAGTAACCATGCCCATCGTTCGGCATCAGGATCATGCCATGTACTTTCGGCAACATCAGAACTGTTGGGGCATTGGCTCCTATCAGCATGAGCCGCTGCTGGTGGACCCAGATAACATTTTGCCCTACGCCGATGCGCCCGTAATGCCGTCGGTGAGGCCCTTTACAGAAGATCACTTTTTATCTGCTTGGGAGTCAACTAAAGAGCTATTTCCGGCGGTTGCCAATGCAGAGCTGACTGACAAGTTTAACGGGATGTTTTCCTTTACCCCCGACAGTGGGTCGGTTGTGGGGGAATCGGCTAAAACTAAGGGGTTTTGGGTGGCAGAAGCCGTCTGGGTCACCCACGGTGGCGGTGTTGGCAAAATGGTTGCCGAACTGATGACAAGCGGCATCACCAGCTTTGATATCCACGAGATGGATATTCATCGATTTCCAGATGTGTGCAAGAGTGCAGAGTTTATTCTTAAATCTGGAGCCCAACAGTATGACGAGGTTTACGACATTATTCACCCGCTAGATCAGCAGACGCACTCGCGCGGCTTACGGGTAAGTCCTTTTTATCCACGGTTGCAGGAATTAGGAGCCAAATTTGTATTTAGTGCTGGCTGGGAGCGACCCCAATATTTTGAGGCCAATGCCCCGCTGTTGAAAGACTATTCTATTCCTGAGCGTCAGGGATGGGAGGCCCAAAACTGGTCGCCACTTCAAGGGGCTGAGCATTTGGCCACTCGCGATCGCGTCGCACTCTATGATCTCACACCCTTTGCCAAGTTTGAAATCACCGGCTCTGGCGTAGTTAACTACCTGCAAACCCTTTGCGCCAACAACATTGATAAACCCGTTAGCAAAGTAATCTATACCGCTATGTTAGACCCCAACGGCGGCATCATGTGTGACCTCACCGTTAGTCGTCTAGGGCCACAAAAATACTGGGTCATTACCGGTGGTTCGGTTCACGGTCACGACCTGGCCTGGCTAAAGACCCATCTTCTGCCCACAGACGATTCTGTTCGTATTGTGGATGTGTCCTCTAGCTACTGTTGTGTTGGTCTCTGGGGGCCAAAGGCTGAAGCTGTTCTTCAGTCACTGACCCAAATCGATGTGTCAAAATCAGCGTTTGGCTTTTTTACTAACCGTTCGTTTCATATTGGCAATATTCCAGTTCTGGCATCGCGAGTCTCTTATGTAGGGGAAGAAGGTTGGGAGATTTATGCCCTAACAGAATCAGGGTTAAAGCTATGGGACATGCTGTGGGCAGCGGGTCAAGACCATGGCATGGTTGCAGCCGGCATGGGCGCTTTTGACACATTGCGTCTAGAAAAGGGATTTCTTTTATGGGGCAGTGATATTCACACCGAATACAGTCCTTATGAAGCCGGTTTAGGATTTGCTGTCAGCTCCAGTAAAAGGGACTTTATCGGCAAAGAGGCATTGCTACAATAACAAGACTATCTGAGTCAAAAACTTTGTTATCTGACGCTAGATGATCCGACTGCAGTCGTTATGGGCAAAGAACCTGTTATCGCCGAGGGTAAAGTGGTGGGCTATGCTACCAGTGCTGGCTACGGCTATAGTTTAGGGCGATGTGTGGTTTACGCCTATTTGCCCTTAGGCTACACCACCCCAGGAACCGCCGTAACCATAGAATATTTTGGGCAGTCTCTACATGCTACAGTTGTCGCAAATCTGTTGTAGATTGTGGTAGTGGAATAGACGTATGGGCCTCATAGGGCTTGAGCTTTTGTTTGTGTTGCTTTGGAGTTCTGGTTTTCTGAGTGCCGAGTTTTGAATAAATCTACTCGCCCTTCGCGATCATCTATTGGAGTAAGTGACTACAATAGACACGTCTCCTGCACTACATCGCTTTCTATTTAACTTGTTTGGTTGTCTATGGCTACTGCTGACGACTACTACGCCCGGTTACAGGTATCGCCTAATGCAACGCAAGCAGAAATCAAAGCGGCGTTTCGACGGTTGGCCCGACGCTACCACCCTGATTTGAATCCGAATGATCCAGGAGCCCTTGAAAAATTTCGTGCCCTCCACGAGGCGTATCAAGTCTTAACCGATCAGGTGCAGCGTCAGCGCTACGACCATACAGGCACAACCGAATACGATGGCACTCGCCCCCAGACAGCCCATGATTTTTATTTGCGGGGTATTCAGCAGACCCTGGCACGTCGGTATAAAGGGGCTTTGGTTGACTTTGACCGGGCCATAGAGCTGCAGCCTGATTTGGCTGAAGCCTATCTGCGTCGGGCTCAGGTGCGCTACATCCTAGAAGATGATGGTGGGGTGTTAGCAGACTGCCAGCAGCTACTGCAGTTTCCTCAGGCCCTATCTCAAACGTACTACTACCTAGGGCTGGCCCGCTATCGACTGGGCTATACCGAAAGTGCGATCGCAGCTTTTTCTGAAGCCATCGCTCAAGAACCCGACGACCCTCAGGCCTATTTTCAGCGGGGGGTGGCCCATGTGGATATTCAAGAATGGGACGAGGCGGCCAGAGATTTTCAGACCGCGTCGGTACATTACCAAGCCCAGGGTGATTTAGAAGGCTATCATCGCAGCTGCGATCGCATCCATGCGCTTCAAAAACAGCGCCGTTTTAAGCTCAGTTCCCCGCCTCACAAGGCTAATGTTAGACGCTGGAGCCTTCTAGGACGACTCAATCGGGGTGTATTTGGACTGCTGGGTACACCCGCTGGAGAACTACCTGCCCTTTACAGCCACCTCAACCAGCTCCAGGCACTGCGGGCAGGCTGTTTACTTGCCACCCTCGCCTTAGGTAGCTTTACCCTGGGGGGCTATGTCCTACAGATTGCACCCGCAGAAATTCCCACAAACATTGCCCTCGGTAGTCTATGGCTATCAGGGTGCGCCACATTTTTAAGCCTAATTTTGATGCTGACAATTTCTCGTCTATTGTTACGACGACGCGGTAGCTGGGCGAGCGACACCTTTATTGCCGGGGCCACACTGCTACCTATCGGAGTGCTTGTGTTGGTAACCCCTGTCGCTATCGTTTTACCATGGCTTTGGTTACTGCTACTAACCATGGCAGTGCATCATACATTTATTACGCTTTACAGCGGTTGCCATACCATTCAACACTATTCAAAGGTGGCCGCAACCTGGCTCACTCCCAGCATCTTGTTTGTCTGTCTGAGTGTTGGCTACATCGTCTTACAGTTCTTTATATAGAGCTAGACGGTTTAGAAAACCACTCAAAAGCAAGATTTACGCTGAGGGACCGCTGGGGGAAAGTGTATAACTCGACACAGGGGTGCCAGAGATATAATTTTTAGCTTGAGGTGCTCTAAATTACAAAAGCTTTTATTGTTCAGACCCATAGCGCCCAAAATTCGTGTTTGAGCATCAGGGTAATCTAGTCAATATTTAGGAAAAATTAGACGTTTTCCCAATGTATGTGAATTTTGTAATTGGTTATATCAAGTCTTCACTAGAAGCACGCCTTGCTGCCGCATAATTAAACGACACTAATAGTTATTTATACTGAATCTTTTTAGGGCGCGTCGACACTTTAGCTAAATTTGTTCCAATTAATAAGAGTTATTTATACACTTTAGGATAAGTTGATAAATTATCTCGCTAGAGAATATTAATACTCTATATCTAATCCATTTCTCAGTCCATTTCCATCAGGGAAACGTCGATTAGTCAAATGTATGGATCGTGGTGATAACGTCCTGATCATTGGGAAGTTGTTGCGGTTTGTCGCTCAACTGTCTATGAGCCTTGTTGCCGAGCTAGCTGGTTGAAACCTATTGAGTCCAGGCACCTGCGAATTTGAATCCAGACGCCTATAAACATTTGAATCTTTTTTATGAGTAAGAAAATTTTATTGATAGAAAACGATGCGTCAACGTGCAGGATGCTGCAAAGTCAGCTTACACCTCACGGCTATGACGTCGTTCTGGCCATTGACGGAGGCGATGAAGGCATCTTAATGGCGGTGACTGAATCGCCAGATTTGATTTTAATCGCAACAGATTTACCCGTTATCGATGGCTGGCAAACTATCAAGATACTCAAAGCATCTGCAGTGACCCGGCATATACCCGTAATGGCTCTGATGGCGCTTACAGCCGATAACGAATGGAGCAAGGTGGCTGAATCTGGTTGTGATGATTATGAATTGAAACCAATCGACCTAACCAGCGTCTTAACTAAAATAAATGCTCTTTTAAATCCTAAGACAAACTCCACTCTACCCAAAGAATCCCGCAGCCCTAAGAGTCTCACTCAAGTCGCTAACGTCACTAGTCAGACAACATCAAGTGAATCAATGGTGGTTTACGTTGACGACAGTCCGCTAGATAGTCGAGCAATGGCAGAGATTGTTAGGGGTGCCGGCTATGGCTACAACAATATCAGTGAACCGCTAGAGGCGATTCCACAGCTGTTAGAGCTTAGACCTAAACTCATTTTTTTAGATTTGGTCATGCCTTTTACCAATGGCTATGAGGTATGTGGTCAAATTCGACGGATATCTACCTTTCGCAAAACTCCGGTCATTATTGTCACCAACAATGACGGCATTATTGATCGGGTCCGGGCCAGATTTGTTGGTGCGTCAGGGTTCTTTAGCAAACCTGTCAAACAGAAACGGGTCTTAAAGGTGCTCAATAAACACGTGCCACCCAGCCATAACAAGGCATCCAACGATATTTCTCAAGGTGGTCTTCTACCATTTGTCTAATGTGTTTAGCGACTTGGCTAAACGGTAGTTATTAACGATTAAAGCTCTGATGTTGTGCTCAACATCGGAACTTGTCGGTATAAACACACTAAGCAGCACATTTTTTTGACTCCATCAGCTATGGCATCAACTGCTGTCAATCAACTACAGTCAGCTTTCCAAGAGACTTCACCCCTGGTAGATCCGTTGGGGCTTAAACCAATTCCTGAGGATACACGTCAACGGTTTCTGAGGTTTAAGCTTTCAGGCGAGAATGGTTCGCTACTGCCGCTAGAGACGATTGCTGAGGTACTACAGTTAGAGTCCATAGAAATTTTGCCGGTGCCAGAGGTGCCCGCACATTTGCTCGGTGTTTGTAACTGGCGGGGTGAGATTCTGTGGCTGACAGACCTCAATGTACTGGTGGGGTCTGCTCCTCTATGGAATCAAAAACCATTTCTAGAACAACCGATGGTTATTGTTGTCGAATCAGGAAATCGCAAAATCGGTTTGATGGTGGAACACGTAGAAGATGTGGAAAAAATAGCCCCTGAAACACTTCATTTGCCTACTGAGCTGGATTCAACCACACTGGCACCATTTGTCATGGGCTATTTACCAAACCACAGCGGCACGGTACTGGATGTTGATGTGATTGTTGAACGAGCACTTCAAGGGCCCCCTTAATTTCTCTAGATGGCTTCCTTTACACAAGACAAAGTTGGCCAATGCTTTAGCTAAAACATTGGCTGAAATTACACACTAATAAGACAACCAAGATACCCATGACGGACATTACTAACACCAGTTCTGAGGAACTATTAACAACAGTTGACAACTCCCTTACAGAAGAGTCGGAGTCTTATCCAGAGCTGATGCTGACGGCGGATGATCTGACGCTGAACCCGGCAGAACCACCGACCGAAGTTGCACTAGCCGTTGAGTCCGTGCCGTTTCCCCGCAGCCAAAACAAACGGCCATTTGCGATCGCAAATGCCATGGCCCAAGCCACCAATCTCGAAAATCTGTATCAAATCACTGTGACCGAGCTGCGTAAACGGTTTGCAGTCGACCGGGCACTGATCTATCAATTTCAGTCCGAAGCCCAAGGGACCGTCATTGCTGAAGCATTAACCACAGGGTACAGCCCCGCCCTAAGTCAGTCTTTACCCGCCCTGACCTTTGGTCGAGAAACCAATCAGCTTTATCAGCAGCAAGCCGTTGTTAGCATCACTAATGTGGCTAACGACGCAGTCACTCCCTATCAAATGCAGCTGTTCCAAAGCTTTCAGATAAAGGCGAGTTTGAGTGTGCCCATTTTTGTCAATGAGCAAGCTTGGGGTCTCTTAGTCATACAAAGCTGTAAGGGACCGCGTCAGTGGAGAGACAATGAAATTGCCCGACTCTATCAGGTGGTCACCGAACTCACCCTCAAGCTGCAGACCCATGAGCTGCAGCATCAAAGCCAGCAGGAAGTCATTCGCGAGCGTCTGGTTACCAATCTAGTACAGACTATTCGCATCGCCACCGACACCCAACAGGTGTTTGACACCGTAACCCGAACACTACGACAGTTTCTCAAAACTGAGCGGGTCGCTATCTTTAAGTTTGCTCCAAAGCATGAGGGCCGTGGTGAAATCATGGCTGAGAACGTCCATGGTGATTTTGTCTTCATGAAAGACGTGCCAGTTAAAGACTATGGGTTTGAGCCCGCAATGCTCGATGCCTACCGCCAGGGAGACTGCTGGGTCGCGGCAGATGTTTATACCCAAGGATTACCTGAGCAACATTTAGACGTTCTGACTCAGTTTCAGGTACGCGCCAGTTTGGTCGTGCCATTGTTACAAGCAGGACAGCTGTGGGGATTACTCTGCGTTCATCAATGTAGTGGGCTACGACAGTGGCAAGAGTCTGAAGTTGCCTTTGTACAACGGATCTCCAGTCAGCTAGGGCTGGCCCTAGAGCAGGCTGAGTATCGCCACCGGGTCAACGACATGGCAGTGCAAGAAAAGCTGTTGTCTAAAATTACCGAGCGACTGCGCAAGAGCACCGATCTATCAGAAACCTTAAAAGCGACGGTGCGCGACATTCGTCAAATTTTTAAAGCTGATCGAGTAGGCATGTATCAGTTTGATGTGGCCACCAACTACGCCGTCGGCGAATTTGTCGTTGAGGATGTGGCTCCGGGTGTCTTTTCTGCCATGGCCGCTCAGGTAAAAGACCATTGTTTTGCCGAAGATCAAGCTGAGAACTATCGCAAGGGTCGCCACTGGGTCGTTAACGACGTGACGGCTCTGAATCTGCCCGATTGTTTGGTGGAACTACTTTCAGAGCTACGGGTACGGGCCAGTTTGGTCGTGCCTTTGTTAAAGGGAAACATTCTCTGGGGTCTGTTCTGTGTGCATGAGTGTAGCGGTCCAAGAGAGTGGCAAGACTCTGAGGTCGCCTTTGCCAAACGAATTGGGGCTCAGCTAAATCTGGTACTCCAGCAGGCTGACTATCTAGACCAGGTTAAACAGAAAAACCAACAGCTAGAGCAGGTTGCAACCCAAGAACGATTAATTACCAAGATCACCGAACGGCTGCGCAAGACAACCGATCTGCCTAAAACTCTCAAGGCAACCGTGCGCGACATCCGCCAGCTGCTGAATGCCGACCGGGTGGGCATGTATCAGTTTGATGTAGCCACCAACTACACGGTGGGGGAATTTGTAGTGGAAGATGTCGCCCAAGATGTCTTTTCTGCCATGGCGGCTAAAGTACAGGACCACTGCTTTGGTGAAAGCCAGGCCGAAAGCTACCGTAAAGGACGCTACTGGGTAGTCAACGATATTACCACTCTAGATCTGCCAGACTGTCTGGTGGAACTGCTTTCTCAGCTGCAGGTGAGGGCCAGTCTGGTGGTACCCCTGCTAAAGGGCGATATTCTTTGGGGTCTGTTTTGTGTACACCAGTGTCGCGGCCCTCGGGAATGGCAAGAGGCTGAAGTAGAGTTTATTCATCGCATCGGGGCACAGCTTAACCTGGCACTGCAGCAGGGAGAATATTTAGACCAGCTCCAGGCCAAAAACGCGGCCTTAACCAAGATTGTTTTAGGGGTACAAAAAGCCGCCGACCAGGTGGGGCAAACCTCCAAGCACAATGCCGTATCTATAAGTCAGCAAACGGCTGCCCTGACCCAGGTGCTCAAGCGAGTTCAAGACTTGACACGGCTTTCAGAAGGTGTCGTGGGTGACGCTCAGCAGGTAGAGGCCGCAGTACAGCAGGCCAATCTAACGGTGCGTGTGGGCGATACCGCCATGAACCGAACGGTGGACGGCATCATGACCATCCGTTCTACCGTGGCAGATACAAACCAACGGATTAAACGTCTGAGTGAGTCATCTCAGAAAATCTCAAAGGTGGTTAATCTGATTAGTCACTTTACAACTCAAACCCAGCTGCTGGCGCTTAACGCCTCCATTGAGGCAACCCGCGCAGGTGAATATGGTCGAGGGTTTGCTGTGGTGGCTGATGAGGTGAGATCGCTAGCGCGTCAGTCTGCCGAAGCCGCTACCGAGATTGAACAGCTAGTACAGGAAATTCAGGTGGGTACAGCGGAAGTATCAACCGCGATGGAAACCGGTATCCAACAGGTCGCTGAAGGGACAAATCTAGTGACAGGCACCCGTCGGAATTTGACAGAGATTGTCGAAGCCACCAGCCAAATTAGTAGCTTAATCGAAGAAATCAACCAAGCTACCCACAAGCAAGCGGCTGAATTTAAGGGAGTGACTATTTCAGTGACGAAAGCCACCGAAACAGCCAACCAAACCTCTAAAAACTCAGAACAATTAACCCAATCTATTCATCAGCTGCTAACGACGGCTAAAGCACTCCAAGCTGGAACAGGCACATAATTATTGTTCTATATGTCGTACAATGCGGTGCTCTGATGGGTCCCTAGCAACAGAGCGCCACAAGGCTTTTGAATGTCATAACAATCTTGTTTTCAGCTAATGATGACTTCTGATTCTGTAAGCTCTCAGCCAGTACCTTCCTATTTTCTCCAAGAAGCCTCCGAACTGCTTCAGCAGATGGATAGTGAGCTACAAACTCTCCACCAAGACTTTGGTGTCCAGAAAGTCTATGCGCTGATGCGGATTGCCCATACCCTAAAAGGAGCAGCCGCTAGCGTCGGTGTGGACCACATCAAGACCACCACCCATTCCCTAGAGAATGCGTTTCGTGCCCTATGTAATCCAAACGCTACCTTAACAACAGCCACAGAGTCCCTCATTTTTGAGGGATATGGCTGTTTACAGCTGTTGCTCTCGGCCCAAATAGCCGAAGCTCAAATCGATGAGACTAGCATTCTCAAACGAATGGCAGATGTGGTTTCTAAATTAGAAAAACATCTCGGTAATCGGTTTGGTCAAGATGGCTATCTGCCAACATCAGGTGAGCTAGGAGTAGACATAACTCAGTCGGTATTTGAGAAAAGCGTTGCCAAACGTCTTCAAGAGCTAGAAGACGCCCTGGAAACACCCGATCCAGCAACCTTGGCTACCCTATTACGCGCCCATGCTGATGTCTTTAGCGGATTGGCTGAGTCATTTGACTTACCTGGCTTTAGAGAGATCGTTAAAGCCACGCTCAGGGCTCTAGATTATCGACCTGAGCTGGTGGTACAAATCGCTCAGATTGCTTTAGATGACTATCGTTCGGCTCAGAATTTAGTGATCGAAGGTGACCGCACCCAGGGTGGCGAGCCCAGTCTTATGCTCAAAAAACTAGGGTCACGCCCCAAGTCAGCAAAAGGCAACTGGCTGGGTCAGGTGTGGAATGTCTTGAACCAGCCCATCTCAGGTACTGCTTCTCTTGCCCCAACGACCGCAGGAAAGCCACAGCCAGCTTCAACCCCCAACTCAAGCATGGTTGAAGCCTCTGAAAACGAAGGGGCATTGGATGATTTATTTGCAATAAAGCCACCTGCATCTGTTGTAGAGGCGATTGACAATCTGCCTGATAGTCCTGTGCTACAGGGTTTTCCGTTTCCTAAGCCTGGCTCTAGTAGTACGCCTACGACTATTTCCAGGCCCCGCGGTTCTAGTCTTAAGATCTCAGTCGATCACCTAGAACAGATTAATTATGTCATTGGCGACCTTCTCACCCAGCAAAATCGACAGGCACTCCATAACTCTCAGCTAGTCAATATCACCAAAGAGCTACTCAACCGGCTAGCTGCTCAGCAACAACAGCTGAGCAAGTTACAAAGTCAGGCAAGTGCCAACGCTTTGACACATACTTCTCAGCGCACCACCGAACATCAGTTTGATACGCTAGAGCTAGACAATTACAACGATTTGCAGCTGCAAATACAAACGTCGTTAGACACTCTGGTGCAGCAGATAGAGAGTGCCGAGGCGATTGAGTTATTTGTGCGTCAGAGTACTCTGACGACAGAAAAACAACAGAGGCTGATCAATACCCTGAGAGAAACCGTTGTTGACGCCAGAATGCAGCCGATTGACAGTGTATTTCAGCGCTTTCATCAGGCATTAGGGCGTCTGGTGGCACAGCAGGGTAAACCGGCAGAGCTAAAAACTAAGGGAGGCCGCGTACTGGTCGATAAAGTAATTGCCGACAAGCTGTATGAGCCACTCTTACACCTGGTGCGTAATGCTTTCGACCATGGTGTTGAGAGGCCTGAGGAACGAAGCCAGCAGGGTAAAACGGACGATGCCCAAATTTGCTTATCGGCCAGACAGGAAGGGCAATACTTGACCATTACTGTTCGAGATAACGGTCGAGGGCTTAACCTCGAAGCGATTCGACAAAGGGCTATCTACAGCCAGTTGATTACCACCGCGGCAGCGGAGCAGCTAACCGTAGCCCAGCTGAGTGATCTAATTTTTGAGCCTGGGTTTTCCACATCCACTCAGCTAGATGACCTGTCTGGACGAGGCTTTGGGTTGGATGCAGTACGCGCCCAGATCCAGGCCCTCCAAGGTAGAGTAACCGTCACCCATAAACCCCATGTAGAAACCTGTTTTACCCTGGAAATCCCAACCAATTTAACCATTGCAAAACTATTGCTGTGTCAATCGGGTGAAGCACTGTATACGTTTATGACCGATGCGATTGAGCAAATTCTGATCCCTCGCCCTGAACAGCTCAGTACCCGCAACGGGAGTAAAGTCCTAAGCTGGCAGACTGAGGGAACCGAATACTTAGTTCCAGTTATTTCACTTTCAGATGCCTTGAGCTATAACGCGACGCTTCCCAAAAGTCACTGGCAAGAAAGCAAACACGTTTCAGATACTCCTAACCCGATTATTTTGATGCGTCACAAAGATCATCTAATGGGTTTAGAAAGCGAACAGCTGCTGGGAGAACAGGAGCTGGTCATTCGTTCCTTAGGAGAGATGGAGGCTACTCCCCCGTATCTATACGGCTGTAGTATCCTTCCCGACGGGCGTCTCAGTCTGGTGATTGATGGGGGAGTTCTAACCGTAGATGTTCTAAAGCGCTCGTTTCAATCTTCTGATCAAACCCTGGTGTCGTCATCTCGGCAAAAACCAAAGCCAACAACGTCAGAGAAACAAATCATTTTGATTGTTGATGACTCGATTACGGTTCGTAATACCTTAGCTCAAGGGCTACAAAAAGCAGGCTATTTAACTGTCCAGGCGAAGGATGGGGGTGAGGCGTTGCAAAAGCTAGAGCAAAATCAGGTGACGACCATTCTATGTGATTTAGAAATGCCTGGAATGAATGGGTTTGAATTTCTCAGAGCCCGTCAACAAATGCCTGATATTGCCTCAGTGCCGACCATTATGCTGACTTCTCGCACAGGTGATAAACATCGTCAGTTGGCAAAAAAGTTAGGGGCTAATGAGTATATGACAAAACCCTATCTCATACCTCAGCTACTAAAGTCAATAACGAGTGTTCTAGCGACTAAGGGATAAGGATTTGTCAGATCCAAAAATTAATGCTGGAGAGACGCTGCGTGCAACGTCTATACATCCAATCGTAGACCCTAATTAATTTTGTTTCTTAAGAACTAATGTTTTGTGCAGCCTTTCTAAAGGAGTTATGGATATTAAGACACCAGAGATTGGAAAATTTATCACATTTGAAGTGGCAGGCTACTGGTTTGTGTTGCCTGTCACGGCCATCCTAAAAATTGTTAACTGCCCTCCCCCCAGCCAGGGAGGAACCATAGACATCGGGTTGGTACAGCTAGGCTCTCACACCATTCGACTATTAAATTTGCACCGAGAACTTAGCTATACTGCCAAGGTAAAAACTGCCCCTTCCGGCAATGCCCCTTTCTTGGTGGTGGTGCAAGATCCTCAAAAGGAACTCTGGGGAATTACCCTCAACGCCCCTCCTGATTTAGTGGAACTGCCGCTAACACTGTTTAAACCAGTTGCCCTTGAGACGCCATTTGATCACAAAACAAACTGGATTAGTCACATGGCAATTGAGTCAGGTAGCGATCGCACCTTGTTATTGTTAGATGTGCACGCCATCTTTCAGCAGTGCATTGGCCAACCTGTTGGTACCTGACCGTTAGATTTGAGGAGGTACGTTAATCTCAAAATGGATATGATCGTCATGGCCGCTGGCACGTCGACACAGTCTTTTGCTAATTAAAGCCGGGTCGTTAAAGTACAGAGTGTTTTTATCAACCCAGGGCTTGGCGCGTATTGCTTTAAGAATTGCCTCAGTTGCGTTGCGATCGTAGTTTTCATTTGTCCACCGTGTGCTGCCAAATCGCCCCCCTTTACGAGGCAGGACGATATCACCCGCATTACCACTTTGATGCCCAGAATGGTCTGGTGTACGCCCGCCTTTTGGTAGACTCACATCATTAACGGCCATCGGAGCAACATCAGAGCGGTTTTTGCGATAGGCTAGCTCATAGTGAATACCGGCAGCACGAATAACGTTGCTAATCCAGTCGATACCATAGTCGTGGGTATCCCCTGGCTGGTCTAACACTTCTACGTTATAAAACCCCACACCTTGGCCAGGCATACGCATCCATTGGGGAGCATTGGCAGCCTCAAGAAATCCTTGGGTTCTGCCGCCCACATCCACTCGACCATCTCCCCGCAGCGTTGTACTCCCCGAGATAGCAGACTGAAACAGCTGAATCGCCTGGATTAGGTTGTTGATGGAACTACCCTTGGCAAAGTCATAGCCCAGGGCTACCAGGCGATCTCGCACAAGTTTGACATCACTGGCACGATTGGCACCACGAGAGCCAACGCTTGCACTCAGCGCTAACTTTTGAGCCCCTGGATGTTTTTCAAGATAGGGCGTAAGTGTCAGGGATGCGATATCTGTAGCCTGGCCAGCAACAACCTTCAGCCGACGCAGCTGAGGTTTAGAAACTGCCAAAAAAACAGACTGAAATGCCCACTGTTTATTGGCATTGACTGTCGTTGTGGCAATCGGCTTTTGATTGTTGTCAACGTATAGATTTACCTGTTTACCCGCTAGATCATCGCTGGTGGTGCCGGCCAGCTGATAGGGGTGATAAATTTTGACTTGATTAGGTACTTTAGTGATTGTAATACTCTGGCTAGCGGCTGGTTCAGGTGTCGCTGGCGGTGGCGGTGGCGGCGCAACGGGCTTTGGCAGTGGCTCGTCGGTCCCTGTACCCACTGAAACTAGAAAAATCCCCGGAGCATCATCGCTGTTGAGCCATTCCTTAAGCTGCTGAGTGCGAAAGAAAGTTTCACCGTCTACTTCGCCCTGACGTGGGGATTTGTCAATTTTCTGACGGTAGTGGCCACCTTCCATCAGGTAAATGGCTTTATCAGTTTCCTTAATCCAAGTCCCCATGTGCCCTCCAAATAATGCAGACAGGATATCAACTAAGCTATAGCTACTGCAGATGTTAGCAACATTAGCTGCCCAGAGACCTAATAAATAAAGATTTGTTGGTTTTTTGAGGTTTGACTAGATTTTACGATGTTTATCCTGATTGACAGAGGATCACTAAGCTTGAGACCCAGATGTCTGTTTTGAGCCCGTTGGGCTCAAAACTTGATGCAGCGGGATGGGAATTTCAATAAAAAACTGAGTCCCTGGCTGGTCTAAATTAGGCTCACACCAAAGTCTTCCGTTATGGGTTTCGGCAATAATTTTATGACTGATGGAAAGCCCCATCCCTGTGCCCTTACCGACATCTTTAGTGGTAAAGAAAGGATTAAAAATTTGCGATCGCAAATTTTTAGGAATCCCTGAGCCATTATCTACAATCCGAATTATTAACCGTTTATCCTTAACTTCGGTTGTAATTTTAATCGTGCTGGGTTCAGCTAAGACTTCTGCCACCGTACGGCTAGTGTCCCGTTCATTTATGGCCTCGATAGCATTACTCAACAGATTCATAAATACCTGATTAAGCTGTCCCGCATAGCACTCAATCAACGGTAATGAACCATACGCCTTAATAACTTGGACATCAGGATAACCGCTACGCTGTAAGTTCCCCTGCAAAATCGTCAGGGTACTATCGATACCTTCTTGAATATCAGCCCATTTAACCTCTGACTCATGAAGCCGTGAAAATTTCCGTAGAGAAAGCACAATGTCACAGATCCGGCTAGTACCCAGACTCATGGAGTCCAAAATTTTAACCAGATCTTTCTGAAGATAATCCAGATCTAGCTCTTCCGATTTATCTAAAATTTCTCTTGGTGGATTAGGAAAATGCTGCTTATAGAGTCTAATAATGCCCAGTAAATCTTCCACATAGTGTTCAGCGTGGTGGAGATTGGCATAGATAAAATTTATCGGATTATTGATTTCATGGGCAACACCCGCCACAAGGTGCCCTAAACTCGACATTTTTTCATTGTGCACCAGCTGAATGTGGACCCTTTTAAGCTCATCAAGAGCCTCATGAAGTTCTTTCTCTGTTTGCTTTCGCTCAGTGATCTCATTCAGCAGCTGCATTTGGGTGTGTCGAAGCGCTAAGTGAACCTTAATACGAGCAAGAACCTCATCAGGGTGAATGGGCTTAGTAATATAGTCAACAGCGCCTATGCTGAGCCCCTTTACCTTATCCACCTCATCAGTCCGAGCGGTCATAAAGATAACGGGAATATCCCGAGTTTCAGGATTGCGCTTTAGTTTCTCACAGACCTCATACCCATCCATACCGGGCATCATTACATCCAATAAAATCAGATCCGGTACGATTTTCTCTAGCTTCTTAAAGGCACTTTCCGCATTTTTTGCAATTGAGACCCTATAGTTAGATTGCTGTAAGAACTCATAGAGAAGCTTGATGTTAGTAGGAATATCATCAACAATCAAAATCTCACTTTGATGAGAGTTCAACATAATCTAGCGAGGTCCGGAAAAATAATGAGAGGAACTCAAAGGGCTTTCAAGACAAGCGTATTCTTGGCTAGTCTAGTAAACTTAGATTGCCCAAAAGTTGACGCATCCCTAAAAGGAGACCACCTAGTTTAAAGGTTTACATAGGGTTTTACTAATTGCACAATCGCTTCATCATCAAACTCATCAACAAGTTTTAACAATTTATCAATAAATGCTCTCGAGTCCGGATAAGCTATCTGTAGCTGGGCAATCTCAGCTTGAATATCCGAAATATATCCCCGTTCAGCAGCTTCATAGAGAGGCTTCAGCATATCTGCAGGGGGAACAAACAACCCATTGCTCACGGGACCTGACAAGGATCCTTCTGATTTAAGCTGATAATGCCAATCAAGTTGCAAACTTTGCTGAAGCTGTTTGATCAATTCCTGAACTTTTATCGGTTTAGGTAAAAAACTACTGAATCCATGTTTGATACTGGCAGCCTCATCCCCCCCAGACAGATGAGCTGAGGATGCTATAACCGGCACTGACTGGAGTTCTGACAGCCCTCGAATTTGTTCAAGCAGCTCATAACCACTTAGGTTGGGCATCAGTAGATCTGTAATAATTAAATCTGGCAAAAAAGACTGTGCTTTTGTTATTCCCTCTTGACCATCTTCTGCTTCAAGCAGATCAAATCCAAGCGGTTCTAGAAGATTGACAATTACTGAACGATTTGCCCATCGATCATCTACCACTAAGATTTTCCTACGTTTACCCATATATCCAACCAGTTGCCCCACACCTGGCTGTTGCAAATCAACTTGTATCCAATCCTCCGCTAAAGGACAAGAGATTTCAAACTCAAAAAGACTTCCCACACCTAGGGTACTTTTAACGCGAATTCGACTACCCATGAGTTCTACAATTTTCTGACTGATGGCCAGACCTAATCCCGTTCCTTCAGTTACATACTTTGTAGTATTGGTTTGCTCAAAAGGAGTGAAGATTTTTTCAAGATCTTGAGCCGCAATACCAACACCAGTATCTTCAATCATGAAATGAAGCATAGTCAGGGTTGGATCTTGAGAATCAGTCCGAGCACCAACTCGTAATGTAACATTCCCCGTATCCGTAAATTTAACTGCATTACCAATGAGGTTTAACAACACCTGACGCAGGCGCTTTTCGTCCGCAACAATACCAGGAGGTAATGTATCAAGTGTTTCAAAACTTAGCGGTAGGTTTTTCTGATCGGCTCGAATACGACAGATCTCAATTACACTCTGTAAAAAAGATGGAAAATGAAACGGTTTAGAATTTAACTCAAGCTTTCGAGCCTCAATCTTTGAGATATCTAAAACATCGTTAATTAAGGTTAAAAGGTGATTGCCACATTGAGAAATGGTTTCAATACTTTGTCGGTCTTTATCAGAACGATTTTTTTGAAGTAGC
>JBHJIV010000240.1:0-23225 GCA_050043105.1 Leptolyngbyaceae cyanobacterium | reverse complement strand
GCGATCGCGGTCCGCTGGTCCGACCTCCGCTGCCGCCTCCCCCTCCGCGGGGGGGCGTGGCAGATTTTGCCTATACGCAATCTTGGGTGAGCCCGACAGAGGATGACGCGGTGATGATTACACAGCTGGAGTTTGGCTATGGTTTGACAGAGCAGCTGCGGTTAGCAACGGATATAGAGTGGCAGTTTGCGCCGGGGGCAACAGACAGTCGGTTGGGGATAGGGTTGGAGTGGATGCTGTTAGGGAGACGTTGCAGGCATCGGCTGTACTAAGGAGGATTGGGTGGAGCGACGTTACGTGTAACGTCGGTACAAGGGAGATTAGATGTCTGTGGAGATTAGTTTGGAGGCTAGTTTGGCAGCGAGCAGGGCGGCCTGGGTGCGATCGCGAACTCCTAATCTCCCTAGCAGCCTAGTCACATGGTTCTTGACCGTCCCTTCTGACAAAAATAATGTCTCGGCAATTTCTCGGTTATTGGCCCCGGTGCCAATCAGACGCAGTACGTCTTTTTCGCGGGGGGTGAGTTCATCAAATCCTTCGGGGACTTCAGGCCGTTGCTGTCCGGCCAGCATTTTTTCTAAAATGCCAGGACCAAACTGGCTGTAGCCTTTAGCCACTGAACGAATAGCCTGGGCCAGTTCTTCAGAGGGGGTGGCTTTGAGCAGATAGCCTTTAGCACCAACAGCCATGGCTTGGGTAATGAGATCATCATCGTCAAACGTGGTGAGTACTAGGACGTGAATAGATGGATAGCGAGTTGCGATCGCACCTGTTGCAGCCACACCATCCATGACCGGCATGCGCATATCCATCAGTACTACCGCTGGCAGCTGATTGGTCAGTTTCAGCTGCTCTAATAACGTCAATGCTGTCTCACCATTGTCTGCGTCACCGACAACAACAATGTCATCTTCTAGATTTAACAGCGTCTTTAACCCGTGACGGATAATCTGTTGATCATCCACCAGCATCACCGGAAGACTGGCCGCTGGTTCTGATTGGCTCATGGCTATTCTCCTAATTGATTTGCTGGAATTGTTAACCGCAGCTCACATCCCTCACCGGGTCGGCTATTAAGCGTTAGCTGACCGCCAATTGTCTGGGCACGTTCTCGCATACCTTGTAGGCCAAACCCTGTAGACGTTTGTGTCAGATCAAATCCTCGTCCATTATCTCGTAGCAACAGCCTGAAGCCAGATTCATCAGCCATTAAGCTAAGCTCCACAGCTGTTGCATTAGCATGTTTAACAATATTCGTAATGCCCTCTTGAGCAATGCGATACAGCATTATATTAGCGGCTTCAGAAAGGGGTTTTAACTATTGAATATTAATATTTGGCGTAATGCCTGTACTGGCTTTTAATGTCTCTACTAGGGCGTTTAGTTGATCGTAAAGAGACTCTTGGGGTGGGGCATCATCTCGCAGTGCGGTGACCGATTGACGCACATCTTTTAAGGCGACAGAGCCCAAACGTTTTGATTCAACTAATAAGGTGTGTGCTTTTTGAGGATCACGCTGTGAGAGTTTAATGGCCCCTTCCAGCTGAATGTTGAGCGCCGTTAAAGAATGACCTAACGAATCGTGGATCTCTCGAGCAATGCGACTACGTTCCTGGGCAGTGGCTAGCTGTTTTACCTGAGCGGCAGATCGCTTTAGCTCTTCGTTAGCGCTCTTTAGACGAGTCTGCACCGTTCTCTCGTTGAGTAATGCATTAACCAGCAGTAGTGTAAACACTAACGAGAGGCCAAAGAAGACAATTAAGATCATCAGGAGACTACCGATCAACTGTCGAACCGGTCGGGGCAGAGGTGCGTCCAGCTCTCTAAATCGCAAACTAAGTGTGGTCATAAACAACAAAAACGCCAGGGATGTCATCATCACCCGGCCCATTAGCCCCACCATGAGACAGCTACGAATTACCAGAATCAGATAAACAAACGGAAACAGCCGCGCCCCGCGCAGCATGAGGCTGGATGTCACTACAACTAAGGCCACTTGCAGGATGATGTGCCCAAATCGCAACCAAAAGCCTTTGGTAGGTAAATACAGCCCCAACAATCCAAAAACCAAAAGACACCCTATGGTGAACGACGGCCACTGGCCAAACAGACGCGCTGGCACAGGCGCCCCACCACGTCGAGACAGCTCGCGGAGCGGCGGGGCAGTCAAAATTCCTGTAATCGCAACAGCTAACAGCCCCCACTCTAGATACAGTAAAAATCGAAATGGATGATTCTGAAATTGAATAGCGCGGCTCATCATGAGAGAAATTCTCAATCTTGAATTTTGGGTATTGAGGTCCAGATTAAACCTCAACAGTAAACTTTAGTTCCCTTCCACCCTAGCCGAAGTCTAATCACGACACAGTCCCCTTTTTCTGAGTGGTGACTAAAGTCATGCCTAACCCGTGACCTCTGGTCTGCTTAGAAGATGACCCATGTTAGACGTCATCCTAGTTATTCTCTGACTAGGATAAGGCCATCGTTAAGCACACAGTCCTATGAAGTTCCTAAAACACTATGTTGGTAGCGCGCTAATGCTAGCTGCTGTAATCGCGGGCCCCACTCTTCTTAAAATCGGCAGCGCCAGTGCACTTCCCCCCCAGATGGCAGAAGAACTCAACATTACGCCCGAACAGCAGGCGGAGGTAGATGCCATTAAAGAAGATACGCGGTCCCAGGTTGGAACTGTTTTGACTCAAGAGCAACTGGCGACATTAGAGGGTAAGACGGGTCGCGATCGCGCCCAGGCTATGCGTAGTTTAGACCTGAGCGAAGACCAACGTACCCAGCTACAAGAAATTCGTGACCAGTCGCGGGCAGCAGCAGATGCTGTCTTTACAGATGAACAACGTACCCAGCTGCAGGCTGTGCGAGCTGAGCGTGTAGAAGGACGTAAGAATCGCCGCGAGGAAGTTGCAGTGGACTTAAATTTGACCCCTGAGCAGCAAGCTGAGTTGGAAGCCATTAAGGAAAGCGCACGCACCCAGGCTGAAGCTGTACTTACTGCAGACCAGCAAGTGGCATTAGAGGGCAAAACCGGTCGTGAACGGATACAGGCCATGCGTAGTCTGGATCTGAGCGAAGACCAGCAAACCCAGCTGCAGGAAATTCGTGACCAGTCGCGGGCAGCAGCAGATGCTGTCTTTACAGATGAGCAGCGGGCTCAGCTACAGGAGATGCGTGAAACCCAAGGTCGCCAGCGTTAGGCCCATTAAGGTTCATCACTCAATTAGGGAACAAGTTAGACTGAGGGAATAACCTACCCTTGGTCTTTTCTTTTTGGCTGTTCTTATCTTCTACAAGTTTTGACAACACAGAGCGCATGAAAAGCACGCATTAAGGGCAAAATCAAAAAAGACATTTCCACGTTTAGGGCATCTAATACCGAAATGTGGTTAGTGTTGCTTGAATAGGAATACTATGAGCAACTTACAAACCGAAATTTCGATCCAAATTGGCAGTCTAGTCCTATTGTCTGGTGCGCCGGGTTCTGGAAAATCGACGGCCTGTCAACACCTGCCGCCAGAGCTGGTGCTGTCTAGTGATGGGCTGCGACAGACATTTTTTGGTATGGCTAAAACCGTCGTTGACGGGCACGTTACCGAACGCCCTCTGGCCACTGACGATCGGCTGATTTTCTCGACGATGGAAAGCGTTGTCCGCGCACGCCTCAAGGCCGGACTGACGACCATTGTCGATGCCACCCTAATTAGCGACAAAGAACGTAAACCGTTTGCTGCCATTGCCGATGAGCTGGGTGTACCTGTCCAAGTAGTGATCTTGAACCCGCCACTAGAGCAGGTACAGCAGCAAAATAAACAGCGCCGCTTTAGGGTCCCAGAGACGGTTGTTGCCAAATTTTGCGATCGCATCCAGCTCGATTCTCAATGGTCCTTTACCGTTACCACGGGCAATACAGTCCTATCTGTGGCTATTCCGACGATTCCAGATGACACCAAACTAGACGTCATTGGCGATATTCATGGTCTAGCAGACGCCATCCAAACAATGCTGCTGCAGCTAGGTTACGACCAAACGTTACAGCATCCTGACGGACGACGGCTTTGTTTTTTAGGTGATTTGGTAGATCGCGGTCCTCAATCGCTAGAGGTGCTTAACCTGGTGATGCAGGCTGTTGAGCAGGGTCACTACTGTGTGCGCGGCAACCATGACAATAATTTGGCCCGAGGATTGCGCGGCGTGGCGATCAAAAGCAAATCCACTCGGGAGACATTGCACAAAGCCCTAATGTGCGATCTCGACTACCAGACTAAGGCTCGCGACTTTATCCAATCACTGCCCACATTTTATCGGTATCGCAACTACGTGCTGTGCCTCGGCGATATCGAATGGTTTGACCCACTGCGACAGCCCACCCACGAACAGGTTTACGGTCGCTGTCGCCGTCACGAAAATTATGACACCGACGGTATTTTTCGTCAGACTAGCGACCTAACGGTTGTGCGGGGCCATATTCCCCTCACCTCTGAGGGGGAAGGAACCTATTCTCTAGAAACTGGGGCCGGATTTGGCGGACCACTCACTGCCATGCGTCTGCCTGAGCAAGAACGGCTGTCGGTCCCCTGCGCCTTTGACTATAGCCAATGTCCACCTCGCTTTGTCAAGCTGATGGAGCCGCTGGTGGCTAAAAAGCTGGTCAAACAAGTTGTTGAGGGTAATCTCACCTTGTTTAAGTACAGCTCTAAAGCCTTTTTTACGCCATCCGCCTGGGATGACTATCCTGAGCTTAAACTGGCTCGGGGTGTGGTAGTTGGATTGAATGGTAACCCTGTCAGTCAGACATTTCCACGCACGTTTAACTATCTAGAACGCGACACAACCCTGCCGCCTAAAACAGACGTTATCGCCGTGGAAAAACTCAATGGCTTTTTAGTCAGCACGGTTTTACATCCCTACGACCCCCATCACGTTGTTGTTACCTGTTCAGGCTCTTTTCGAGGGGACTATGTGGACTATGCCAAGTCTCTCCTATATAAAAACGGCCTCTATGGTCGCGTTTTAGCCTGGCTGCAGAACCATCGCGAGACGACATTACTGTGGGAGGCTATCCACCCAGACGATCCTCATATTATTCAGTATGGTCCAGAAGACTATGGTCTGCATTTGATTGGGGCTGGCGTATTAGACAATGGGTTTGTCAGCGAGGACGGTTTGGATGCGATCGCAACAACCCTACAGACACCCCGACCCAGCTGGTTTCCCTGCACCTTTGCCGATGCTATTTCCAAAGCCCACCATGTAGAACATGAAGGCTTTATGATCCGCCTGGCCACCGACGGCACCTTTGCTCTAAAGCTAAAAAGTCCCTACTATCTCCGCACAAAGTTCTTAGCCCGACTGACTCCTAAAAAAGCAAAGTTCATGTATGCCCAACCCAAGCGCTTTAAACAAGAACTCGACGAAGCTTTCTGGCCCCTGATTGATATAGTCACCGGACAGATTGCCCAAGAAACGTGGCTTAGCTGGACCGATGTTGAGCGACGCGACTTTATTCAAAACTGGATGAACGAGTTATACAAGTAAGTCTTGATATCTTGAACTCATCGCGAAACGTTACTTTAAGTCTGCTCTAAGCTCAGTAGAAAGTTTTTGAGATCTGTCTTCAAAACTTCCATACATTCCCCTAATTGCCTAGATAATTCTTTGACTCGATCATGCTCTAAGTCGAACGAATAGTGGCTGCGAACAACATGTCGAAAGCGACGTAATTCATCTAATAATGCTAAAGCTTTGTGTGAAATAACCACATCTCGGATTTCAGGCAAAGGTAATGCCATTTGCTCTAAAAGTTCACTGTGCCAGCTCTTACCATTAGGAACATCCCCATCAATCACTCGAGCAATGTCATACAAAATGTTTTCAGCACTGGTGTAAAAGCTTTGCATATTCAAACCACACGTACTAATTAGAGCATCAACAATATCAGCAGCATCATTCAGCTTCGCTTTCTGCAGCAAGCGGTTAGTGTGAATAACTGCTTGCTCCATTTGTGCTAACTCATGTTGAATTCTGGTACACAATTTGCCTTAATTCATAATTCAAGACCTTGCAATATAGATTCTTGAATGTAGGAAGGTGCCTTATCAAACTCAATCAAGTCGACCTCAAAATCGCTAAACTTATCAATAGCTGCTCCAGCTTTGAATAGAAGACGAGGCTCTAATCCCCAAACAGCCAGATCAATATCTGAATGAAAGGTCATATGCTCTGGTTTCAGCAATGAACCAAACAAAATAACCTTAGCAGCCGAAAAATCTTGTTTGAGGCATGTAGCCATCTTACGAGCTGCTTTTAGGCCATCTTGTTGACGTTTCTTCATTATCGCCAACCGTTCTGTCTTCATTGCCCGTGCTGCTAGCACACGCTGTACAATCTGCTGCTGACGTTGTTCAGAGACATAAACCATCGCACCATAAACGGCTATGAGTTCAAATCGAGTCTAGCACCATACTCTATGCTTGCAAGATACCTCATATCTTTACTAGCCTAAGTGTTCAAGAATCGATAAATATGCCATATCAAAACGTTCCTTTCAAAACCCATAAGCCAGTCTTCTCCTGGGCCAACCACGATCTCGGCTCAAAAGAGATCCAGATGGCCAAAAATGTCGCCTCTCTGCCCTTCGTTTATAAACATGTTGCCCTTATGCCCGATGTTCATCTGGGCAAAGGGGCCCTCGTTGGCTCCGTCGTCGCCACCGAAGACGCCCTGGTTCCTGCTGCAGTTGGTGTTGATATTGGCTGCGGCATGTGCGCTATCCAAACACCTTACAAAGGCAAAAAACTAGACGGTAAACTTAAAAAGATCCGCAAAGAAATCGAGGCTACCATCCCCACCGGGTTTGAAAGCAACAAAAAGATTGAAAAATCTGTCCACAACTGGCAAGGCTGGCGCAGCTTTAAGGAGTTACATAAAGGAGTGCAACACCTAGAAAAGAAAGCCCTCAGTCAGATGGGCTCCCTTGGTGGAGGCAATCACTTTATCGAAGTCTGCATCGACACCGAAGATACTGTTTGGTTAATGCTGCATTCTGGTTCGCGCAACATTGGTAATATGCTGGCTAAAAATCACATTAGCACCGCCAAAAACCTACAGAAGTTAGCCGATCAAAAGCTGCCCGACCTCGATCTCTCCTATTTTGTTGCTGGCACGGAAGAATTTCGCAGCTATTGGAACGATCTCCAATGGGCCCAAGCCTATGCCTTACAAAATCGAGAAGAAATGATGGCTCGCTTTAAGCACATCGTCGAAAAACATCTGGGTGACGGCAAACCTTTTAAGCCGCTGCTAGCCGTCAACTGCCACCATAACTATGCTGAAAAGGAACAGCACTTTGGCAAAGATGTCTATATCACTCGGAAAGGAGCGGTGCGCGCCCGTACCACCGACTACGGTATTATTCCTGGTTCCATGGGCACCAAATCCTATATTGTCAAAGGTAAAGGTAATCACGACAGCTATTGTTCCTGCAGCCATGGTGCCGGTCGTAGAATGTCACGCAGTAAAGCTAAAGACACCTATACCCTGGATGATCTGATTCAACAGACGGCTGGTGTGGAATGTCGCAAAGATAAAGGAGTGATTGACGAGATTCCCGCCGCCTATAAACCCATTGATAAGGTGATGGCTAACCAGCAAGATTTGGTCGAAGTTGTGGCTACTCTCACGCAAGTTATTTGCGTAAAAGGATAGGCTCTAAATCTCTTCTAAGTCGCTCGGGCGCTGTTGCTGTCGTAACCCAAAGTTGAGTTCATTGCTAGAGTAAGAGGTACCAAAGGTTTCAGCCAGACTCACCACTTGACGTAGGGCTGAGCGAAAGTTGTCGTCTTGCAAGGTGCTCAATGGATGCACATAAACCGCAACCACTGCACCATCGGTGACAGCATAGCGGGCGTCTAACGCTGTGTGAAAATTAGCCGCTAGCATTGACTGCACTTGCTGGGCTGTCAGGTCTTCTACGGGTACTACCGGGCTAAACACCCGCATCCGATCATTGGTAGCATCTGCTAGCACCAAGACCGTGCGATCGCTCACGCTAAATTGCCACTGACCATTCCCCCCTTGGACATTTCCAACTTCTGATTGCAGAATTTGATCTAACCGTTCTACCGTCATCATCTGCATCTGGGCTGGCGTCTGTGCACAAGCAGCCGTTGTCACTAGCGGCATCGAAGCAGTAATTATACTAGCGGTGATGAAGCCAGCCATACGGGGTAGTAAAGTCATGAACTCAGGGGGGTGAGGATTAGCGTTATGGTAATTAGCCAACATGAGTTCATCCTGAGAACTGCTTGAAAGTTATGGAGCGCCTAAAAAAACTGGATAAGACTGAATAATCGTCGTAATTTTTACATCAGTTACAGCTGCTGAATGCATTCAGCAGTTGGCACCGCCCATAGCTATTGATATGTTCACAACATTATTAGGTTTGCTGTTCATTAGTTTTATAGCTTATGCGGTTTATAGAATGATCGCAGCTATGGAAAACTACCCTCATGCCCACACCGACTATCACTCCAGAGCATTGGCCAATGACAGCTGGAGGAGCCGCCATCGCCCCTGAGATCGAGGCACGTATTGATGCGCTGATGGCATCAATGACCCTTGAGGAAATGGTGGGACAAACAATTCAGGCAGATATCAATGAGGTCAGCCCTGAAGATGTTCGACGCTATCGGCTTGGCTCAATTCTGAATGGTGGCAACTCTGCCCCTGGGGAAGATGTTCGGGCTTCGGCAGAAAAATGGCTAGACCTAGCTGATGAATTTTACGCTGCATCTGAGGATACGACGCAGGACCGTAAAGCTATTCCTATACTGTGGGGGACTGATGCTATCCATGGCCACAACAAAATTGTAGGAGCCACTATCTTTCCCCATAATATTGGTCTAGGGGCAGCTCGTAATCTGGACCTGATGCAACAAATTGGCGCAATCACAGCGCGGGAAGTTGTTGTTACCGGCATGGATTGGACCTTTGCCCCTACACTGGCTGTGGTACGCGACAGTCGCTGGGGCCGTACCTATGAGAGTTACTCTGAAGATCCAGAAATTGTCGCTCAGTATGCAACAGCAGTTGTAGCTGGTTTGCAGGGGGCGTTAGATACAGACGATTTTCTAAGCGATCAGCACGTTGTTGCCACTGCCAAACACTTTATCGGAGACGGCGGCACCCAAAGAGGAAAAGACCAGGGTAACAATATCGATAGTGAAACTGACCTGCGAGACTATCATGGTGCAGGTTATCCATCTGCCATTGAGGCAGGTGTACAGACAGTTATGGCATCTTTCTCAGCCTGGCATGGTGAGCGTATGCATGGTCATAAACCCTTACTGACTGATGTGCTTAAAACACGCATGGGGTTTAACGGCTTTGTTGTCGGTGACTGGAATGGTCATGCTCAACTACCAGAATGCTCGACTACAAGTTGCCCCGCTGCGTTGAATGCAGGTATCGATATGTTTATGGCTCCAGACGGCTGGCGTCAGCTGCTTGAAAATACCTTAGCTCAGGTAAAGTCTGGAGAGATTTCTCGTAGTCGTTTGGAAGATGCCGTTCGTCGTATTCTACGGGTAAAATTCCGACTGGGTTTATTTGACAAACCCAAACCCTCTGATCGTCCTTTGGCTGGCAACTATGCTCTTTTGGGCCATCCCGAGCACCGGGCCGTAGCTCGACAGGCTGTCCGTGAGTCTTTAGTGTTGCTTAAAAACCAAGATAATCTTTTACCTTTACAGACCAATCAAACCATATTGGTCACCGGAGACGGTGCCGACGATATTGGCAAACAGTGTGGTGGCTGGACTCTCTCCTGGCAAGGCACCGGCAATACCAATGAGCATTTTCCCAATGGAACATCGGTTTGGGAAGGTATACGCAATGCGGTTGAAACTGGCGGCGGCAAAGTAATTTTGAGCCCTGATGGCAGCTATGAGCAGTCTCCTAATGTGGCGATTGTAGTGTTTGGAGAAGTTCCCTATGCTGAATTCAAAGGAGACCTGGATAATCTAAAATACCTGTCAGACAGGGGATTAAAACGACTGCGCTCATTTCAAACAGCCGGCATTCCAACGGTGGCTGTTTTTCTATCGGGTAGGCCACTGTGGGTAACTCCTGAAATTAATGCTGCCACTGCATTTGTTGCAGCCTGGCTACCGGGCAGCGAAGGTGCAGGTATCGCAGATGTGCTAATCCGTAAGCCCAACGGCGATATTAACGTTGATTTTACAGGTAGACTCTCCTTTTCCTGGCCTCGCACAGCCATACAAACCAATGTTAATCGCGGGGATGACAACGATGATTCGCTGTTCCCGTTTGGTTATGGTCTTACGTATAAAGACCCTATTAGCCTGTCTATGCTACCTGAGGTGTCTGGCTTAGACGGTAGCGAAGAAACCACTGGCGCCTTCTTTGCTTTTGGTCAATCCATGGCTCCATGGAGTTTACGGGCTACTGTGGGCAAGGCATCAAGCACTGTCGTAGATGCGCGCGTTCAGCTTAAGGACGCACTCACTATTCGCTCAGTTGACCGAGTCGCTCAAGAAGATGCAAAACAGTTTATCTGGAGCGGTAAACAGAAAGCATCTATTGCTATTGCTGGTCCTGCGACTGACTATACGGCGGCCTCACACTATAACGGTATGACATTGGTAATACAGTATCGAGTCGATACTCTGCCGGAGGCACTGGTCACACTATGCGCAGAGTGTGGTGAGAACTGTCGCGCCAGGTTAGATATCACTCAACTGTTTGCAGATGCCCCTCTCGGCGAATGGACAGAGACATCAATCGCTTTGAGTCGTCTGGTAGACGCTGGTGCAGAAATGTCAAAGTTAACAGCTTTAGGCTTTGAAACAACAGCACCATTTTCGTTTAGCCTATCTGACATGCGTTTGGTATCGAGAGACTAATGGTTTATGGTCGTTTCGTTTTTTGCAACGTAGCGGGCATTGAGGATTAATATCAGCCATACTAGCGGCCATTGTGGTCCATACAGAAGGCGGTCTATGGCTATCCCCAAAATGCAAGTCCAAATTAGCATTTTCAAAGACGCACGGGATTATCAAATTCTGTGTTTAACGTTCTTTCTAGTGCTAGGTCTAGCAGCACGTGACTGGTCACTGCAGCCGACCATTGTGGCAACTGCAGTGTTAGCAGCCTTGGGCAGCCAGGGGTTATTTGCTTGGTTGATGGCTCACAAACAACTATCAGCAGAACTATCGCCAACTGAGTTTAACTGGCGTAGTCCGCTCATTACGGCTTTAGGGTTGAGCCTTCTTTTGCGAACAGATCATATTGCAACGATGGTTTTGGCGGCTAGTATTGCGATCGCAAGCAAATTCTTCCTCAAGGTCAACGACAAACATTTCTTTAACCCAGCCAATCTCGGCATCATCGCAGCACTCACCCTCACCAACGACGCTTGGGTATCTCCTGGCCAATGGGGCGAAGAGATTTGGTACGGATTAATTTTTGTGGGTGCTGGGGGAATGGTGCTCAAGCGGGTAGGTCGCTGGGACACTACCGGCATGTTTTTAGCCAGCTACGCTTTGTTGGAAGCGATGCGTAACATCTATCTTGGTTGGACCTGGGATGTGTGGGGTCATCGCATGATGAGTGGTTTGCTACTGCTGTTTGCATTGTTTATGGTGACTGACCCGAGGTCGATTCCTAACGCGCGACCTGCGAGGTTAATCTGGGCAATTGCAATTTCTGTACTGACGTTTATTTTACGTAATCAGTTCTACCTCCCAACAGCAGTGTTCTGGGCCTTGTGTGCGTTGTCTCCATTGACGATTGTGTTAGATAAGCTGTGGGAGTCTCCTAGATTTGAGTGGAAACAGTTTGGGAAAGTACAGCTGTTATCCGCAAAATAGACAAAAGTATCTCAAAGAAAGTCTTTTAATTAGCTTCAAAAAAATCTACCGGCATAAACTCCCCTCCTGGGAGGGGAGAGAGTTTCGGCTTCGCCTTAGGGACTGCATTATCTCTACATTTTCCGTTTTCAGTTAAGGAACCCTGTATGACTAGTTTGTTGCGCCTAGGTATGATGGCGATGATTGCCATTGCCACTCTCATTACTCACCCCCAACCCGCCCACGCTTTCTGCGGCTTTTATGTCGCCAAGGCAGATGCTGAACTGTATAACAAAGCTTCTCAGGTGGCCATTGCCCGCAACGAGAACCACACCGTGCTCACCATGGGCAACGACTATCAGGGTGATGTGAGTGATTTTGCCCTGGTGGTACCTGTTCCCACAATTATTAGCGAAGACCAGGTAGCAGTAGCTGAGTCGGTTGTCTTAGATCGCCTTGATGCCTTTAGCGCTCCGCGGCTGGTGGAATATTTTGATAGCGACCCGTGTGAAATCATGTATGGGTTTGCCGAAGATGGGCTGGCTCAGATTGCTAGAAATCGTATTCCGGCACCGGCATCCCCTGCGCCTGAATCATCTATCGATCTCGGTGTCACCATTGAGGAACAATTTTCAGTTGGCGAATATGACATTTTGATTCTCAGCGCGCGTGAGTCGGATGGCTTAGAAACCTGGCTAAGACAAAATCAGTACCAACTGCCTGACGGAGCCAGTCAGGTATTGGCCCCCTATATTCGCCAGGGGATGAAGTTTTTTGTTGCTCGGGTCAATCTGAACGAGTTTGATAGCAGCGGTTATCAATCGCTGCGGCCTTTGCAGATTAGCTACGACTCACCTAAGTTTATGCTGCCAATTCGGTTGGGAATGTTGAATGCGGATGGCGATCAAGATCTAATTATTTACCTGCTGTCACCCGAGGGGCGTATCGAACTCACCAACTATCGCACGGTCAATATTCCTACTGACACTGATCTGCCGCTGTTTGTGCAAGACGATTTTGGCAGTGTCTATCCAGAAATGTTTCAGCGTCGCTACGAACAAGAAAATAAAAATGTGGCTTTTTTAGAATATGCCTGGGATATGCGTAGCTGCGACCCGTGCTCAGCACCAATGTTGAGCCCATCTGAGCTAGAAGCCGCAGGCGTTACCTGGCTAAATCAAACGTCAAATCAGCGACGCCCTGGCGGTGTGCGTCCGCCTGCTGCGCCTATTTTTATCTCCCGATTACATGTGCGCTACAGCCGCAGCAAGTTTCCTGAAGATCTGATATTTCAGACGACAGCCAACCGTCAGTTTTTTCAGGGTCGCTATGTCACCCGTCATGCCTTTACCGATAGTCTTGACTGTCCGGCCCGTCTCCACGAGGAATATCCTAATGCTGAGGCCCGTCGTCAGCTAGAAGACTGGACCGGCCAAGAGTATCGCACCATTGTCGATAATGCCGAAGATCGAGGGCAGACCTATTTACGCAGCCTGATGGCTCGTTTTGAACGCGAGGCGCAAAATTTAGCACGTCTTACAGGACGCGATATCCAAACTATCCGTCAGCGGATTAGCAATGAGGTGCCACAGCCGACACCTTCTCCCTGGTTGATTCGCTATCCCAAAAACTCGTAGGGTCAGAGTGTAGCAATGGGCATGAGTCGCTAGAATAGCTAGAAATTGTGTCTGGCTGTTCTATGCGCGTTCGTCTATTTCGCAGATGGTCTTACTGGCTGATGAGCTTGGTGATGGTGGTTGCGATCGCAAGCTGCTCCATTGACAACTTTAAAACAAGCGATATGGAGCAATCGCGGCTGGTTTATAGCATTCTCAGCGATCCCAAAACCTTTAACTATGCCTTAAATAGCGAGCGACCGAACATTTTTGGCCTCACCTATACAGGACTGATTACAGAGAACTATGAAACTGGCGAGATTGAGCCCGAGCTGGCCGAATCATGGGAATTTTCGGACGATGGTCTGTCTCTAATCTACACGCTCAGAGAAAATCTCAAGTGGTCCGATGGCGAACCACTAACGGCAGATGATGTTGTCTTTACCTACAACGACATCTATTTGAATGACACAATTCCAACTCAACTCCGTGACATTCTCCGTATTGGCGAAGAAGGCAAACTACCGACAGTCACCAAACTTAATGAGCGTCAGTTCAGATTTGAAGTGCCTGAACCCTTTGCCCCGTTTCTACGCAATACCGGGGTCAATATTCTGCCAAAACATGCTTTAGCAGACACCATTACCCAAACAGATTCTGAGGGCAACCCCCTATTTCTATCAACCTGGGGCACCAGTACCAATCCCAGCGACATTGTCTTCAATGGTCCCTATGCCCTTAAAGCCTTTACCCCTGGTGAGCGGGTTGTGTTTGAGCGCAACCCTTACTACTGGCGCACCGACGACCAGGGCCAGCCACAGCCCTACCTCCAAGAAATCATCTGGCAGGTAGTCGAATCCCAAGACAGTGAGCTGGTTCAATTTCGAGCGTGCGGATTAGACCTAACTGGTGTTAAACCCGATAACTTCTCGTTGCTTAAGCGAGAGGAAGAACGTGGCCAATTTACCATTTACAACGGTGGTCCTGCCCCCAGCAGTCTGTTTATATCGTTTAACCTCAACAAAGGGTCACGGGATGGCAAACCGCTAGTTGATCCGATTAAGTCGCGCTGGTTTAACACCTTAGAATTTCGCCAGGCAGTGGCCCATGCCATCGACCGCCCCACGATGCTCCACAACATCTATCAAGGTTTGGGCGTCCTGCAAGATTCGTCTATTTTTCCCCTAAGCCCTTACTCTGCTAGCCCCGAGGAGGATGGGATTAAGGCCTACGACTATAACCTGGAGACTGCCAAAAACCTATTACTGTCTGCCGGGTTTCAATACGATGCCAGCAACCAGCTGCTAGATGCCGATGGCAATCAGGTCCGGTTTACACTAATCACCAATGCTGGCAATAAGGTGCGTGAAGCCATCGGGGCTCAAATCAAACAAGATCTGAGCAAAATTGGGATTACGGTAGACTTTACCCCCATTAGCTGGGGCTCTTTGGTGGAAAAACTAGGCGACAGCCTTGAGTGGGACTGTCACATGATTAGTTTGGGTGGAGGATTAGAACCCCACAATGGTTCAAATGTCTGGAACCCAGACGGTGGGCTGCATGCATTTAACCAAAAACCCTTACCAGGGCAAGACCCGATTGAAGGACGTGTGGTCGCAGACTGGGAGCAACAAATCGGTGATCTCTACATCAAAGGAGCCCAGGAACTCGATGAAGCCAAACGTCGTGAAATCTATGTAGAAGCCCAGCGTATCGTTCAAGAGCAGCTACCGTTTATCTACCTAATCAATCAGTATTCTATGGCGGCGATTCGCGACAAAGTTGAGAATGTGAAGTACTCTCCCCTGGGAGCATTATGGAATGTTTACGAACTTAGCTTGGCGGAACAGTAGTTTTGTTACTAAATGGTCTTTTTTAATAAGGAATCGCAATGAAGCCTTAAA
Organism: Leptolyngbyaceae cyanobacterium; assembly: GCA_050043105.1. Taxonomy (GTDB): domain Bacteria; phylum Cyanobacteriota; class Cyanobacteriia; order Phormidesmidales; family Phormidesmidaceae; genus Leptothoe. The sequence goes on along the minus strand of JBHJIV010000240.1, from coordinate 7,826 downwards.
GGAATTGGAGGTTCTAGGGCAAGGCATCAAAACGCTAGTCATAATCGGCGTACATTAAGCGCTCAATATAAAATTTTCATTTTTTTAGAAGCGCTTAAACCTTGATTCAATACTGTTACAGACGTTCACTCGTTAACAAACCAGTTGATAGGCTTATCATTTTCAAGCATATTTAGACTGGCGATTGTACGGCAGCGCCACACTACGGTGGTGTTTTGCTCAACTAGCCGTTCGTCACCGCTGTTATAACTCTACCTATGGACGATATCGCGAAAGCCTATACCGTACTGGAGTTAGAGCCCAATGCTTCACTCGCAGACGTGAACCAGGCTTATAAAGACCTTGTCTTTATCTGGCATCCCGATCGGATTCCAGCAGATAACACACGACTACGCGATAAAGCCCAAGACAAGCTTAAACGCCTCAACGATGCCCGCAGTCGATTAAAGCAGCATCTACGCGACAGCAAACCCGCCAGCAAATATAACCCTGAGCGCTACGGTCGCCACCGCTATCGGTCCTATAGTCAAAATCGATATACGCGTCCCTATGGGGCTAACGGCAATGGTGCGACGTCTACCGCAACTGGCAATGGGGAAAGGACTAGCACCTATTCTCAAAACGCTAGTCGCACTACCAATGGCTATCGCTCGACGAGCAGTTCTACCAACGGGTCGTCTGCCGGCTCTGCGGCAAAACACGCTAATTCCTATCGGGACACTAGCAATGGTGCCAACGGCTATGCCGCTAAAAATGGTGCAGCAAACGGCTCCAGTAGTAATGCTGCGGCTAAAAATGGCAATGGCGGCAGCACCGCCAACGGAAATAATTCGGCTTATAAAGCGCCCTATCGCCACGTTAGCGACAATAGCTATGCAGACTATATTTATCGAGCACCTCAGACCAGCAGCTACTCTCCTCCTCAGCAAACATCGCCTCGGAGAAAACCCGATACCGATCTAGAAGGCACTGATTTTAAGGGAGCTAATCTCAAAGAAAAAGATTTCTCAGGCAGAAACCTCAGCAAATCAAATTTGGAAGGAGCGGACCTGAGCGATGCGTTTTTACACAAGGTCAACCTAAATCAGGCCAATTTACACAAGGCAAAACTTTTCCGGGCAAACTTGCTGCAGGCTAACCTGAGCCATGCCAATTTACGGGAATCTAATTTGATCGGTGCAGACCTTAGCGGTTCAGACCTCAGCGGCGCGGACCTCAGCGGGGCCATCATTGGCTATGGCGATAAAATCATGGTTAAACTGACAGCGGCTAGACTCACCGGCACCATTATGCCCAACGGCAACATCCATGAGTAAGTCGACCATCACCTAAGGTTAGGTGATGGTCGACTGTTGGCCCATACAGACCGTTGAATGTTAGCTAGCCGCCCCTACCAATCATCGGTTTGGGTCCATCGTGTTTCAATGAATTCACGCACGGCTTCACGATTGTCGGCATTGCGCTTTGCCTGGCATCGATGCAGCAACGCCTTTTTTTGGGCATGGGTTTGATTTCGTGGCTGTAGAGCAATCAGCAAATCAACTACCTCCAGGGCCTTTTTATCAGCACCAAGGGCCATCAAAACATCGCTCAATAGCACCAAAGATGGAATATGGCGGGGGTTCTGCCGTCTGGCTTTTTGCAACAATCTTGCCACTGAAGCCAGCATATCTTCACTGTCATAAATGCTCAGACTAACAATTTTGGTCCATCGCGATCGCGCCTCCAAATAAAGATAATCGGCAGAACGATGGCCTCGATCAAATAACGCCAGCATATTCAAACTCCATAATTCTTCACACAGAAATAAATTGAAGTGGAACGCTATCAGGCGCTTTCCAAATGACTCAAAAGCTCCTCATGGAAAGCGCCTGATGGCATTACACAAACATCACAGCACATACAGTGACTGCTCCAAAGTACTCCCTGAAAGTATTGTATTTAGTTACGTACAAAATGTGTGAAAAGATATCATTTAGTATGTTTGAAGAAATGTTAAGTTATTTTTCTGCATGGCTTTACACAGTCCGTTTTGGCAGTGTTAGGCACTAAAAAGCCTGGGAAATAGCCATAATTTCCCAGGCTTTTGGTCCACTAAGGACATGCTTATTTTGAGGGGTGTGGATGGGCTTGGTCTCTGGTTAACGCGCTACGACAGCTAGTGGTCGGATGCTACGTCCTCTAAGTTTCTGGCATCCCACTTAAGAACGGAGGCGTTTACCCCCTCCTCTTGTTTTCGTTTAGAGTCTGCCTCAAACCAGGCGATGATCTGTGCTGTGGTCAGTTCATCAATAGAGGTATCGAGTTCCTTAGCAATAAATGCCAACAGCTTGGCGGTGGAAAGGGTCAATCGGGTAAGAAATTTTTCCGGCGTCGTTAGCAGAGCTTTATCAACTTCAGCGGATTCTTCAGGCGTTAAAAACTGGAGGGTTTGATCAAACATAATGATTCATCGACACCGTTTGCATCCGTAGAGGCGTTCCATGGAACGCCTCTACGAATATCTATTTTCTTTGAATCCGATACCCGCAAAGGTTCTCACCCCGAACTAACCAGTGTGTGCGCTCAACCTGACAGTCGGGTAGGGCCACTGCAAACATAGCAAGCTCGTGACCACAGATACCTGGGTAGGACGCGGCTACTTGAGAAATCGCACAGTTATATTCGGTGATGATGTAAGTGTCTTCGTCGTCACCGCTGTGCATCTCCGACATATATCCCTCGGCCTGGCGCAGATTCACTAAGTGCTTGACTCGCTCCGGTAGTGAGTCATTGCCAAGCGTTTCGCAATAGTGCTGTGCTTTGCGCTGCCATTGCTGTCGCAAAATAGCGCCCACCTGCTCTGCGCCGACAGTTTCTGTAAGGGTATCCAGCAGTGAAACGGCAAACTGATCGTACTGAGATGGAAACTGAGCCCGCCCTTTAGAGCTGAGCTGATACATATAGTTGGGGCGCCCCATACCAGTCTGCATTGCCTGGTGCTCAACTAATCCTTCGGCTTGCAGATCCTTAAGATGACGTCGAATTGCTTGGGGACTGACGTGCAAATTTTCAGACAGGGTTTGGGCGGTCGCCTGACCTGATTTAAGAAGAAACTGAAGGATATCGTCCTTGGTGGATGGCTGCTGCAATGACGTCATCGGCTTTAATGTTGCGATCGCAATATTACAGACTGTAAACAGAGAAGCTAACTCTACCTACTTTAACAACATGCATGTTGCTAAAGTCTGCCAGCTCTATTACTCTTTAAAAAGAGTTAAGCAACCTGTGTGTTGTTTAATTATAGAATCATCTGGTTGTCTCAGCACCCCCATTCACCCATGACCTTAAGTAAACCCACACAGGCCACCGATAAAAACCTTGAGCTGATGCGAAATTTTGCTCAGAGCTATGCCAAGCGCACCGGCACTTACTTTTGTGCCGATCTAGGTGTGACTTCGGTGGTACTTGAGGGTCTAGCCAAGCACAAGGATGACTTTGGTGCAGCGCTCTGCCCCTGTCGTCATTACGAGGACAAAGAGGCCGAAGTTAAAAGCGTCTACTGGAACTGTCCCTGTGTGCCAATGCAGGAGCGTAAAGAGTGCCACTGCATGCTGTTTTTAACAGAAGAAAACGATTTTGCTGGTAAAGACCAAGACATCTCTTTTGACCGTATCCGCAGTGAGACTAACAAGTACTAGGTCGCCTGTCGCCCCTATTAACTAGTTAGTCAGACACCCTCTTCGCCTTCTCTATTCACCCATCTCAACCTTCTTGGTTAATCATGAGTACTAGCGTTCAATCCGTTGTTAGTCAGCCCTACAAGTACGGATTTGTTACTGATGTAAAGTCCGATGTCATCCCTCGTGGGTTAAGTGAAGACATCATTCGGCTGATCTCGAAGAAAAAAAATGAGCCGGACTTTATGCTGGACTTCCGGCTTAAGGCCTATCGCCAGTGGCTCAAGATGACAGAGCCCACGTGGCCTAACGTCAACTATACTCCCATCGACTATCAGGACATCATCTACTACTCTGCCCCCAAGCAAAGTGAGAAGCTAAACAGCTTAGATGAGGTGGACCCTGAAATCTTAGCCACATTTGAAAAGCTAGGTCTGCCGCTGTCAGAGCAAAAGCGGCTGAGCAACGTGGCCGTCGACGCCGTGTTTGATAGTGTTTCCATTGCCACCACCTACAAAGAAGAGCTGGCAGAGCACGGAATCATTTTCTGCTCAATTTCAGAGGCCGTTCAAGAGCATCCAGAGCTGATTAAAAAGTATTTAGGTAGCGTTGTACCGTCCGCAGACAACTATTTTACCGCGCTAAATTCGGCTGTTTTTAGCGACGGTTCCTTTGTCTACATTCCTGAGAACACTCAGTGTCCGATGGATCTCTCCACTTATTTCCGCATCAATAACGGAGACTCGGGACAGTTTGAGCGCACCCTGGTGATTGCTGATAAGGGCAGTTCCGTCACCTATTTAGAGGGCTGTACTGCCCCCATGTATGACAGCAACCAGCTCCATGCTGCGGTAGTTGAGCTAGTGACGCTAGACGATGCCAAAATCGACTACTCCACTGTTCAAAACTGGTTTGCGGGCGACAAGGATGGCAAAGGCGGTATCTATAACTTTGTTACCAAGCGCGGTCTTTGCTCAGGTAAGAATTCTAAAATCTCTTGGACTCAGGTAGAAACCGGGTCAGCGATTACATGGAAGTATCCCAGCTGTGTATTGGTTGGAGATAATTCTGTTGGTGAATTTTACTCAGTGGCTTTGACCAACAACATGCAGCAGGCCGATACTGGGACAAAAATGGTTCATGTGGGTAAAAACACCCGCAGCACTATCATTTCCAAAGGTATTTCAGCGGGCAATTCTAAAAACAGCTATCGGGGCCTGGTTAAAGTTGGGCCTAAAGCTGAAAACGCGCGTAATTACTCCCAATGTGATTCCATGCTGATCGGCGATACCTCCAACGCCAATACCTATCCCTACATTCAGGTTCAAAACAATACTGGACAGGTAGAACATGAGGCTTCCACATCCAAGATTGGGGAAGATCAGCTGTTTTACTTTGCCCAGCGCGGCATTTCCCCTGAAGATGCAGTCTCTATGATCATCAGCGGCTTCTGTCGCGATGTGTTTAACAAACTACCCATGGAATTTGCTGCCGAGGCCGACAAGCTGCTGGCCCTCAAGTTAGAAAATTCTGTTGGCTAGCCCCACTTCTGAACCCACATGATTAATCCAGACGCAAAAACGATTCTCTCCGTAAAGGATTTGCGGGCCAGCGTAGATGGTATCGAAATTCTTACCGGTCTTAACCTAGAAGTTAAGGCCGGTGAAGTTCACGCCATTATGGGTCTCAACGGCTCCGGTAAAAGTACTTTTTCAAAAGTATTGGCGGGTCACCCAGACTATGAAGTTACTGGCGGCAGCATCGAATTTAACGGCAAAGATCTCTCTGAACTAGAGCCCCACGAACGCGCTACTGCCGGTATTTTTCTCGCTTTTCAATATCCCTTAGAGATTCCTGGGGTGAGCAACCGTGAATTTCTGCGGGTAGCCTATAACGCTCACCGTAAAGCTCGTGGCGAAGATGAAGTTGATGTCTTTGACTTTGATGATCTGATTGAAGAAAAAACTGACATTGTCAAAATGGACGTTAGTTTTCTAGATCGCAGCGTCAATGAAGGCTTTTCTGGCGGTGAGAAAAAGCGTAATGAGATTCTACAAATGGCTCTGCTGGAACCCACTCTGGCCATTTTGGATGAAACTGACTCTGGTTTAGATATTGACGCCCTAAAAACTGTGGCAGAAGGTGTTAACAAGCTAGCCACACCCAACAGTGCCAACTTAGTGATTACCCACTACCAGCGGCTGCTGAACTATATCGTGCCCGACTATGTCCATGTCATGTGCAGTGGGCAAATTATTAAAACCGGTAGCCGAGAACTGGCTCTAGCCCTTGAGGCTAAAGGTTATGAGTGGCTCTTAGAAGAGCAGGCGGTGACCTCATGAGTAACGCTGTAGCCGTGCGCGATCGCTACTTAGAGACACTGCTCAATCAAGCCACGTTGGCGGCTCAAAACTCTTCTCTAGCCCTAGATACATTACGAGCAGCGGCACGAGCCGTCGTTCAAGAGCGCACCTTTCCATCCAGTCGGGATGAAAATTGGCGCTTTACCAATCTGTCTAGCTTGCTAGCAACAGACTTCCAAACCCCGACGGGGCTAGATGAATCAGTCTTAGCTCAGGCGAAGGAACGGCTGCATGATATTAGTCTGGATAATACCGGCAAAAAGGTCGTATTTGTAAACGGCACTTTTGTAGACGGCCTTTCCCATCTGGGGGACGGTGTAAATGTTCTTAGCCAGCTTGCTGTACCAGAGTGTCTGGCTCAGGTACATGGCAGCAACGAAGTCTTTACGGCCCTAAATACGGCTGGCTTTGCTGATGCGGCTGTCGTTCACATCAGCAAAAACACAGTCTTAGAGCACCCGGTTCAGATTGTGTATCTAACAGTGGGAGATGCTTTATTGGTTCAGCCACGCTGTCTAGTCATTGCCGAAGCCAGCAGTGCGCTCACGCTACTAGAAGAGTTTCATGGCACGGGCTCTAGCTTTACCAATAGCGTCACTGAGGTGTGGGTCCATGACAATTCTGAGGTCCATCACCTGCGGCTACAGCAAGAGTCTGCTGAGACCGTTCATATTGGCAAAACTGCTGTTTCTCAGGCACGGGATAGTCGGTATCGAGCCACCGCACTTAACCTGGGGGCAAGTATTTCCCGCCATAACCTAGAGGTTTACCAGGCTGGGCCACAGACAGAGACCCCTCTTAATGGTCTTACCGCGATCGGCGATCAGCAGCTGGCTGACACCCACAGTTTGATTGCGCTGAATCATCCCTATGGCAGCGCCGATCAGCTTCAGAAAAATATTATGGATGACCGGGCCCATGGGGTGTTTAATGGCCAAGTATATGTGCCCAAACCGGCTCAGCTGACTAACGCCTCCCAGCTTAATCGTAATCTGCTGCTCTCACCCAAGGCGCGGATCGATACGAAGCCTGAGTTGGATATTGTGGCCGACAATGTTAAATGCGCCCACGGAGCGACCGTCAGCCAGTTAGCGCCGGACGAGCTCTTCTATTTACAAAGTAGAGGGATTAATCGCGATCAGGCTCAGCGGCTTTTAGTTTACGCCTTTGCGATGGAAATTATTGAGCCGATTACGGTGGCTCCCCTGCGAGAGCGTATGATCCAGTACATTCAGCAATGGACAGTGTAGGCAATGACTCTAACAATGGCTAAACCTCTCGCCGATGAAGTCCGGTCGGATTTTCCGATTTTGGACCAGACGGTGAACGGTAAGCCGCTCGTCTATTTTGATAACGCGGCTACTTCACAAAAGCCTCAGGTTGTTCTCAACGCTCTGGTTGATTACTATAACCAAGACAATGCTAATGTCCATCGCGGTGTCCACACCCTGAGCGCTCGGGCAACGGCAGCCTATGAAGCGACTCGTGACAAGGTGGCGGCTTTTATCGGGGCTGCTAGCCGCGATGAGATTGTCTTTACCCGCAACGCCAGCGAAGCGATTAACTTGGTCGCCTACGCATGGGGTTTGAATAACCTCAAAGCAGGAGAGGAGGTGATTTTGTCAGTGATGGAGCACCACAGCAATTTGGTGCCCTGGCAGCTGGTTGCTCAGCGTACCGGTGCCGTGCTTAAACATGTGCAGCTGACGGAAACCCAAGAATTTGATTTTGAGCATTTCCAGGAGCTGCTGTGCGATCGCACCAAGCTAGTAGCCATTAACCATATTTCTAACACCCTAGGCTG
>JBHJIV010000239.1:0-34637 GCA_050043105.1 Leptolyngbyaceae cyanobacterium | reverse complement strand
CCCTCCTCCCTCTCCCCTCGTGTTTTTTTTGGGGCTGGGGGGTTTTGTGCTCTTCCACCCCCCTCTCCTCCCCCACGCCGAATTCCTTGCACTACATTTACAAATGCTTCGTCTTGGTCATCCCATCGAGTCACTGGCTTTGCATCTTTGGGTAACGCCTGTAACTTCTCAAACGGGGTTCCTTTGAAGTCTACCGGTTTCAAAATAATTGGAATCACCCGAGCAGTTCCAGCTTTATGACGCTCCATTGCCCGCGACAGTTCAATATCGTGAATATAGTTTGACGCCATAAACCGAGGCGTCACTAATAACAAAATAATCTGCGCGGATTCTAGCTCAGACTTGATAGCATCATCCCATTCTGTTCCTGCTTCAATCGCTCAATCCTGCCAGGGCTTGATCTTTTTTAGTCGCGTTAGTGCCGACAAATGGATCTCGAGTTCTTCTTTAAGCCCTTCATCTTTGTGAGAATAGGAAATAAACACTCCTAGTGGTTCATTAGATTTTGTCATAGGAGAAGGTTTTGGTTGATTAGGCGCAGAAGTCGATACGGTTGCCGATGAACCCTCGTGTAGGGGCATTGCATGCAATGCCCCTACACGAGGTCCTTTCAACAGAACGGGCACATCATCATCCCCTATACTATTCAGCGCCATCGCTACCTTACCCGACTCAAAGGCAAACTCTAACGACTCACCCGCACCCAGCGCATCATAAAACCCTACTGCAAACTCAATTGCAGCGCGATCACCCATGGAGTCACTCATCCCAATCACATAGGGTATATGCTCCACAATCGCTTCTGCCTATGCCTGCGAGTAACATCCGTTTAGCAACACACAGTCAATTGGCGACTTTTGACCAATCAGCTTAAACAAGCCTGCTAAAGCAGAGCCCGTCACCAGCTGGCTATTACCCGATACATCCTCAAAATACAGTCCTGCATCCCCAGCACCATGCCCCGAAAAGTGCACAATCTGCGGTGATTCATCTAGCATCGCACGCTGCAAATCACGAGGCCGGACGGCCCATCGCTGCACAATCTCAAACTCATCCCGATGACTGGCCCGCTGTAAACCTTCACTAATATCCCGGACTTCTTCGCCTAATCGTAGGCGTGTAGTATCGTTCGGATTCGCCGCAAGAATCAGGATTTTAGGCATCGATAGATCATAGGGCAATTCGCTCTTAATATAGCTTGTTAGCTTTAGCCAGTCAGGCACTAGATACAGAAATTCGAAATTTCAGCCACAAAAAATCCCGTAGAGGCAACGCCTATCTACGGGATTTCACCCTTCAGAGAAGTACTACTGTAAGCAGGGTGGGTCAAACCCCGGTGCCGCTCATTTCTCTTTCGTAAACAGTCATTTTTCCATCATCATCATCATCTGGATCTTTAGGGGACTTAAACTGCTCGCTCAAACCCTTAACAACAATGTACAAAATCGGTACTACAAATAAGCTCAAAAACGTTGCTACAAACATACCGCCAAACACCGCTGTACCCAACGACTGACGGCTGCCTGCTCCGGGGCCTGTAGCAATTACCAAGGGGAAAATACTACTCAATGTCGAAATCGCTGTCATCAAAATTGGTCGCATTCTTGACTGCGCTGCCTCTATTGAGGCTTTGATGATAGGCACCCCCTGGTCTCGTAGCTGGTTGGCAAACTCCACAATCAAAATGGAGTTTTTACTGGCCAAACCAATCAACATGACTAGACCAATCTGACAGTAAACATCGTTTGGCAACCCGCGCATCGATTGGGCTAGCAATGCTCCAAATACGGCCAGCGGTACCGCAAAGAGAATAATAACCGGGTCTACATAACTCTCATACTGAGCCGCCAACACCAGGAATACAAAGATAATCCCTAGACCAAAGATAATTGGAGCTTGGTTACCTGACTCAATTTCTTCTAGAGCACTGCCGGTCCATTCATACCCTAAGCTAGCGGGTAGCGCCTGAGCCGCGACACTTTCCATGGTGGTGATGGCATCACCAGAACTAATACCCTCAGCCGCTTGGCCATTGATTTCAATAGACCGGAAGAGATTGTAGTGGTTAATCGTCTGGGCTCCAGTTGTTTCGCGTAGATTAACCAGATTACCCATAGAGATCATGACGTCGTCTTCAGATCGCACATACAGCTGGTTGATATCATCGGGTGCAGAACGATATTGCTGATCGGCCTGTACATACACTCGATACGTGCGTCCTTGTAACGTAAAGTCGTTGACGTAACGCGACCCTAAATAGGTTTGCAATGTGCCAAAGACATTATCAATATCTACATTGAGTGTCTTAGCCTTATCGCGATCTACATCGATCTCAATTAGAGGAGAATTTGCCGCATAGGTGCTAAATACAGCCTGTAGGTTGGGGTCTTGGTTAGCAGACCCAATCAGACCAAACATATTCTCAACTAGCGTATCGATGGTTAAATTACCCCGCCGATCTTGCAGCTGAAACTGGAAACCGCTAAAGCTACTCAAACCTTGAATAGAGGGTGGATTTACCGGAAATACCCGTGCTTCAGTAATGCCAGAGAATTGACCAAACAGCTGACCAATCAAACTAAATGAGGTCACACCCTGCGGGCGATCTTCCCAAGGTTCTAGGGTTGTGAAAACAACACCGTTGTTGGCAGTATTACCGCTAAAGCTAAAGCCACCGACTGCAAATGTGGCTCGCACACCGTCCTGGGCCAGAATCATGTCTTCTACCTGGCTCATGACTTTACTAGTCTGGTTTAGGGATGAACCCTCTGGTCCTTGAATAAGCGTAATAAAATAACCCTGATCTTCGTCTGGTAAAAAGGCGGACGGCACACTGTTGTATAGCCAACCGGTAAGTACGAGCGAGGCAACAAACGCGGCCAAGACAAACACTTTCAAGCGGTTAAGTGCTCTGAGAGCTTCGCCATACTTGTCCCGTAGGTTATCTAAAAATCGATTAAAGGGATTAAAGACATAGTCAAGCCAGCCATGGCTACCGGTATCTTGTCGCAACAGCAGACCCGATAGTGTGGGGGTGAGGGTAAGGGCGTTAAATGTGGAAAGTGCGATCGCAAATGCAATGGTCAGTGCAAACTGCCGATACAGTGCTCCTGTTGTTCCAGGGAAAAACGCCACCGGAATAAAGACGGCCATCAACACCAGCGATGTAGCAATGACGGCCCCCGTCAGCTCTCGCATCGCTTCAATCGCGGCGAGCTTTGGCGACATCCCTCGATTCTGAATTTTGGATGCAATATCTTCAACCACCACAATGGCGTCGTCCACCACCATCCCTGTAGCTAGAGTTAAGCCAAACAGAGTCAGGCTATTAATAGAGAAACCAAAAATTTTGACAATGGCAAAAGTACCAATCAGGGCCACTGGAATGGTAATTGCCGGGATAATTGTGGTGCGCCAATCTTGCAAAAAGATATAAATTACCAGGACCACCAGCCCAACGGCCTGGATGAGCGTCCATACTACACGGGAGAGAGACTGCTCTACAAACTCGGTCGTATCAAAGCCAATGCCGTACTCCATACCCTGGGGAAACTCTTCTGCGAGTTCCGCCATCATATCTTTGACCCCTTGGGCCACCTGCAGCGCATTACTACCCGGCAGCTGATAAATACCCAAACCAACCGACTCATTACCGCTAAATCGTAGGAATGTACTGTAGCTCTCTGCCCCTAGCTCAGCACGACCCACGTCTTTGAGCTTGACTAAAGCCCCATTCTCACCCCGTTGAACAACTAGCTCTTCAAACTCAGATACTTCCTGCAGTCGGCTCACTGCCCGCAGGTCAATCTGAAATGTCTGATCGGTTGGTGATGGTGGCTGACCAATTTGTCCGGCCCCTATCTGAATATTTTGCTCTCGTAGCGCATCAACGACGTCATCAGCCGCTAAATCTCGACTTGCCAACCGCTGTGGGTCAAGCCACAGTCGCATGGCATAGTTACGCTCACCAAAGATCACGACGTCCCCGACACCAGGCACCCGACGCAGGGCATCCACAATATAGAGATCGGCGTAGTTGCTCAAAAAGATATCGTCAAATGTATCATCCTCTGAAAACAGACTCATGGCGAGCAGAATATTACTGTTCTGCTTAGATACCACCACCCCGGTCTGACGAACCTCTTCAGGCAGCTGGGGTTCTGCTAGAGAGACCCGGTTTTGCACATCTACTGCCGCAATGTCTTTATCGCGACTAGAGTCAAATGTGACAACAATATTGCTAACGCCGTTGTTACTGCTACTAGAGGAGACGTAGCGCATCCCCTCTACGCCATTAATCTCCCGCTCCAGTACCGTAGTTACGGCTTTTTCAACGGTTTCAGCATCGGCACCAATATAGCTGGCCGTCACATTAACCTGGGTGGGGCTGATGTCAGGATATTGGGCAATCGGTAGCGTAGGAATACTTACTGCACCAATCAGGAGAAGAATAATGGCGCAGACAGTTGAAAAAACAGGTCGTTTAATAAAATAGTTGACCATAGGAGAAACCTATAGAGGTGGGGTCGGAGCAATCCTCATAGATCAAAAGAGGAATTTGCAAAACAATTATCTTGGAGCTAGCTACTAGCAAGTATCAAGGCGATACATCGGCGTCAGCAGCCTCCTCTTGTGGCGCAATGGGTGAACCATCCTGCAGGTTTAGCAGACCAGTGATAACAATTTCTTCACCCGCTGAAAGTCCGTCCAGCACTTGAAAGTTATTGCCCTGCATACCGCCTAATGTGATCGGTCGTAGCTGTGCCACCTGTCCTTCAACAGGGGGCTGTCCCTCTTCTGGAGCGGGTGCCTCTGCCGCGACATACACAAAAGACTGTCCCCCTAGACGGGTAATAGCTGTAGCCGGCACCAAAAGCCCAGGGCGTTCGTCTAAAACAACACGAACATCCACTCGCTGATTGTCCTGCAGACTTCCTGTCAGGTTAGAAAAGCGGGCTTTAGCCAAAACGGTCTGGGTTGCAATGTCCGTTTGGGGTGAAATAAAGCTGATGGACCCGGTAGCAACTGGCTCGTCACCACTAAAGGTGAGTAGCTCCACCGACATCCCTAACTGAATCTCATCAATTTGTTCAGCCGGGATATCAATTTCCAGCTCCAGCTCTTCATTTTGGGTAATCGTAGTCAGGGTAGCACCGGGCTGTACATAGTCTCCTAGCTCAATCGGAATATCACCAACCACACCAGCAATGGGAGCTGTGACTGTCTTGTCAAGCAGATCTTCACGGGTGGCCTCGGCGGTCGCCTGGGACTGCTCTAAAAAGGCTTCGGCCTGGGAGAAACTGGCTTGGGCAGCACCAATCTCTTCCCTGGCAGCATCTAAAGAAGCAATCGCAGAATCGCGATCGCGTTCCACTTCATCCAGTTCTTGCTGCGACTGAGCGCCCGCCGTCACTAACCGCTGGGTTCGTTCAAATTCAGTATTTTCGAGCTTCACATCCGCTTCAATACGAATGCGCTGAGCCACTAGCGACTGTAGCTGTGCCCGAGCATTGTCGCGGGCAGACTGAGCCGCACTTACGCTTGCTAACGCTGCACTCAGTTCAGCCTGAGAGCGATCGGCACTTAGCTCCATCACTGGGTCGCCAGCAGCTACCTGATCGCCTGATGACACATAGATACGCGTAATCCGCCCGTCAGCTTCAGGCTGTAAAACCACACCCGCCTGGGCATCCAGAGTGCCAACAAATGTGGCCTGATCGCGCAGTGTGGCAGGCTGCATTTCTTCTATGGTCACCGGCACAGGTCCACCCCCCATCATCTCTGTCGGGGGGCCGTCACCTCTACCAAACAATCGCCATATGGCAAAGCCGCCTCCGGCCAAGACAATTAAGACCGCCAGCCAGACCAGCCAGTTGCGCTGAGTTGGAGCCTGAGAGGATACAGAAGAAGACTGCATAGAGGGTGTCTCTACCACCGTTGAAGGACCAGAATGGGAAGTCATAAAACCATGCACAAGAACCAAACGCCAAGCAAACAGTAATGACCCCAATCAATAGTTCTATATTATCGAACTTTATTAAAAGCGTCTCAAAAGATAAATATTTTGGCTATGAGAGTGGCTTTATGTGCGCTTTTAGCTCAGCTATATTTCTAATGGAGAACAAGCAATATAAAAGCGCATCTGCGAGGCAACAAAGGCGTTCTCAACTGCTCTCAATTTTGTTGTTGGGGACAAAAATATCTTTTCTGGGTGGCTCCGTAGGACAAGACTGTGATTCGTGCAGGTTGAACTAATAAGAAACCTGATACATCTAGCATCAGCACTTATTACGGACCACCATAGCGCATATCCCTTTTTTTATGGGGCGTGTTTTTTGATAGATTTTCATGACTCAGATTCATAATAAGAATTGCATTTGCTCAATGCCCTAGCGTCGTAACACCCATTCCGTCGTTACAAATATTTTTTGGGCAGATGTTTAACAAACATTCGATTTAAGAGCGTAGAGTAATCAAAACCGAACTGTCCAATTCATTTTTTGAATTGAAGCGCATACCGGTGCAAAAACGTTCAAGACAGCGTTAGTCAAACTTACCTAAGCTACAAAAACTTGATTAGGTATTTCCATGACTATGGCCCCTAAGCTGACAAAGCACCCTTGGCATGAGTTTTGGGCGGGCGCGCGGCAAACTATCCCGCTCATTATCGGTGCAATTCCTTTTGGCATTATCTTTGGCACCCTGGCCCAGTCCAGCGGTCTCTCCTTTGGGGGTGCTATGGGTATGTCAGCGATTGTTTTTGCGGGCTCCTCTCAATTTATTGCTCTAGGGTTACTAGCAGCAGATACTCCCATCGGCATCATTATCCTGACGACCTGGGTAGTCAATCTGCGGCATTTGCTTTACGCAGTTAGTCTTGTTCCCTATGTCAAACACCTCAGCCAGGCGTGGAAGCTACCGCTAGGGTTTTGGCTCACTGATGAAAATTTTATGGTCGCGATCCAACGCTATCGCCAGGATGACCCATCTTCTCACAAACATTGGTTTCAGCTGGGTTCAGCCCTGGCGATGTATGCCAGCTGGCAGTTCTGTACGTTGCTCGGGCTCACCCTAGGGCAGAGTATTCCAAATGCGAGTGCTTGGGGTCTGGACTTTGCCATGGTGGCCACGTTTATTGGTATGACTATTCCCTACCTGGTTTCTCGACCAATGGTGGCCACTGTCGTGACAGCTGGCATCACCGCTTTGTTAGCTCGAGGGTTACCTCACCAATTGGGACTGCTGGTAGCTGCGATCGCAGCCATCAGCACTGGCATCTTGGTCGAAAATTATCTGGAGAAACGCCATGACTAACGAAATCTTGCTGCTCGGCGGCATGACCTTTGTCACATTTTTAGTTCGCTATCCTCTGCTGGCAGTTAGCGGTCGTATGACCCTCCCCCCCAACCTGCTACAGGCCCTAAACTATGTGCCACCAGCGGTGCTTACAGCAATTGTTGTTCCCATCGTCCTAATAGACGGAGATACTCTCTGGTTTGGCGTTGGCAATCCACGCCTTATCGGTGCTCTAGTCGCGTTAGGGATAGGGCTTTGGAAAAAGAATCTGTTGCTAACCATTTTGGTAAGCATGGGGGTCTTTTTACTGTGGCAAACTCTCTTTAGTTAGCCTAACCCATCGCTAATTTACGTCAGTGACTACCCCATCCGTTGAACACCCCTCTCGGGTAGATGTGCGATCAGCCCACTCCAACTTAACCACCTCAGCCACCCCATTTTTTACTGTCCAAAACACCCTGTAATGGCTTATCTGCATATTCCACCGCTGTCCCAGACGAGCATCCTTGCCGCGCTCATAGCCAGGTCTAGGGTCTTGTCCTAATGTTTCTTCTATTAGATGGCGTAGAGACTCAGGCTCTACATCTTCAGTTAAAACAGCCTGAGCCCCGTCGCTCCAGCTTACTGGCAAGACGTTCTCTTGCTCAACAGCCCAGGCTCCTTGAGCTGTCTCAATCGCATCTGCATAAGGGATGTAGGGTTTTATATCAACTACTGGCGTTCCATCTAAAAAATCTCCTCCCTGCACCTGCAGCCGTAATTGTCTTTTGCTGGCTATTACGGCTAACAGCTTGACAGCACTCATTCCAATCGCATTGGGTCGGTTGGGGCTGCGGGGGGCATAGACCCCAACACTTTTATTGCCACCCAGTCGAGGGGGGCGCACCAAGGGCTTAAAATTACCATATGTCTGGCCATGAAAGATAAACAACACCCATAGATGAGAGAATTCATCAATGCCACGCAGCGCTAGTTTGTTGTCTTCTGTTGCATCAAAAACAATATCTGCATAGGCTGATTTGACTAACCCTGCCTGCCGAGGAATGCCAAATCGATCTGGATAACATGATTGAATATAGGCTATGGGGGTTAACGTAACCTCAGCCATCATTAGACATAAGCATCAAAGACCCCTCAAGCATAAGTCACAAAGGCCAGCTTCACGCTCTTACCCTATGTCTGTCATAGGAAAACCACATAAAAAACCATGCCTTGTGGGGCATGGCCTATATCTCAAGTTAAAGAGCACTAATGCGCTATGTACAGCAAGGCTATACCCTGCAGAACCGGAGGCTAGCCAACCGAGTTGGCCCAGTCTCTAGCCCAGTTCAAGTGCTTGTGAACTTCCTCAAGCGTTGCCGCTTCAGAATAGAGACGCAGTACTGGCTCAGTACCACTAAAACGAATTAGCAACCAGCTGCCGTCAGCCAGGGTGAACTTGTAACCGTCAATGGACAGCACTTTACTAACGACCTTACCGGCAACTTCAGTCGGTGTAGCATTCTGCAAACTATCTAACAGCTTCGCCCGCACTTCCATATTGGCTAAAGGCAAATCAATCCGGTCATAGGCGCCTTCAAACTTAGTTTGCTGACGCAGGGCGTGATTGAGCTGGCCAAAGTCTTTACCGCTTTTGACAACAGCTTCTAGCAGGTACAGCGCTGAAAGCAGTGCATCACGCTCTGGAATATGGTGTCCGTAGCCAATGCCACCAGATTCTTCACCGCCGATTAGCACCTGGGCTTCCAACATGCGATCGGCAATATATTTGTAGCCGATGGGGGTTTCATGAACCGATAGTCCATGAAGTTCAGCCACTTTCTGCATCAGGTTAGAGCCGCTGATAGTTTTGATCACTTCACCGTCAAAACCACGACGTGCCTTGAGGTGTTCAATCAAAATAGGAATTAGCACCTGGGAGCTAAGAAACTCCCCTTGACCGTCCATACCGGCTACTCGGTCGCTATCACCATCAAAAATAATGCCAACTGTTAAGCCATCCGCACCGGACTGATAGCGCTCCTTAATTGCCTTATAAAGCTTGGGAATATATTTGGGCAACGGCTCGGGAGCCCCGCCTTCAAATAGCGGGTCGGCCTCACCATTAATTTCATGAATGGGCATTCCCAGAATTTTTTCAAATCCACCTGCCGCAGAACCGTGCATCACATCAGCAAATACGGTCAGATTACCATCGGCAATAGCGGCCCGAATAGCGTCAATGTCGACCATGCTCTGTAGTGCCTGACAGTAGCTGGGCCATGGATCAAAGGAGGTAATGGTGCCCGACTTATCAGCCGCAGGCTTACCGTTGGGGATCAGGGCCTCTACTTTTTTGGTTACATCCGGTGGCACTGAGCCGCCAAACGCACCCTTGATTTTGAGCCCGGAATAGGCGGCTGGATTGTGGCTGGCGGTAATCACAATGGCACCTAGAGCACCCTTCTCGTGAGCCGCCCAGCTAAAAGCAGGGGTGGGGGCAAAGCACTCAGACAGCAGCACATCGTAACCAGCTTGAGCAACGGCCTCAGCTGCATGACTGGCAAATTCGGGCGATAGAAAACGACGGTCGTAGCCCACAATGACGGTACGGCTGCCGTTGCTGCCATAGCACTCTTCGAGCACATTAGCGGCTAGGGCTGCAACTAGCTCTACTCGCTCAAAAGTAAAGTCTGCGGCGATCATGCCACGCCAGCCGTCTGTACCAAACTTGATTGATTTACCTACAAATACCGATGGAGATAATGCAGTTGCCATAATAATTTCAGTAATGCCACATCTAAGGAATTCACGGATGCAAAGTGAGATCCTGATTTCCTCAGCAGTTTAAACAGTGGCCTCAGCAAATACTAGAGGGGAGATCCCCATAACGCAGTATTTTTTGAACCTTACCTTACTGAAAAGACGGGTAATAAGAGTTACTTAGGGGATATAGCTAGCCCACAACGGGCGCTCGACACTATACCGATAGTCCCTCAATCGTAAAGGGGGCATCGGCAGATAGCTCGATCATGGCAATTTGGCTCATGTTTTCTAGCTTTAGAATCTGCAGCGGCAGTAAGGCTGTTTCTGAGCTTTCAGGCCACCGAAACGCTTTATCGCTATGAATTTGTAGCACCTTACCAGTAGTGCTTTCGAGCACCTTGAGCATCATTGGCTGGGTGCAGCGTCCCCACAAGCAAAATGAGTCGACAGTCTCGTCTAAAGCAACCGACAACCGATTGTCATTACCGGTGGGCATAAGCACTCGCTGCCCTACTTTAGCGACGAACCGTGGATTGGATGGGATTAGTGCGATCGCACATCCAAAACTGACCTTAGAAAACTGATTTGTCACCATCTCTAAGGGTTTCAAACATTGAAAATCACACCCCGTAGGGACATTGGTAATGTTCAAAATGTCTGCCTCTAGTTCGTCGGCAGCAGTTGAACAGTCAATATTTAGGGCAAACACGAATTGTCTCCTAAGCGGTTATTTTTCGCTACATTGTCTGACTCAGTGATTCCTTACCTTTCAGGTTCAAATCGCAGCTTCCAATACCAGCAAGATTAATGTGCGTCAAAAACAGATGAACGATCGACACCCCTGCGCTAAGGATGCACGTATAAAGCCAAGTTGAAACGTCAGATACATAAAGAAACTAACGATATAGGGCGGTTACCTTAAAATATCGGTAAAGCCTCTGGCAATAATAGAGCATACCTCGCATTTACTACGCATTTCACCAGATTAATCTTCATCAGTATTAACCGTAAGAGCCACACTAAAACTAGTGTGATAACCTGGTTTGGTAGCAGCGGCTAACAGCGCAATGATTCAAATATAATTTGATACCATTAGCAATTGCTTAAAAGCAGCTGAAACGGGATGTAGCGCAGTTTGGTAGCGCACTTCGTTCGGGACGAAGGGGCCGCTGGTTCGAATCCAGTCATCCCGATTAGTTTTAGGGTTACTCCAACCAGCGTCCTCACAGCCGCTGGTACTCTCCGAGAAACTAGTTACGAATCCAGTCATCCCGATTAGTTTGAGAGTAATGCTCCACCAGCGTCCTCACAGCCGCTAGTACTCTTCGAGAAACTAGTTACGAATCCAGTCATCCCAATTAGTTTGAGAGTAATACTCCAACCAGCGTCCTCACAGCCGCTGGTACTCTCCGAGAAACTAGTTACGAATCCAGTCATCCCGATTAGTTTTAGGGTTACTCCAACCAGCGTCCTCACACAGCCGCTGGGTATGCTTTGGGAAGCTGATTACAAATCCAGCTATCTCAAAAACCATTCTTGATGAACCTGTAAGTTTTCAAAACACTGCTGAAGAAGCCCACTTTTAAACTGTGCATCAGCTGCGTAATGAACCTGATGTGTCCGCAGTTGTTGGATTTTGTTGATGTCGGTTGCAGAGCAACTCAAACCATTAACTGCAGTATCGCAGCTGGTCGATTAAATACTAGCAGCTGTAAATATTTCCTCACACTCATAATCAGTATCGTTACTAGATACCGACTAATCCAAATAGATTAAACCCTGATGCCTTTTATACCTGGGCAATACCCTAATGTCCCCCACATGCCTGGTAGAAGCTACGAAACTAAGTACATGTAGATAACACTAGTAAGTCAGCAACAGTAAGTGCATGTCACTAGTGAGTATTGCGCTATTAAAAGCGTCATATCATAAACTTAACATCCCTAGAATAAAAATGGGTAAGCTCTGTTACCAACCCTAACCATCATAGGTAGCGCACTCTCAAGCTCTCGGCACGCCAGTATTTTATCTACACGACAAATGGCGTACGAATATCTGCTAGGTGCCTAGCTTTAGTGACCATTGCAACAGCTGTCCTTGGTGAGTCTCACTATGGTCAATAATCTTTAGCTGCCAACGACCGTGTATTCCATGCTTCATTAATAGGCTGAGCGCTGGCGTATTTTCGAGGGTATAGGTTTTACGTAAATGAGTCTGTCTTCCTAGGGTACGTCCCTGCAGCAATACTGTTTTCCCTTGGGGAGCGAGCACCGATATGGAAAGATCACCTAAAAACCCATGGCGTATCTCTACATAGACCTGAATATCTTGTAACTGACCATGCTGGTTCAGGGTGATACCAGCCTGCTGCATCGCTGTTCTGTCTGCTGGAATATCTAACGTTACTGCGCTGGTTTGCTCAATGGTTTTACTTAGCCTTCGAGTCGCTAGATATCGCTCTTGAGAGGCTTTTACGGCCTTATAAGCATTGACTTTACCGTGACCAAACCATAGAGAATGACCCCGATTATCGTAACGGCCATAGGCTAACCCTAGCTGGGGATCAGGACTAGCATCTTCAATTTTATCGGCGGTATCTTGCAAAATTTGTTTGACTTCACTCGCCTCTAAATCCGGATTAGCCGATAGCATCAAACCAACCACTCCAGCCACCACAGGGCAAGCACTCGATGTGCCGCCAAAGCTACTGGTATAGTCAGTACGGCTGTAGCCTGTGCCGCCTGTGCGGTCAGCCGTTGTCATACCCAACCCCTCAATCAATCCTTTGACGACTGGTCCGGTCTCAACCTGTCCATCATTTGGCAGTGCCATACTCGGGGGGCCATTATTGCTGGGAGCAGCCACAGATACATGCTTACCCCAGTTGCTATAGACAGCTTTACGGCTCAAGCTCGTGCTAGCTGCCACAGTGATCCCGTCTGGATGCATGGCAAATCCCCCCAGCCACTGAGTCACACCGCGCAAAGCGTTTTTGGGCCAGCCTAGCTCTCGGACTTTGCCATTTAAAGGTCGATTGGCGTTACCTGCCGAAAACAGCACAACACACCCTTTCCCATTGCGTCCTTTTGTCGCTGCTCGATTGATGGCACTGCGCTGGCGCAGCGACAGCGGGAAGTAGACAGCTGCAGGTGACCAGCTACAGGAAATTACCGCCGCTCCCTGTTCAACTGTCCAATCAAATAATTGCTCGATAGACTCGTCATCTAAATAGCCGGTGGTTTGAATTGGCATAAAGCTGCAGCCTGGAGCCACGCCGACAACGCCATCACCGGTTTCTTCTGCCACAGCTAAACCAGCCACTGCCGTGCCGTGGTTCTCATGCTCCTGACTAGGCATCGGCAGCCCATCTCGGTTCTTTAGATCCCGTGGGCCCACCAGTTTGCCCATACCTTGCAAATCAGCGTGGTTGAGGTCAAAAGCATCATCGGTTATGGCGATTACAATCGAACGGCTACCTCGGGTAATATCCCAAGCTTTCTCAGCATCAATATGGGAGTTAACGGCTAAATTACGTCCTCCTTGATGGTGTAGGTGCCATTGTTGGCTGTAAAGCGGCTCTTTGGGTCGATATAGAGGCGCCGTCGACACAACTATATTTGGCTCCGCAACTAACACCTCGGCATGGCGCATTAGTCGGTTAGCTAGCTTGATTGGGTTTTCTACCGCTGTCTTTTTGTCTACCTGAAATACGTAGGTACGCTCAGCGCCCTCCAATCCTTTTTCTCGAATCAGCCCCAGCGCTGTTGTTAGCTCATCAATCGCTCTTAAGGGAAAGCCGACTGTAAATTGCACCGTCAGCTGATCTAACAAGTAAAGATATGTATTGGGACTAGCATCTAACTCATAGACATGGCTGGCAAAGCGCACGCTGTCCATCTGGCGGGCAGTTTGCAAACAAGACTCTAACTGCGTGCGGTTAACCTTAAAGGCGACTAGTTGACCACGAGCAACCGGTCGGATTGATAGGGGACGCCACTGTTTCTTAAGTTGTGCAAGCAGTGTGGACTGCTCTTCTAACGACTCAAACCGAACCGTCAGCCAGTTGGGAACTTTATAAAGCTTGAGTTCCTCACCGCCGCGTTGCAAAATCACGCCTGCTTGCTCTGGACTAACACCCTGTAGGCTTTCTCCTGGGATCATTTCAGATATTCCAAAGATTCCATCCACTTTGACAATAGGCACAATGCCTGGAAATGTAAGATTTATGCATTGGTAATCTCTGTAACGATATATTAGGGTTCTAAAACTAGAGCTCTTTTATGGAGCAAATCGTTACGCTTTGTCATTCTGCCTTGTCATCAATTTAGTTGGCTCTATGGTTTCCTTATCACACATCGTCCAACCCGGAGCACTCTCTCTCTTGGGAGCAGTTGCGAGTATTGCGCTTATAGCTCCTGCAGCTCCTGCAACAGAAACCGCCGAAACTCAAGTTCTAGAGCAAACCCATCTGGCCCAAGCTGAACTCAATGATGGGTTGGGACTCGGAGCAGGCGAAAATCTGATAGCGGAAGCAGAAGCTGCCATTGTCAGTCAAGATTATGATTTGGCGATCAGCAAACTCCAGGCCGCCAGAGACAATCTTAACGAAACGTCTAACAGCTATCAGAATATTGCCTCTGCCTTTACCGGTATTGATGCTGAAATCAGCGGCAGTTTACGGACAAAAGCACGTGATGCGGCTCAAATGAGAGACCGAGCAACGCTGCGCCAGGCACTTATTTATCGCGCCCAAGGTCAGGCAGCCCTAGCGGTACCTTTGCTAGTGGAGATTGTACAAAGTCAGGGACCGGCTCGTGACCTAGGTTTAGATTCGTATCAACAGCTGTTTGAGCTGGGTTTTGTCAGCCGTCCCTATCGGCGTACAGGGTCTGAAGATCCGAGTACAGCGGTTGCCGATGTGGCCCGTCCCCTCAATCAAGAGGATAGCCCCACCGGGATTAGAGCCGCTGAACTGCTGATAGAAGAAGCTGAGAGTGCTTATGCAGCGGCGGATTATGCTACGTCTATTGCTCGCTTGCAGACAGCTAGAGACACCCTGAATACATCATCCGGCTATTACCAGAGCCTGTTTACTACATTTACAGGTATCGACAGTCGGGTGAGCAGCGAGATGCGCGAAAAGGCCTTAGAAGCCGCTGAACTTAGGGATGAAGCGACATTACGGCAAGCCCAGGCTCATCAGGCTCAACAACAGCCTAATTTGGCCATTCCCTTGCTGGTGGAGGTCCTTAGCAGCCAAAATCCAACTCGTGCCCTTGGTCAACAGGCCTATGACCAGCTGCTCGAAATCGGGTTTGTGGCTCAGCCCTTCGTTGTCAACGATGAAACAGCCACCTCCGTCGAGCCATAGGTGGCTCTTATAAACAGGACAACCAATTTCAGCATCCGTCGAGCCATAGGTGGCTCTTATAAACAGGACAACCAATATTCAGCATCCGTCGAGCCATAGGCGGCTACTTGTAAACGGTAGGACAAACCAATTTCAGTATTAGAGTAGTGTTGAAACAGGTCCTCCTTTAAAGAGGAGGACACTTGTCACTTATATCGGGCTCAGAACTTTTTCCTCACGCTTTTCCTATGATTCCTGCAGACCAAGTAGAAAAATTGATCAAATCCAAGCTGCCCGATGCTCAGGTTACTATCCAAGACCTGACGGGTACCCAAGACCATTATCAGGCGACGATTATCTCTATATCTTTTGAAGGTCTCAACCTGGTGAAACAGCATCAGTTGGTTTACGGCAGTGTGAA
Organism: Leptolyngbyaceae cyanobacterium; assembly: GCA_050043105.1. Taxonomy (GTDB): domain Bacteria; phylum Cyanobacteriota; class Cyanobacteriia; order Phormidesmidales; family Phormidesmidaceae; genus Leptothoe. The sequence goes on along the minus strand of JBHJIV010000239.1, from coordinate 18,825 downwards.
TGCTGCTATGACGTCTGGTGACCTCCATGCGCTGACCCTTAAAACATTTACACCTGAGGAATGGGGTCAACAACCCTGATCCACTCCGCAGTTTAATCAGAATCGCATAGAATAATTGGCGTTGCTGCTAATGGAAAAACTAAGTCTAAAAGGGCTTAGCGCACCTCTGACCAGTTTATTGTCTAGAGCAGCAACAAATAACAAATAGCTTAATCACTGAGTGCTACAGCCATGTCTCCAGAAGTAAAAGAAAAAATTGACAGCTTAGTCGCATCCAATAAAGTGCTTGTGTTTATGAAGGGCACCAAGCTAATGCCCCAATGTGGGTTTTCTAACAATGTTGCCCAAATCCTTAACTCCCTGGGTGCTCCTTACGAAACCATCGATGTCTTAGCGGACTATGACGTCCGTCAGGGAATTAAGGAATATTCCAACTGGCCAACTATTCCACAGGTGTATATTGACGGTGAGTTTATCGGTGGCTCAGACATCATGATTGAGCTGTACCAAAACGGCAAGCTTCAGGAAATGGTAGAGGTAGCCCTCGCGTCCTAAGCGCTACGGTTTAGATCCAAGCATAGATAGTTTAAGGGGCACCCCAAATGGGGTGCCCCTTAAACGTTAGATAACCAAAATTTAGCGATAGTCGGGCTCAGGCTGAGGTTGAGCCGTCGAAAAGTTCGACGAATCAAACATAAATCGGCTGACTTCATCCTCTAATCGATGCACCAGATAGGGCTCCAATATATCGGAATGACGTAGCGCAGCTAGATAACCAGCCACGTAGCGCCGTAGATCATCAACGCGATAACCACGATCCCACTGGTCCACTAAGGCGTCTGTAATTCTTTGGTAATAGCGAATAGTTTTTGCGTCTTGAAGCATAAGATGTGAGCCTCCTTTGAACCGCTGTATCGGAACCTATTTACCGCTCAGGATTAATGAAAATAATGGGTTTTTGTGGGTTAAGTTTCTGCTAAATAACCAACATTTAAGGTGGGGGCAAAACTAGGTATGGTGACGAAAAAACAGGTGTATGGACAAGAATTTAAAGGGGGGCAGATACAGTAGATACAACTATTACAACTATATTTATTCTTGCACTAATTATTCTCGCACTCAGACTTATGTAAACTTTTTTTGTTTTTTCAGTATTGTTTCTAAGATTTTATCAGCTCACCTACGGACAATTGTTCTTTTTTTTGGAAGTTACATCAGATCGCGTAGTAGATCCACGCTGATGGGATGTACTTAATGACATAAAGCATTTATACAAAGACTGAACAGAAATACGGATCCGTCGTCAGCCCCGTAGCCGCAACTACAAAATATTTTTAGGGTCTTTGATAGTCTTCTACGAGAGTGTTATGAAGCCTGGGCTTCTTGAATAGCTGTGGCCTCTACGTGTATTCAGATTATTGAGGGTAACCCCCACTTGCGATCGCTACTTAGTTGGCATCTTCAGCAGGCAGGTTATCGAGTGAATCAGTCTGCTGACATCATGCGGGCTAAAGAAACATTTCAAACAGCGCAACCTAGCCTGGTGATCATGGAAACTGAGCTGTCAGACGGCAGTGGACTGGATCTATGCCAGTGGCTACAGCAGCGGGGATGTCCCTTGGTGATGATTTTGTCAGCCAAAGCGGGTGAGCCAGATGTGGTAGCAGGACTGCAGGCGGGTGCCGACGACTACTTGAAAAAGCCGTTTGGCATGCAGGAATTTTTGGCCCGCGTCGAGGCGTTAACCCGACGTAATCGCAAGATAACGGCCCCTGCCTCTTTGACCTATGGCGATCTCAATATTGATCTGGTGCAGCGTCGTGTCCGATTTAAAGAGCAGGTTATCGACCTCACCCCCCAGGAGTTTAGTTTGCTCTATGTGCTAACCCAGGCGGAGGGGTCCCCCCTTAGCCGCGCGGATTTGTTGCGGCGAGCCTGGCCCGATGCCATCGACAATCCGCGTACCGTTGACACCCACGTGCTGTCGCTGCGCAAGAAAATTGAAGTTGACCCACGCCAGCCTAGCGTGATTCAAACCGTTCGAAATGTAGGCTATCGGTTAAATATTGAGCGTCTACACACTAACAATCATCACCCGGTGGGGGTGGGGGCTGTTAAAACGGCTAACGCGGTTTGAGGTTGGCGCGGTCTACGAAACCCCGTAGGGAGGTTCCATGGAACCTCCCTACGGGGTTTCGTCCCAATCATCATGCCAATTGTCGTCTTTTTGGGCATCCACAATTGCTTGCTTTAAGTGTCCCCAATCGACCTGGTCAGTGGGCTGATAGTTAACAAGCTTACCGTTCTGTAAATGCAGAACATGGGTAGCCCAATGCTCCATTAGCTCTAGCTGATGGTTAACCATTACAACAGCACTCACAGTCTCTGGGTTAGCAAGATACGTTAGCAAGTGCTGGGCATATCCCATATCTTGGGCGGCGGTGGGTTCGTCTAGAAGCACAATGTCGGGCTCAGTCGCCAGGGTACGTGCGATCGCAACTCGCTGTCGCTGTCCCACAGACAGTTCTGTCGCCTGACGATTGAGCCAGTCTTGCGGAATTTTTAATCGCTCTAGCCATGGCTGCAGTACTCGTCGGGTTGTGGCCACACTTTTCCCCTGTAGCCGAGCGGGATAACACAGGGTATCTTCGACAGACTGTCCCAGTAGCTTACTGTCCTGCATGACCAGGCCAATCTGTCGCCGCAGGTCCATTACGGGATATTGGGTCAGCGGCCTTTGACGATAGTTAATTTGACCGCTCGTGGGGTCACTGAGCCGGTTCATCAGCCGCAGTAATGAAGTTTTGCCCGCACCGGAGGGGCCCACAATAGCCAGACGAGTCTTGGGTGCGATCGCAAACGATAGACGGTCTAGCAGTAGCCCAATCCCTACTCCGGCGCGCAATGAAACATCCGAAAACTCCAGGAGCGTATCACTACTTTTCAAAAGACTTCACCCAATTGTGCCCGCAGGTAAAATTTACCCCACTAGCCCGCCGTGGTTAGCCGTCCACACAGTCCAAGCATCCATCAACAACAGAAAGCCGGTCATAACCAGTAAAAACAAATACATCCATGGCTGAGCCAACGGCGTTACATCTTGAGTATCAATACCGGTTTTAGCCTCTACCGTCCGCACAAGTCGAGCAAACCCCACTACCCGCATCGGCAGTAAGTAAGCCCGATCCACCGCTTCAGTAATAAAGTAGTACACCGTTCCGTTTTGCCCAGTCGAACGCGGCTTAAGCGACTTAATCTCAGACCATTTGAGTGACCAGCCCCGCCAGGGTAACGGGGATACCATCGAAATCCCTTTATCAGTGGTTTGCACCTGCTCACTTAGCCCTGCTCCCAAAAAAGCAGCCCCCAACATAGCCAAAAGGACCAGCACTTTAGGATCCACTGGAGCATCCGTTACCTGAGCCAAAAACGGCAGTGGTAATAACAGCGCTGTGTAGAAGCTTAATAGCGTCACCTTAATCAAAGGCGAAATTCGAAAGCGATCAACGGGCGGCTGAGCCAAAGTCATAAATAAAACTAAAATCTATGGATTTTGAGCCTAACACTACTCCTAAGGTGCCGGGTAGTCGTACCCAAAACGTCAGTTCACACCCCCTGCACAGACAAGACTATGGCAGGTACTGCTGCACCACAGTCCAACCGCTATAGCTAACGGCGGCAAAGGCGATAAAGAGCAGCGCATTGATCGTAACGTGGAGCGATCGCGCCCAAGGCTTGCTATTAATCTGAGTGGCGGCGGCTACCGATGCCAGCACCAGGCTTACCACCAGCAAACCCGCTCCCAAGTGCCAGGAATGACCCAGACTCCCATGCTCCCCCAGGGTGCCAATGATGCCAACACTTAAAAGCAGCAACACTAAAGCAACAAGTGTGCTACCCAAAATTAAATGCAGCAGCCTTAACCAGCTAAACTGCCGCTTTTGATGAGAGCGCAGATACCACACAGCTCCCCCCGTCAGCAGCAGCGCCGTATACGCCGTCAGCGACAGCCCCATAGACCATGCTGCGATACGCCACAACCAAATAAACGATGGCAAGTCCATGGATGGGGCCAACTAAACACCAGCAACCCCCAACTTTTCCTACAATTCCAAAATATGGAGGCTGTGTAAGCCATACCACATACAAGTAACCTTACGCCAGTAACGCTATCAGGCACTACCCATGAACCGGCTGCCTGGCGTTCAAAGGTGATGACTTGCTCTCAAGTTCTGGGCTCAGGTTGACACTACCGAGTGGCGCCTCTACTTCGTCAATCTGGTCAATCTTTAAACGGGCGCAGGGAATAGTGTCTTCTAAAATCGAACTTGCCATCGACCCAGAATGAATTTCAAGCTGCCCTTCAGCATTCGATTCAAACATCAATCGTTGCCCTGGAAAAGCAACACGTTCAAAGTACCAATTTGAAATATTTGTAACTCTAACTACCTGAATCTTACTAGAGCTATTTACATAGCAACAGAGAATCGTATTCGTATCATCAAACGGTATGGGATCAAGAGTTTGTGTCATGGGAGGAAGGAGGAGCGCACGATATTGTAATAGTACCTACAAGGGTAACATTCGCTGATCCCCAACAACTGTAAAAGCTGCTACTAATGAGGCTTTCAGAATTCTTAACACACTTAAGCAGCAGCAAACTACAGTGGCTTCAGACCTATTAACTACAGAAAAATAAAAAAATAATTCTTTTCATTTAAAGCTAATTAAAGAAAGCCATTCAAATCATTCCAAGAATCAGACCATTGCTTTAAATCTATTTGCGGTTTTCCATTTTTATGATTCATGCAAGGGAATTTACCTAGTACATTTAACAGACTAAAAAATATCGCTAATGTTGGGATGAGATGACATTTCTACTGATGCAATCGATACTAAAAAAAGCGCTGACAGATTTACGAAGTTAAATCCATAGCCACTCAAATTTTCAATCGTCTACGACGGATTCCGCTCTGGGAGGCGAGTTGCCTAAAATAATTAGAGTGTCGGAACGGTGAAATCCATGAAATCTCAGATTAGCGATGTTATCGTAACGATATGTGAAAAAACTGAAATTTTATTTCATTTTCTCACGTCACACAATCTAAGGCACCAGTGCGGCAATGGCTAACCGAGTTCTATACGTCCGGCTCCCCTGTAACCCCATCTTCCCAATCGGGGTCGTGTATCTAGCGGATCATTTGCGCAAGGTTTTTCCGGACATAGAGCAGCGTATTTTTGATTTGGGAACAATTCCACCGCTGGACTTTGGTGCAGCACTGGACCGCTGTATTGACCGTTTTCAACCCAATTTCATAGTCTTTTCCTGGCGCGATATTCAGATTTATGCGCCAGTTGGCGGTCGTGGCGGTAATCCTCTACAAAACGCATTCGAGTTTAACTACGCCCGTAATCCACTCATTAAGATGCGTGGAGCCATGGGCGGGTTGCGCATGGTTAGTACCTACATCAACGAACTGTGGCAAAACATCGGTCTCATCAAGCGTGGTTTCAAGCGGGCCAAACGATTTAGTCCTGATGTCAAACTTGTTGTCGGGGGTGGGGCCGTCAGCGTTTTCTATGAGCAGATGGCTTCGATGATGCCCAAGGGTGCCATTATCTCTGTAGGCGAAGGGGAAGTATTGCTAGAGAGACTGGTCCGTAGAGAATCCATTAGCAGTGAACGCTGCTATGTAGTGGGCGAAACCGAGCCCAGAGATCGTCTCATCCATGAGTGGCCGACACCTGTTGAGAAAAGTGCCTGTGATTACAGCTACATCGAGAAAATTTGGCCTGAGTTTAACTACTACCTGCAAGAAAACGACTTCTATATCGGAGTTCAAACCAAGCGTGGCTGCCCTCACAACTGCTGCTACTGCATCTACACAGTTGTAGAGGGTAAACAAGTTCGGATTACCCCAGCAGACGAAGTTGTCAAAGAGATACGGCAGCTGTACGCCCGGGGTATTCGTAACTTTTGGTTTACCGATGCTCAGTTTATTCCGGCTCGTCGCTTTATGGATGATGCCGTTGAGTTACTGCAAAAGATTGTTGACTCCGGTATGGATGATATCCACTGGGCGGCTTATATCCGAGCGGATAATCTCACACCTGAGCTGTGCAAGCTGATGGTCAAAACCGGGATGAACTACTTTGAAATTGGCATCACCAGTGGTTCTCAGGAACTGGTGCGCAAGATGCGTATGGGATATAACCTGCGTACAGTCTTGCAGAATTGCCGCGATCTCAAAGCAGCTGGCTTTAATGATTTAGTGTCGGTCAACTATTCCTTTAACGTTATTGATGAACGACCTGACACCATCCGACAAACGTTGGCCTATCACCGTGCTCTAGAAGCAGTTTTTGGTCGCGATAAGGTCGAACCCGCTATCTTCTTTATTGGTCTGCAGCCCCATACTCATCTCGAAACCTATGCGTTTGAAAATAACATCCTGAAGAAGGATTACAATCCTTTAGCCATTTATCTGCCCTGGGTTGCCAACAAGCTTTTGTGGAACCCAGAACCTCTTGGTTCCTTCTTTGGCGAAGTTTGTCTGCAGGCGTTTCGTCAGAACCCCAATGACTTTGGTCGAGAAGTAATGGATATTCTCGAGGATCGTTTGGGACTAGCTCCGTTAGAAGATGCCTTAAGTGCACCGATTAAGGATCAGCCGACCAACGTCAAACAGACTGAACTCGTAGCATTCTAACCAAACGGCTTAAAGCTGTCAGAGTAAATCATTAAGCAAATGTTAGGATCACAAAGCTGGAATTGACGGAGCGCCATGGTAGACAAACCGATTTTGAAGAAAGATCGTCCCCCCGAAGAGAGGGAACGTAAGCCCTCAGCTGATAAAGAAAAGACTAGGGGCAAGGGTAAAGGCAAAGGCAAAGGCAAAGGCCGACGCGACAAAGACGAACGCGAGAAAAAGCCTCCTATCAATCCTGCTCTGATGCGAGGCCCTAAACCCACCAAAAAGGTAGAACCCGAGCCCGAACCTGAAGTCAGTGAAGAAGGCGCAGCCGATGAGGCAGCAGCCGATGAGGCAGCAGCCGATGAGACAGCAGCTACTGAGGCTGATTCTAGCGATGTCGAAGCGAGCGCTGAAACACCTGCAGCTGAGTAGCGTTGTTCTAGCTTTTATCTATATAAAAGGCGCGTCGGTCAAATAACCGACGCGCCTTTTATATATGTGCCTCTAAAATCTATGGGTTTACCTGACAGTCCGCTGCGTAGAGCAAAAAAATCCCCAGTGGAAAAAATCCACTGGGGAGGACATCAGGGTGCATCTACCAATTAGGTCTTCTAAGAAATGAACAATAGTCAGGAGAAATCTAAAGTATTAGGGCCACAACTTTGCTGTGACACATCACCACCAACTTTGTAGCCGCAGAGGCTACCATCAAACATGACTACAGCGAGTTCTACCATAAGTATGTTTTTTCCCTGGTCTAAATCCTAGGTGCGACGGCCCTCTATGCAAAGAAATATGGCTAGCCTATGGATATTGGCCGCAGTCATTGTTACTGGATGCCAGCAGCCAAATTCCTCTGTAGAGTCCCCTCACGATGATGCGTTGGCAGAAGAGGTGGATACTCCAGATGTACTCAAGCTGATTTACAGTCGTACCCCGGCCACGCTCAATCCGCACTTAGCTACTGGCTTTCAAGATTTTGAAGCTGCTCGTATTATCTATGAACCGCTGGCTAGCTATGGTCCTGACGGACAGCTCATACCAATTCTGGCAGCAGAACTACCATCCACAGAAAATGACGATGTCAGCGAAGACGGTCTGGCAGTCACCTGGCGACTGCAGGAAACCCTGCGTTGGTCAGATGGGGAACCACTGACTGCTGAGGATGTTGCCTTTACCTATGAATTTGTGACGAACCCCACTGTGGCAGCAGTGACCGCTCAGTATTACAAAGATATTGAATCGGTCGAGGCCGTTGACGACTACACAGTCAAAATTACTTTTAAGCAGCCCACCGCCAGCTGGCAAATACCGTTTACCGGTCTGAATGGCTTGATTTTGCCAGAGCATCTATTTAAGGACTTTAACAACCAGAAAGCACGGGAAGCGCCCACTAATTTTCAGCCGGTGGGTACGGGTCCCTATCGCTACCTGACTGAGGCAAATGAGCGCTTACTATTTGCCCCAAACGAACTACATCGGCAGCCAGTCGACGGCTTTAAGCGCATCGAAATTACAGGTAATGTGCCCCCCTATGTCGCAGCACGAGATGTATTGCGGGACGGCACGGCTGACTTTGCTCACAATATTCAGCTGGAGTCGGCAGCATTAATTGATTTGGTACAAACCGGTGAGGCCGGCAATTTGGTACTGACCTTTGGTAGCCAGGTGGAGCGGATCATGCTGAATTTTGCCGATCCAAACCGCGAGACTGAGGCTAAAGAACGAGCGAGTGCTGAATTTCCTCACCCTATTTTGGGAGATTTAAGAGTTCGACAGGCGATTGATTATGGTATTGACCGCGAGGCAATTGTAGAGCAGCTCTATGGTGATTTAGGGATACCCACAGCTCAATTGCTAGTGGCTCCAAACCCGACTGAGGATGAGCAGATTGCGTTTGACTATGATGTGGATAAAGCCAATGAGCTTTTAGATAAAGCGGGTTGGATAGATAGTGATGATGATGGGGTGCGCGATCGCAACAACCAACCGCTCCAGCTAATCTTTCAAACCTCCATTGGCACCATCCGTCAGGCCACCCAGTCTATGGTGCAAGAGCAGCTAGCAGCAATCGGCATTAATGTCTTGATCGAGCGGGTCCGCACCGAGGACTTTTTCTCAGCCGATCCAGAGCAGACCAACAGCATCAATCATTTTTATGCTGACATGCAAGAATATGCCATCGGCAACGATATTCCCGACCCCATTATTTATATGGGCTGGTGGACCTGTGACAACATTGCCGCTATGGAAAACAGCTGGCAAAAACCCAACAACGCCCGCTACTGCAATCCGGAATACGACACCCTTTGGAAAGCAGCCCGCGAAGAAAAAGACCCGGATCAACGCAACGAACTATTTCGGCAGCTGGATCAAACACTGGCCGAGGATGTTGCCGTATTACCCATCGTGCATCGGGCTCTATCTAATGCGGTGAGCGATCGCATCACCGGCTATCGCTTTACCCCATGGGACGCCAGCACCTGGGATATTGCTAACTGGCGACTGGCTGAAACTGCTGATACTGAGGAAGCGGATGCGGCCACTGAAGCGGATGCGGAAGGCGCTGAAACTGAGGAAGCGGATGCGCCTGATGAGGAAACAACAAATTTATCAGACGACGAGTAAGAACTGTCTGATAAAGAGGTCAAGGGGGCATGTTGCCCACACTTGTATCTTCAGAACTACGGGATTTCTTGGGCTTTTACATCCACCACAACGCCATCGTCATCCTCTTCAATTGTGCCTTCTGAGTTGGCTGGGTTGACCTGCCCAGACCCTCGAAATATACCGGATAAAAGCTGGGAAACTTCAGTCACCAGCAACGTTATCAAGATGCCATCGTCAATCCAGCCCAGCAAAGGAATGACGTCGGGCGAGACATCAATCGGGCTTAATATGTAGGTCAGCGTCCCAAAGATAATCAGCCAGCGATATTTAGGGTTTCGTAAGCCATTGCGATACCAGGCATAAAACGATTCAACCAGTTGATTCATAGAAATCTTTAGCGCATTATCTTATGATGCCATTTCCCTAGGAAAGACACGGTCAGTCAGGGAAAATTTTCAGCTTTATTACACCGCTGCTGCTATGAAATGCTCTACTCGCCGGTTGCTTAGCTCTTGTTTAATCACTGCGCTGATCGGTCTCGGGGCCTGTCGCCCCGCCGCTAATGTCCCTGCTAGCGATGACGGCACCCTCAGATTGCTGTATTGGCAGGCACCCACCATTCTGAACCCCCATCTATCCAACGGGTTTAAAGATGCAGAAGCCAGCCGCATTACCCTGGAGCCCTTAGCCAGCTTTGACACAGCAGGCAATTTGCAACCGTTTTTAGCCGCTGAAATTCCATCAGTTGAAAACGGAGGGGTGGCCAGCGACGGCACATCGGTCACCTGGCAGCTCCGCTCTGATGTGCTTTGGTCTGACGGCACCCCATTTACGGCTGAGGATGTCGCCTTTACCTACACACTGTTGACCAATCCTGAGGTGGGTAGCACCACGGCTGGATCCTATGAAACCATCGAATCGGTTGAAGCCCTGAGCCCAACTGAGGTCAAAATCACCTTTAAGGAACCCAACCCCGCCTGGTCTTTGGTGTTCACCGGCACGACAGGCATGATCTTACCGGCCCATGCTTTTCAGGACTATAACGGCACCAATATTCGATCAGCTCCAGCTAACTTGCAGCCCATTGGTACTGGCCCTTATCAAGTAACTACTTTTAGATCTGGGGATGTGGTGGTCTATGAACCCAACCCCCACTACCGTGAACCTGTAGGTTTTGAGCGCATAGAACTCAAAGGGGGTGGCGACGCTGCCTCAGCCGCACGGGCGGTCATGCAAACCGGCGATGCTGACTTTGCCTACAACATTCAGGTAGAGGCCCCTGTTTTGCAACAGCTAGAGACCGGCGGTCAGGGGCAGTTTGTCACGAGCTTTGGCTCACAGATTGAACGCATTGTGTTTAACTTTACAGACCCCAACCAGACGGCGAGCAGCGGCGAACGTTCGAGCATTGAGTTTCCCCATCCGTTTTTTAGTGATATCAACGTGCGTCAAGCCTTTAGCCTGGCCATTGATCGCGACACCATCGCTGAACAGCTCTACGGTCCTGCGGGGCAGGGCGCGGTCAATTTCTTGGTATCGCCCGAGATCTATCTTTCGCCCAACACTAGCTATGACTTTGATTTAGACCAGGCTAACCAGCTGCTAGATGAAGCAGGCTGGGTCGATAGTAACGGTGATGGGACTCGCGATCGCAACGGCATTGAAATGCAGATCCTATTTATCACCTCAGTCAATCCAGTACGGCAAAAGACCCAAGAAATCGTCAAACAAAACCTGGCAGCTATTGGCGTTGGCACCGAGCTACGCTCCCTTGACCCAGCCGTTTACTTTTCTGGTGACCCAGCTAGCGAAGATACCGTAGTCCGCTTCTACGCCGACCTGCAGATGTTTGCCACAGGCAACACTAACCCAGACCCCAGCGCTTATCTCAAAACCTACACCTGTGATGAAATCAGTCAGCAAGCCAACAACTGGTCGGGTCAAAACTATAGCCGCTACTGCAACCCCGACTACGACGCCCTCTGGCAGCAATCTACAACAGAGCTAGATAGCGATAAACGCACCGAGTTACTCATTCAAATGAACGACATATTGATCAACGACTACGCCGTTTTACCCATTGTGCATCGCGCCGACATTGACGCCGTCAGCAATCGTCTGACTGGCATTGACCTGACCCCCTGGGATCTCCATACCTGGAATATTAGCGAGTGGGAACGACCTTAGACCACATCACTTAAACCAGTGACTGGCATCACAGCGTGTTCACATCAAGTAGTTCATATCATCAAATTTGATTACGAAAACCCAGGCAGGACGGGTCATTCACGATTTCCTCCGGTAATCACTATCAAAAATAAAAGAATTTCATATCCAATAAAGATTAATTGAGTTCTTATTAAAGTTGACCACTAACTGTTGTTGATACTTGTTTGTTTGCAATAGATTGGCATTGTCAGGCCGGGAACTACTCCCAACGCATTTTTTAGGCATAAAGAATAGCTGACATTCAGCGTGTCACGTACACATTGAATCTACTGTTCTCAAGCAGCTCTCTACCGTTGCCGCAGTAAACGCTTTAGACCGAATCACCTCACAGGCAAATCTACCCTGCAGAGCAACAGTTTCAGCGCCTCAATTATTCCTTCAAAAGAGTCCTATGAAACCATTGTCAGCCCTAATGGGGGTGGTCACTGGTGCGATGGTGGCCACGGTTGGTATGAGCAGTGCAGCGTTGGCTGTCGACTTTTCCTTTCGCGGCACATTCGCTCAAGACGACGATGTGCACCTGTTTGATTTCAGCGTTGCTACAGAGTCAACGATCACGCTCAGAACGTATTCTTACGCAGGCGGCACTCAAGCAGATGGCACAGGCGTTGACGCTGGTGGATTTGACCCTGTCCTATCGCTATTTAATGCGGATGGGGATCTGATTTTTCTCAGCGATGATGATGAGTCAGGCACCGTTGCGGCAGACCCGACGACGAGTCAAACTTACGACAGTTTTTTGGAAATTGATCTATTGGCTGGCGAATACACATTGGCGCTGACCCAGTACGGTAACTTTAGCAACACGACTAATCTAGAAGACGGGTTTAGCCAAGAGGGTAACGGTAACTACACCAGTAATTTTTCAAGATGTACCACAGATAGTGCATTCTGTGATTTTACAGGTGATGTCCGCACTAACGAATGGGCGTTTGATGCAATCGGTGTAACCCCCATAAGTGAGCCTGATGACAAGGAACCACCGGTCGATCCGCCAGCTAAGGTCCCTGAACCGACTACCACAGCGGCCCTTGCTGTAGTGGGTCTAGGTGCTTTAGTAAAGTGTCGGCGTAAAAAATAAAACAACTTTTGAAGAAAGCATAATGACCTCAACTACAACAGCTGAGGTCATTATGTTTTCTTCAAACAGCAACTGGTGGAATAGTGTTTACTTGCGCTACCTGCAAAACTCCTTTTGCCATGTCTTGGGCAGCTATGTCGGCTAGTGTTTGCCAATCATCTCCAGTGAAGAGATTGGAGAGCATAGCGACTACTTGAGCGCGCAATGTTCTCTCTTCTGTAGGCAAATTCTGATCATCCTCGGCTACTAAAGCATCGAGCCATGCTTCTTGCTCGGGCGTCAGCTGCTTAAGGTGTCGCCGCAACACTCGACGAGCTTCTAAGTGAACTGCCTCGAAGCTAATTCCTAACCCCCAGCTTTGCAACCAGTTGTGAAGCTCTGGCAGCAAAATTGACTGAATACGCATCTGTCGAAACTGTACTTTAATTTGTTCGGGCGTTCTTGATTTTAGATACTCCACATAGGGCTTCATCATTACCCCTGCTTCGATCCAGCCATCATCTTCAGCGGTTTCAATTTCATTAAGCCATTCTTCGCCAGAACACAGGTCCATTAGGTTACCTGTTTTAGCCAATTGTTCAGCAAGCTTCTGTTCATCCATGGGGCAATGTCCTTGCAATAGTTGGCTCATGACTGGATGGCACCATACTCGAAGTATACCAAGCCATCCCTTTCAGGATCGGGACCATAGTCAGGCATGCCCAGACTGTGATAAAAGCCTTCCACATTAGGCAATGAATGCAGCCCTACTCGGCCACGATAGCCTAGTTCGACACTACGTTGGCGCGAAAATAGCAATAGTAAACGGCCTATTCCTTTCAACCAAGGTGGTTGCTCAATATCTACTCGATTCCAAGGGGCTGATGAAATCGCTTCTACATAAACGAGCGGCGAACGTTCCGGCAACTGAGAGCGATGCCAATGAGTTTCAATAAAAATTAACCCTTGGGAAAAGCCATCTACATCGAGGGAATAGGCTTCATAGCGTTCTTGTTGTTGTGATTGGCGTAGCTTATAGTCCCAGATCCAACCAGCATCAGGCTGATTCGCTTCGATGAGAATAGGTCGCCATAGCTCTTCTACGTCCTCAAAATGACGCTGTTCCATAGGCACTATTTGCCCTGTGACAACTTGTCCTCTGCTGGTAACCAGCTGCAAAGATTGCACCATCTAGGCATTCAGTACAAAAGCATTTCCATAATAGAGCGTTTGTATTACTCAGAGAATGATCCTTCACCACAAAACCGCTATAACTTGAATATTGCCCAATTTCTTAGCATTACGTCCTATGACTGGATTTGAACCCCTCATCGGAGCCGCCACTGCCGGATTGGCTGGCCTCATCTCAGGTCTGGTTAAAGAAAAAGGAGGTGATGTTCTCAAACGATTGGACCTGGATATTGGCAAAAATATTGCTTTTAAGACTGCTCTCAGCAAATACGTGCAGCGTTATATTGACCGCCATGGAACTCTTAAGGTGCTGTGTGTGCGGATGGATAACCCAATCAAATTGGATGAAATCTATACAGCCGTACAACTACTTGATCGCTGGGCTTTACGCTATTACGAATCCACAGAGTCACTACAAAAGTTATTCCTAATAAGTAGTCAGCGTAACTTAAGCCTATTCCAAACCAATAAGCAGATTGGTATTCAGGTTGCAAACGAGCAACAGTATTTGATGGTCTTGGGTGGCCCTGGTGTTGGGAAATCAACTTTCCTACGAAAGGTAGGGCTTGAGGCATTAAGAGCACTAGGGCGCAAAACCTTTGCTCCATCAGCCCATAGCAACAAGTTGGTTCCACAACAAGTTTATTATAAGCACCCTCGCATCCCAGTTATGCTGGAGCTACGACAGTTCAGTCAGTCAAATCTCAGTATTGAATCAAAAATTGCAGAAGAATTAGAAACATGTGGCTTTCCTAAAGCAAAAGAATTAACTGAATTTTTGCTCAAAAATGGCAAACTTTTGGTGCTCTTAGATGGCCTAGATGAGGTTCCTAGCAGTTCATTTAACCATGTCATCACCGAAATAGAGAAGCTAGTAGACCGCTATGGCAGTAACCGTTTCATTGCCTCCTGTCGCGTTGCAGCATATACCTTTGGTGGTTTTGAACGGTTCAAAGATGTTGCTATGGCTACCTTTGATGATATTCAGATTAAGCACTTCATCAATAATTGGTTTTGTAAAACCATAGATTTTGAGACCAATACAGCAAAGCACTGTTGGGAGTTACTCAGTAGTAAGGATTATCAAGCCGCAAAAGAGCTAGCTCAAACACCGCTACTGTTAACTCTTCTATGCGTAGTGTATGACGAATATCAAGACTTTCCCAAAAAGCGCCATGCCCTCTATGGTGAGGCATTAGATGTGCTGCTCCGAAAGTGGACTTCAGAAAAACGTGTTCAACGAGCCCCAATCTATCAAGAACTTAGTACTGAGCTGGAACTTTATCTACTTTCTGAAATTGCTTACACCAGTTTTATTGATGACCAGCTATTTTTCTCGAAGACTATTTTGATAAAACAGATTCGAGAATTTCTAGTTCAGAACCTCAATGTGCCCAAACATCTTAATGCAGAGCAAATCCTCAAAGAAATTGAGATTCAGCAAGGCATCTTGGTAGAAAGAGCCCGAGACACTTACTCATTCTCCCATCTAACATTCCAAGAATATTTGACAGCCAAGTACATTGTCGACAACCAAAAAATTGACACTTTGATACGTAACCATATCACAGACGAGCGATGGCGTGAGGTTTTTTTGTTAGTAGCCGGTTTGGCAACTGGGAAACAAGGTACTGATCAATTACTATTATCTATGGAGAAACAAGCTCAAACTTACTTAAACAACAAAGAATTGATAGCACTTATAGATTGGGGAACCAAAATAGTCGAGACCTTTCCCAATCATATTCAGCCATCAGCCATTAGGAGCTATGCTCTTGCCATTGCCCTTGACCGAGCCCTCTCTAGTACACTCTCCGGTGCTCTCTCTAATGAGAACACCCTCAACCAAGTACTCGGACGTGCACTTGTTATTGCCAGCGATCTTGATCTTGATCGCGCCAGCAAGAGCGCTAGAGAAATTATCGATGTCCTTGTTAACTTTAACGAACGCGACTTTGACCACACTAATACCAGTGACAACGGTACTAAAAATACTAGTGACAATGCTAGCAATTTCGTCGATGTTAGCAACAATAATGCCAAAGACAAAGTCAGCAATAACAATCTTATCCGCAAAGACGCAGGTGAAATCCTCAATGCTGCTGCCAGTACTAGTGATGTCGTCAGTGCGAACGCAAGCGCTAATGCTCTCGAACTTGCCTTTGCCCTTGACCATGAGCTAGTCGGCAACATCGCTAGCATTCTTAGTCAAGATCTTATCAACAACCTTGCCAGCAGTAGTGGCATTCTTCTCGACGACAATGGTGCTTTTGACGACAGCGACAGCGCGAACTATTTCTATGTTCTAGAACTTATAGTGCGTTGTAAAGAAGCTGCTGTTCGAATATCACCTGAAGTTTGGCATGGAATAGAGTCACGAATGGTAACAATATCAACATCAAAAACCCTTTGAGATATTTTTGATGTTGATATTGTTAATATCCCTACTCCACCGCCAAGGAAACCCGCTTACCACCAATACCCCGCAAGTCTGCCAACAACTTTGCCACATCCGCATAGGGCAACGTCCGATCTGCCTTCAACATAACAAACCCGTCTGGGTTTTCTGCAAAATACCCTTGAATGATGGGAGCTAACGCCGGAGTTGTTACGGGTTCATCCTCATAAATGGTCTGGCCATCTTCGCGCAGACCAATCACCAGCGGTTCGGTCTTTTCAACAACTTCTTCATCTGCACCGGAGACTGCCTGGGGTAACCTCACGCCAAAAATCTGAATGCCGCTGAGTTCCATGGAGATGATGACAAAAAAAGTGATTACCGTCATCAACACATCCATCATGGGTACCAGATTCACTTCGGGTACGCCTGATTTGTCATGTCGAGACCTTAAGCTCATTGGCTATTCCTCATCATCTTCTAACGCCAGCGAAACCCGATCACCACCAACCGCACGCATATCGCCGAGAAACTGCATGACGTTCTCATAGGGTAGTTGTTGATCGGGCACCAGATAAACGGTCTTGGTAGGATTTTGTGTTAAGTAGCTATCGATCTCCAGCGATAGCTGCGCACTGTCAATCGGCTGACCGTTGAGAGACATTTCTTGGTCTTCGTCCATCTCCACAATAAAAATCTCATCGGCGGATGGCAGCTGATCTGGGGGAATATCCTCGGTTTGTTCTGGCGGCAGCTCTACCTCAATTAGCTGCTCACTACCCAAAGAAACAGCAACCACCACAAAAAATGCCAGCACACCCATCATGACGGTGAGCATGGGGATTAAATCAATGGTGGGAATTTTGCTTTCCTTGCGTTTACCTAGGGGCATAGAGATTTTGGTGGTATGAGGACGTTGCATGCAACGTCTCTGCGGGGTTATTGATAGGTTGCTGATACGGAGGATTCTTCGGCGGTATGACCGTTCTCCGAGGCGAGTAAGGCGGGTTCGTACCAATGCTGTCGGTAGATTAGCTCTAGCTCATTCCCAGCTTCTGAGAAATAATCGGCCTGCTGGCTTTGAAGCGACACCAGTATTCGTAAGACGAGCAGGGCCAGAATTGCGACAACCATACCGGCGGCGGTGGTGATCAATGCTTCACCAATACCAGCTGCAGCTTGGCTGGCACCTTCACCGCCGCCGCTACCGCCAATATCTAAGCTATAGAAGGTGGCAATTAGACCGGTTACGGTGCCCAACAGGCCCAGCAGCGGAGAAATGGCCACGATGGTTTCTAGGAGTTTTTCGCCCTGGCGCATTTTGACAAATTCGCGATCTGCCGCTGTTTCCATGGCTAGACGAAACGTTTCGGGGGAGGCGTTATTAAGTCTTAAAGGCGCATGGAGAAATCGGCCTATGGGGGTGTCGTGATGCTGGTTTGCGATCGCAGCCGCCTCATTTAGATCTCGCGGGGCGGCAGCCAACACATCGCTTACAATTTTGCCTTCACGACGCAGCAGGTCGGACCAAAAGCGAGTGCGCTCTAGGGCGCAAGAAATGGTTAGTACAGAAGCTCCAACGATGGGCACCATCACTGGGCCACCCCTAGCTAGAAAATCAAATACAGTTGCCATAGTCTAAATCCTGCGATTGTGTTTGCCTGTAAGGTCAGTTCGAAAGCGAATCGATTACGGCTAATTTCAAAAATGCGATTAGATGCTCAACACATCAGCCACGAATCTAGAGACGATTTTACTCATCCTGCTCGTCCTCGCTAGCGGGCGTAGATGATTCGGCGGCAGGGTTAGAGGCTGTTGTTGCGGCTGCGTCGTCTTCCTCAGTAGCTGGGGGTGTGGCGGCAGGAGGATTTTCTGGGATAGTACCGGCGGTTGGTGCGACAGGTACAGCACCCACCACCACTTCTTGCCATTCCAGATTACTTTCGCCGTTTACTTTAACCAGCACCGACTCAACACGACCAGCAGCAACGGTGCCAGCACCGACAACGTCACATTCAAATGAATCACCTCGCTGATTGATGCGATAGGTATCGCGGCAGTCAACAACCAGACTTTTGCCAACGGCTTCCCGCATGTCTTCTTGAATTTGCTCTTCTAGGGAGGCCAGATTGATAATCGCCTTAGAACTAGGCACATCCCACCGAACGGTGCCCTGATCATCTTGCTGAATGACATTCACCGTAAACTGCTCACCCTCGAGCAATTTACCCACACAGCGAAAATAAGCTTCCGCCTGCTTGACTACACGAGTTGGACAGATTACATCCCTAAGGGTAAGCCGTCGTCCTTGACGCTCAATGTCATCCTGGATATCGGCCTCTACCCGAGACATGTTTAGGTATTGTGAGCAGCTACTTAGGAAAATTAACCCAAACAGTGCTCCAAACCGAAGGATGGCGACCATTTTGCGATAACGAAAAAAGTTAACCAAGACTCACTATAACGGGGGGGTATAGACACCGGGTAAAGTGTCGGTTAAGAGAATTCGGGGTTATGGTGGAAAACCCTGAGCTTTTGTGGGGGCGGTAAAAGGGACCGGCCCCCACAAACAATACCAAAATAAGACGGGTTATGGGTTTGGAATAGGGGCAAAAAAAATTGGCCCAAGCAAGGGGGACAGC
>JBHJIV010000238.1:0-15574 GCA_050043105.1 Leptolyngbyaceae cyanobacterium | reverse complement strand
GCACAGGGGATGATCTGAGCTAAAATCTGCGTCAAACGCGTCGTCAATTAGCTGCTGTACCTGCTGCTGCTGCGCAATTAGCTGCGCATTATCAGTATTGGTGAGATCGGCTACCGGTGTCTCATCTATTTCATCTGACTCATCGATCTCAACAAGCGGTGCTTCGGGGGTAACAGCAGGGGGTTCGTCACCCGCATCGGTGTCGCCTAGGCTATCTTCTAGCAGTGCTGCATCCTGTTGCTGCTCTAGCACCTCAGGCTCAGCCAGCTCGGGAACCGGTAGGAAAAACAGACCCAGGGCAGCGGCCGCTAATGTGCCAACCCCGAGTAATGGTGGCAAAGCTCGCTGCGCTAAGGGTTCTGCCGCCCTAACGTATTTACGCTGTAGGGGAGCCAGGTCCACCGCTACCTCCGGTAGGGTTTGGCTATCTGCATAAAACTGATCGATGGCTTCCGCCATATCAAACAGCTGCACCGTTGACAGCTTAATGGTTTGAGGCGTGGCTTCCTCGGCAGCGGCGGGGTTACCTAACAGTTCAGGGTTAACGATTAGGCGATGGTACTGACCCTCATCCGGTTCAACCGCCACCAGCGATGACTGGGTGGCCAGGTGCTCTGGATGGTCGAAACCGCTGATCAGCCGCTGACAGTAGGCACTTACAGCCCCCACCAGAGCATTAAAAAACTCCGTACCCCCCGATAGGGTTTGTTCAACACCGACAAACTTAAATTCTGCATTGGCCAAAATCGAGAGCACATTGGAAGCGTCTGTGCTGAGCCCCTCTAATATCAGGCTGCAGTTGGGCAGCACGTACTGTCGCTGAATTGTCATGATATTTCCCCATCAAAGAGGCTGGCCCACAGACGTTCTTCACCCCGTGTGCCTGTGCAAAGCAATAGCTGAGTTAACAACGAAAGTGCCAGTTCGTCCAGTTTTTCGTCGGTACTATAGGCAAGCACTGTCGCCCGTTTAGGATTCATCCGGGCGCGAAAGTGAGCCCGAAACCGCTTGAGATATTTTGCTAACCGAAAATGATGGTCTAAGGAAAGCTGCTGGTCTTGGAGCTGTTGATACCCTAAAAACAGCTGACGAATCAGCACCGTCAGCTTACGACATAGATAGCAAACAACTAGGACCAGCGCCTTGGCCTCTTCCAGGGTGAGGGGTTGACGCTGATTAAACTTTCTCAGGGGGTTGGTGCTACGCAAACGCCATAGATGGACCCGGCTTTTTAGCACATCCTGCAGACCCAGCTCTTTAATGGCGGCCAACATCACCTGAGATGCGTTGAGTTCAAGGGCCTCAGCAGCAAGCATGATAAAGTCTAGCTGCATTTTTGCCCGACGGGGGCACTCATCGCCTTGGGTTCCGTAGTCGGGCAGTCTATCTAATATGGGTGATCTAACGGGCTTCTCTGGTGGGCTTTTAACGGTCATTCCCTATAAGACTCTTGGTTGAATTTAGTTGCTGTGTTGGCGTGAGTGGATATGTATGAATCGGCCAAAAGGCCAGCTCTTATCAAAACATAAACTACATCCATGTTGAAACCCTGAGTTTTCCCCTAGAAAAAACTTAAGGTCTATCAGGGGCAACCCAGCGGACGTGTATTTATGGTCGGGGATATCCCCAGGGGTTTAATCCATCATCAACACTTATTCATATCTTTTATGAAAGTACCCGGCTGCTATGACGATGTAAACGCGATCAGGCACTATGGCGGGTTTTTAGTCACGTCTTTGAGATCGCAGGGTGCTACTCTATGGTGCAATAGTAACTATGTACTTTATCTATGCAAGGGCCGGTAATTTTTCTGGCAGGGACGGGGGTCGGCTGTTTGACCAGCTGGCTGGTGTGGCAGTCGCGCTACCAAACGGTGCGAGAACGCGCCAAAAATGATTTGGTAGCCGAACGGGCCACCATGGTTGAACAGCTACATAATAAAGACACTCAGCTCAATGATCTGCGACAGCAGATTCACAGTTTGCACACAGACCTGGAGCAGCAGCGACAGACATTGACAACCGCTACGGCCCAGCGCGCTGCCGCTGAAGCCAAAGCCGCCCAGACCGCCCAGCTGCAGCAACAGCTCAGACAGCTGCAAACCGACAACAGCCAGCTTATGGCGCGTCTGGCGCAAACCCAAACCCAACTGCAAGATCAGCAGCTGGCCACTGATGAAAAACTCACCCTGCTGCATCAGACTCGCGATCGCATGACCGAAGCCTTTAAGGCCCTGTCTGCAGACGCCCTTAAAACCAACAATGAGGCTTTTTTAGAGACATTTTTAAACCTGGCCCACACCAAACTCGGCCAGTTTCAAACCCAGTCAAGTAGCGAACTGCTGCAGCGACAGCAGGCGATCGATGGCTTAGTGCAGCCGCTGCAGTCATCGTTGACCAAAGTCGAAACCTATCTGCAAGATCTAGAACGCAGTCGGCTCTCAGCCTACAGCCAGCTAAAAGAGCAAATCACCCAGCTTGCCACCGGTCAGCTGCAGCTACAAACCGAAACCGCCAATTTAACCAAAGCCCTGCGCGCCCCCAACGTACGCGGTCGCTGGGGAGAAATTCAGCTAAAGCGGGTGGTGGAAATCGCCGGCATGGTGGAGCTCTGCGACTTTACCCAGCAGGTGACAGCTGGCCCCCTGCGCCCCGATATGGTGGTGCACCTACCCCAGCAGCGGCGGATTGTAGTCGATGCTAAAGCCCCCCTGGCCGCTTACCTAGAAGCCTTAGACATTACCGATGAGTCTTTGCGACTCACCAAATTAAAAGACCATGCCCAACAGGTGCGTCGTCATATCCAGCAGCTGGGTCAAAAAGCCTACTGGGACCAGTTTCAACCTAGCCCAGAATTTGTAGTCCTCTTTTTGCCTGGCGAGATTTTCTTTAGTGCCGCCCTAGAGCAAGACCCAAGCCTGATTGAAATTGGTATTGCGCAGCGGGTGATTTTGGCGACACCCACCACACTGATTGCGTTACTTAAGGCAGTCGCCTATGGCTGGCAGCAGGACGCCGTTACCGAAAATGCTCAGCAGATCAACTTGCTGGGGCGAGAACTATATGAACGCATGCGGGTATTTACGGGTCATTTACAAAAGCTGCGTCGGGGGTTAGATTCAACCGTTGATACCTTTAATAAAGCCGTTGGGTCGTTAGAAACTCGAGTTTTGGTAAGCGCTCGTAAATTTAAGACCATGGGTATAGCACCAGGGGGGGATGACTTAGATACGATTGAGCCAATTGATCGCGTGCCTCGATCTGTGCAGCCCATGGCACCTGATGACGAAAAAGAGGGTTAGTTTCCTAATTTTTTCGTCATGACCGTTTAATAGTATGGAAAGGCTATCTCCTGCAGTCGTCAATGCTAAGCGCATCTAAATCTAGCCAAGATGGCCGTCTAACCCAGCTGTTACTGCTTGCGGTAACGGTGCTGGTGCAAAGTGTTATGGCGATCGCCATAGCAAATTCTATCTTTGTCAGCCAGCTGGGGGCCAGGCAACTGCCGATTGCCTTTATGCTGATCGGCCTGTGCTCGATGCCGGCCTATATTGCCATTAGTCAGGTGGTGCAGCGGGTGCGCAGTCCTCAGCTTTTTCGCGCAGCGCTGGCGGTATTGCTCGGGCTGGTGGTGGTGCTGCGGCTGGCATTGCCCCTAGATATTGCACCGGTTTACTACGGGCTGCTGATTGTCAGCTTTTTTCAGTGGGATATCTGCAACAACATTCTTTACCCCAGCCTGCTGACCGACTATTTCAATACGCTGGAATACAAGCAATATGCCCCCTACATTGGCATTGCCCAGGCCGGGGGTGCCCTGCTTGGGGGCGGTTTGGTGGGGTGACTGTCACGGTGGCTAAACACTGAAGACCTGCTGCTGTGTTTGCCCGTGATTATTGCGATCGCATTTTTTCAACTCACTATCCTTGACCGCACCCAGCGTCCCCTCAGCACCAAAATCGGTGAAACGGTTGGTGTGGTGGAATCGCTGCGGTCATTTCCAGATCTGGCCAAGCGATACCCGCTGGTCATTTTTCTAGCCGCCAGCAGCTTTTTGCTGGTGATTATTTACCTCAGCTCTGAGTTTTTATGGTTTAGCATTTACGGTCAGCAGTTTGGCCAGCGACAGCTAACCGGCTTTTTAGGACTGATGCGGGTGGTGGTCAGCATCGTCCAGATGGTGGTGCTCTATGGTCTGACCCGACCGCTGCTGCGGTGGCTGGGCGTGGCGCGAATGAACGTTGTTTTTCCCCTGACCACCCTAGCGGCGTTTATCGGTTTGGGTGTGAACGGTCAGCTGCCTGCCGCCATTGGTCTGCAGCTCAACGGCGACGCTCTGTATAAAGCCATCAATCTGCCGGTCCATCAGCTAAACTACAACGCCATCCCCAAAGAATTTATGGGTCGGATTCGCACCCTCAGCGACGGTGTAATTTATGCCATTGGCCTGACCTGCGCTGGGGCATTTTTGTGGCTTTGTGAGAATACCCTGAGTTTGAGTCAGATTACCTGGCTGGTGTGTGGTCTGGTAATTATCTTTTTGCTGGTGCGGATACCCATGGGGCAGTTTTACACCGCTGGCTTAGAAGACCTGATTCGCACCGATGCCATCGACCTGGATCAGCTAGCCAGCCGTCAGGCCGTACTCCCCCTACGCAGCACCATTCAAACCCTGCTCCAGTCGGCCGACCGCTACGACCAGATTAAAGGACTAGAGCTGGCCACCCGATTTGGTGCCCCCAGCGAATTTTTAGACGACGTGCTCACACTGCTGCCAGGGGCAGATCGTCAGGTGCGCTCAGCCGTGGTGACGCTATTTAGTGATGGCGGCGCAAGTGCAGGGGAGCAGGAGACAGAAGAGACAGAAGACGACGCCAGTCTATGGGCTGTGTGGCAAGAGCAGCTGCAGCCAGAACAGCCCTTGGCCTGTCGGCTAACGGCGTTAGAGATTTTGATGGTGCAGCAGCAGCTGATCACAAACGAAATGCTCGATGAGCTGTGCAGCCACAAAGACTTGCGATCGCTCGCCAACGTCGCCCGCTTACAGGGCACCCCCATCACCGACAACACCTTTGCAGACATCAAACAGTCGGACGAGAGCATGGCCAAGGCCGTCATTCGTGTAGTAGCCCGCAGTGCCGATGCCACACTGCTAGAGCTGCTGACAACCAGAATTTTGCCAGAGGGCAGTGCCGAAACCCAACAGCTGGGGTTAGAAACCCTAACCAATCTGCGTGAATCACTGCCTAATGGTATCCGCACCAAATCTTTGGCCCTGACCCAGCAATATTTTGCCCACGAGCAGCCGGGGGTGAGAATCGCGGCATTAAATCTGTGGCAGCAAAGTCAGGATGATCTAACACCGCTGGCGATGGCTTTGGGCGATATCCACCCGCGGGTGCGAGAGCGGGCGGCCACCTGGCTGGCGGCTAAGGGAGGCTTAGCAGAAGCAAAAACCCAGCTAGGGTCTGATAGTCGAGAGATTGTCAACGGTGCGATCGCAACCATTGGCAAAATCCGTACCCGACGGGCCAGCGATGTTTTATACGCCCACCTGGCCGATGATTTTCAGCAGGTGGGTCACACCCGCCGCTGGCAGTCCCAGATTCCCCAAGATGACCCTAACTGGCAACCCCTGGCTGTCGCCATCGAAGATTACCATCAGCGATTGATTCAAAAGGTGCTCTATGTGCTGGCCTGTCTAGGCTATAGCCGCACGGTAAATACGGTTAACCAGATTTTTGCCGCTACCGACGGTTGCGATCGCTCCAACGCGGTGGAGGTGCTAGCCTCCTTAAACCATCGTCGATTTATCTTGCCGCTGCTGCCGCTGCTAGAGCAGGAGAGTGTAAGCAGTTCTCAGGCCATATCGCTTAACTGGCTGCGGAATAAAGGCTATAAAATTTTGCTAGAAGCCATCGAATCTAAGGATCGCTGGTTGCGGGCAGGGGCCTTAATTGCCCTGGCCAAAATTCCCAGAGCCTCCTTAAAAGATGTGGACCCGGTTGTTCGATCTGTCGCTCACGATTTGTTTCCTACACCGCCGCTGCTGCAGGATGTCTATACGGTACTACAGCCGTCTACTCCCGATACACTTATGAATCGTCTACTTATTCTTAAAGATGTTGCTCTGTTTCAAAATCTCTCATTGGATGAGCTGTTGCTGATTGACGAAGCGATTGTGCCCCAACAGTTTATGGCCAGCGAAACAATTTTTGAAGAAGGTAGCTGGGGGTCACACCTGTACATTATTGCCTCGGGAACAGTGCAGATTGTTAAGACGGTTGATGATGAACAGCGAGAGATTAAGCAGCTGGTAGGTGGCAACTATTTTGGTGAGATTGCGTTGTTTGATGATGAACCTCGCTGGAATGGGGCGATTGCTAAAGATGACTGTATGCTGCTAAAGCTAGAAAAACAGCGGTTTAATAGTCTGACGACACAGCGACCTCACATTTTGCTAGAGATTTGTCGGTTTATGAGCCAGCAGCTACGGGAAACAGACAAGTTTCGCTCGGCCAAGAAGTTTGTGGCCAACAATGCCCGTGTGGGAGACGAGACGTTACAGAGTTTTTAGGGGAGAAACTGACCGATTAGGTGTAGATACCTCCTACAGTCTCTAGGGAATTTTGTTAGCCACAGCATATTTCTGTAATCAAGCAGTACCTTCATGACCAGCCTAACCATGCAGCCGTCGCTGAGGTCGCTTGTGACAGCGACGGCTCCAACTGCGTGATTAGCCGAGAAGCAGTGAAGCAGCCGTGCAGTTGCCACCGTCGGGGACTCCATAAGTAGCCGCAAACCTTAAATTCAAGTTAATACCAACACCAGCTACCCCTGCAAAGGAGGTAAGCCAGCTTGTCCTATGACGATCCATAGGCTGAATTTATAGATTGAATAAAAATTATATTTGTCAAGTATTTTTGCAATTTGTTACATTTTGCGTTACATTAATTTACATAACAAGCGGTCATCACAAAGCACTATGTACACCACCATTAACGAAACCGGGCAGCTCAATAACTACGCCACAGAGTCCGAAATGTATCTAGCTTCCTATCCCGCACCTGAGCAGCAGCAACGTTATCTGCTCCAGGGTAGTCTGGCTACTTTACTCATCAGCGCACTGACGCTTACCGCCCTAGTCGTTAGTTAGTTCGCACAAACACCTGTCCATTTCACAACACATTTCAACGCAAGGAGACAAAACTATGTTTGGTATTTTATTAGCCATAATTATTGTTGGTTGGGTCGCAGCATCTATCCTTGGTACTCAAGCCTACTTCTTTGGAGAGCAGTCTAAGCCTATTCACGAGCGTAACTGGGATTCCGATGGCTTCGAGAATATTGCCAAGCTGGTTACCGGTCGCGAGACTGATTTTAATGAGCGCACCTACTCCTTTAGTGGTGATGCTTACACCAGCAACTCAGCCAACAGCTAATTATTTCAGTTTTAACTATCACCTCATCTTGTTCATCGGGCACTAGCTGTTAGGAGAAATCCTGGGCTAGTGCCTTTCTTTTTTGAGAGTTTTATTCACCATCTGAAACCTATCTATCAAAAAATGTAGTTGAGTAGGCAGATAACCTCTCAATACTAAAGGCAACCACCTGACTATGGGTGCAGCACTCATTCATCGTTAGCTGTACATCAGGATATCGCTCACGAAACACAGGCATAATTTTGGGGAGAATGCTGCGCAGTGCTGAGGCCGTAAAGCTTAGCCGTAGCTGCCCAACCTCTCCCCGTGCCGCCTGTTGAGTCTTTCGGACCGCCCGCTCCGTATGGCTCAGAATTTGTTTGGCCTCCTCACAAACTCTCATTAATGAGCATAACGTTCAAGTTCGACAGCTACCCCCCGATGTGATGGCAGGGTTAGGCACTGCGGCAGGAGAAGTGATTGCAGAAATACGAGCAGGTGGCGACAATCTGATGCAACGAACTATTGATTCATTTTTAGCTGCACGCCAAACCCTGATGCAATGGAGTCAGGTCTCTGAGCAAAGCTTTTTAAGTGCGCGATCACTACCGTTTGACTATGGTTAAGACTAGTGAAAGTCTCTATGTACATATGCAATATTGGTTAGAGGCAAAATCGGTTGCGTGGGGTCCCGCCGAGTTCCCTTTCCGGAAATAGTCACGTTGTCTCAAATCGCATACTGGGCTTCCCATGGCTAGGGCGTTTCGCCGCCCTAGAACCTAACGGAAAAACATTAAAGGCATCCCTAATAGCCTTTTTGGGTACTTGGAGAGGTGGTTTAGAATTTTGCGCGTGGCGACAAAATTCTAAACGTAAAAGTTATCTAATTTCTTATAAGGGAAATGGCCATAATCAAACAGTGAGCTTAATTCTTGAAGAGTTCTAAACAATTTCTACAGTGTTGTTAACCTATTAGCGCAATAGGAAGATGCAACGACCAAACAGCTCCCAATCGCTTGAGCCAAGCTCGGCTGCTCACCAATGATTAGAACTGCGCTCGTCACCCCAAAAACAGGAATTAGGGTCAGATAAAACGCTGCATGACTAGCCGGTACTGTCTGCAGTGCAATGAGGTATAAAAAAAATGCCAGAGCATACTGCATAATGCCTGAACCGATGGCCAGCAGCCAAAACGGCAGAGAAATGTTAGCCGCACTGACCTCATATTCTGGATTAAGCATCGATAGCACACCAAAACATAGCACCGTTGTTATTAAGCCAATTGCTTGCTGCGCTGTGGTCAGCTGTAGCGGGTGGGCTGTTTCAATTTGTCGTTTGCTTAAAAGCGCATAACATACAGCAAAAAAAGTGCCCACTAGCACTAGCACATCGCCCACAAGCGAAGATTGGTCAGTACTTTGGATATCTTTTAGCATCAGCAAAGAGACCCCTAGAAAACTGATGCTAGCCAGTAACAATTTTAGCTGCGTAAGCCGCTCATTCAAAAAGACAGCGGCCAGCAAAATAGTCAAAATCACTTCGGTTGAGCTAATGAGAGTGGCGTTACTAGCGGTGGTCATTTGTATGCCAACAATGCCAAACATATAGGCTAATGCGGGTTCAAAAATGCCAGCGACTCCTTGTTTAAGCTGTTGCCAGGACAGCGGCAGTGGCTGGGCCGTTAGCTGACAGATTGTCATCAAAAAGAGAACGCTGGAAAAGAGCTGAATGATCAGCAGTGTCGTTGGTGTAATTTCTGATAGGGCGACTTTGGTCAAGGTAATGCCTACGCCCCAACAAAAGGCGTAACTGATGGCAATCAGGGTGCTGTTGATGGATTTTGCAGCTGACAATATTTTTGTTCCACTGGGCAAGCCGGGCATACTTCTTCTTCGCAGAGACGACAGATGGCAAAGCTATGCAGTTCAGAGGTTGTGAGCGCTGTCAGCATTTTTTCTAAAAGCTGGGCTAGCTGGTTGCGATCGCCCTGGGCAAGTGAGCCAATGGCAAGCTGCAGCGGTTGCTTACGCTCGGTCAAAATTATCTGCCGTCGCGCGTGACCGCTCTGTGTCAGAAAAAGCGCCAGCGTTCTACCATCCACCCCAGATCGACGCTCCACCAGACCTTGAGACTCTAAGCGATCAATCAGCCGCACGGTGCCAGGATGGGAGAGGCTAAGAATTTGATGCAGCGCATTAATGGAAAGTCCTGGATTTACGCCCAGGGTTACCAGGGCAGCTGGGGCTTCTCCTCCAAATCCGGCGGTTTTTACCGCTGAATTTAAAGAGTCGACCAGGCTCAGGGCCAATGCGCCTAAAAGATTGGCTGTTCTTTCGTCATCCATGGTTGACCAAACCAAAATCTACTTGTAACTATGTATGCATTATGCATATTTTTGAGAAAGATGTGTAGTTTAGAATGCGCTGCTGGGATGCGATCGCATCCCTAGGAATCAGGCTAGGGCGCGGTGGGCACAATTAGCTGAGTCATCGGGTAAGATTCTATATCTTGTTGAGTGTCGACCAGTAGGAAAGCTGCTAACGACAATGGTTTCAGTATCACTCTTAAGATTGGAGCGAATCTCTTTGACATATCCAATCTTTTTGGCCGACCGCTGAGATACAACCAGAGAGCCTACCCAAGTTTTCTTCTCACTAAGCTGGTTAACCATCTGACGAGCTGTAGCTTAAAATCCGTCTCCCCAAGAGGCCGTGCTAGTTGAAGCAGTTGCGTTAGCCTTGGGTGCCGCTTCTCTTGTCTCAACAAATTTATTGGAAGAAATACACTCTACACCAGCAGGCAGGATAACGTCAGACTTATAAAAACAGGCAAACTGACCATCAACCAGGTTAGCAAGTCTACTAAAGTCAGCGTTAGCAACTTCTATTCTTCGCTCACCTTCTGCAAAAATCGCGCCGTGAAAACAGCCGAGATAGGCAAATTTTTCACCACCTAGACAGTAAAATCGCGCCCCGACAAGATAAGCATGACCAAAGTCTGTTGCTTCAGATGTCACCGTAGAGCTAAAGTCCACCCCTGCCAAATTAGCCCCTGTGAGAATCGCGTTTGAGAGATCAGCACCGTTAAAGCAAGATTTGGCCAGATTAGCTCCTGTAAAGTTACAGCCGTTTAAGTTGGCTGCGGTAAAGTTGGTACTTTCTAGATTACAGCCGGTAAAGTCAGTGCCTGTGAGATCGGCTTGCTTAAAGTTGGCTCGACTTAAGTTGGCACCTTTCCCCACAGCGGCTAACTGATATTCTGTTACTGGCTGTTTGATGGGGGTAACTATCTGAAATTTGTACCCTTTACCCTCTACCAAAACAAAACGGCTGCTGTGCAGCATGGTGGGGTGATTGTCATCCAAGGCGTCAGCGTTTAGGCCAGGATAGTGGCCAATAAATGTAGAGTCACTAATCTGGGCCCCAGACAGCACCATGCCAATATGTTCACTATCGGGCGCAAATGAGGTATTCATGGGATCGCGATCAAGATGGCCCCCAACTACTTGGTTGTGCGTCAATGAAGCACCTGCCAGACTAATGTCATTTGTACCTTCAATGACGATTAGTTTTTTAGCTCCGTAGTGGGCCTGTGGCTGTGAATGAACAGCATTTACAGGATTTAGCTTGAGAGTTTCAGGGTTTTCCATTTTGATTTACTCGCAGTAGCTGCAGCCATAACTCGGCGAACGGGTAGTTAGCCTGCTATGAGGAGTTTGTATCCCCGGATTCTAGCTAGCAAATCTGCGTAGTAACACTCATATTCACAGAACTTATATCAGAGTACCATTCGGATGGCCATGGGGTTGCATCGGTTGCGATGGCCTGACTGCCGGTTCGGACTATTCTGCTAGACTCCCCGCCCTGAGAAAAGATCTATCTAACAATAGCCGATAGGCCACGTTGATGTAATAACTGAGCCAGCTAGTAATGCCCAGCAGTTTAGCGCCATCTTCAATCAATGATTTCCACTCCCCGAGTGGCAACAGCCAAGGTCCAAGAACCGCATCTACTATGACAGAAATAGCCAGAAATCCGACCGCTATCAGCATAAATTCATATCGGGTTCGCAGAATGATTCGGCGGAACCAGACGAGGTATGCTATGACTGCAATCATGATTAGCATTAGGACCATGTTCTGCGAGATGCCTATGTATTTAGGAGCTAACTCCTCATGGAATAGGAAAAAATCGTCAATCAATAAATATGTAGACAGACAGCCAGAAGCTAGAAGAAAGTGAAGAACTTTATAGTTTTTGGTTTGTCTCAAAGCACCTGCAACAAAAAAACAGATTGTTGCTGCGGCACACCACATAAATGCACCAAAATTTGAAAGTAATCCTGCGAATGGGTGAATATTGGCAATCGAAAAGACGTCTCCAATAAAAAGATAAACAGGTAGCTGAAGCATAATTTTAGCCAGTCCGACTGCCAAAATCAGCAAGATTGAAGGGATAAATGCAAATAATTGCCAGCGCTCTTTGAACATCATCATTAGCACTCTCCATTGAGAATGTTTAAAAAATGCCTACAGCCAAATTCCATGCTCTTCTCAAATGTCATGCACGATCTTTCACGTTTGGCTGCAAGCGACTGTCAAACATGGAGACGGTGTGTGAGACAAATTTTCTGTAGTGTCCGTTTTTACAGACAAATTGAATCAGCTGTGAAGTATTGGCGGCATCGATTTTAGTTTAAATTAAGGTTAAGCACACCTTGTTGATGACATGTTTAAAGCCGCAGTTTTTAGCTAGCGACTTTGGGTAGCTTAAACACTGATATACCTTATAGATAAAGCGTTTAGGAATTAGTGATTTAGTTAAAAAAGACCTAAATCATTGCACGTCAACCTCTTAACCTTTTTCTTAAGGGAAGGTTAACACAGGTCATATTGATAACACCCCCCCGACTAGACCTCTTGCAAAAGTGGTCAGGTGCTAACGTTCAAATTATGTTGGACACTTTTTGAAGTATCGTGTCGCTTACAAATAGTACATACGGGCTTGAGCATAAAGCAAACGGTATCCGTTTGCATGTGCCAAATGGCTAATTTGAAGTGGCCAAAAGTTATATACCAAGTGGCTATTAGGGTTAAAGGCCAGAATAGAACTTTAAGTCCTTTATCCTTTTTGTTAGGGTGAGCCTGTGCTCAGGTTTTCTCAGATGGCTCAGACGTTAAATCTTCTTTACCAGCGTTATCGCTTGATTGCTCTAGCGGTCTATGGGGCTGTGCTGTTAGCGGGGCTGATTGACTGGATATACGGTGGTATCGGCCCCAGAGCGATTGTCGATGCGCCAGAGAACTATCGGTTTTTGTTATTTGCGATCGCAGTGCTCACGATGATAGCCCTTGAGCTACGAACTGTAGGAAGCCGCAGTTTTGGCATTGCAAACAAGGGGGCGCTAATGCCCTTTTTGGCTAGGCTCCTTCTATTTATTTGTGTCTGTTTAGTGACCGATCTTTCCTACTCACAGATTCTTTTCTTACCGCTTTTGTTGTATAGCTACTTAGCCCTTAATCAGCGCTTAAGCTATGTTATGGCAGTCTTGGGGGTGGCAGCACTGTTAGGGCTCCGCCTGTCCGGCTTTGGCGGCATGAGGGTGCCACCGCCGCCGGTAACACAACAACCCCCCAATATTGGATCTGCCCCCTTTAAAGGGAAACCATCTTTGAACGGCAGGCTAATGGACCAGGGCATGGGGTCTTTGATTACGCTGTTTTTTACACTCTTGCTAGCCCGCACCCTGTCCCAGGCGATTCAGGCTCAGCAAAAACTGACGGCTCTTCTAAGTTCTCTAGAAGCCTCCCACATAGAGCTAAAACACTATTCGGCCCGTGTGGCTGACCTGGCAGCGACAGAAGAACGTAATCGTCTGGCCCGAGATATTCACGATAGTTTGGGTCATCATCTGGCCGCGATCAACATTCAGCTGGAAAAAGCCAATGCCTATCGAGACCGGGATCCAAGCCGTGCCTATGAGGCGGTCAACCACGCGCAGCGACCAGTGCAAGCTGCCTAAAAAGATGTGCGTGAGTCGGTCAGCAGTTTACGCCAAGACAGTGAGCCTTTATTATTTGAAGACGCTCTAAACAGTTTAATTAGACGCATGGACTATGGTGATCTTGAGCTAAGGCTGCATCAGTCAGGGGATAGCTCAAGCTATAGCAGGCTAAAGCTGATGACGTTATATCGGGTGATTCAAGAAGGGCTAACGAATGTGCATAAACATGCCGGAGCAAGCCAGGTGACCATAGCGCTGACGTTTGAGCCCCAACAGGCCATCTTAGAACTCTCAGATAACGGCTATGGCTTTGATACGGATGACTGGAAAACAACAAAAAATGAGCTAACTGCCCAAGGTCTGATTGGCTTGCAGGAACGGCTGAGCCTGGTGGGGGGCAATCTCACCATTAGGAGTCGAACCCAGGGAACAACCCTCATGGTGAGTATTCCCTGGGCAAACTCTCAGTCAAGTTTGGGCACAGCCCTATGACTATCAAAGTTCTACTAGTCGATGACCAGTATTTGATTCGAGAAGGGATTGCCTCTTTGCTTGAGCTGGCAGAGGTGATTGAGGTGGTGGGGTTAGCGGAAAATGGACAGGATGCGATCGCAAAATCCCTGGAGCTAAAACCGCATATTATTCTGATGGATGTGCGAATGCCAGAAATGAATGGAGTAGAGGCCACGGCCCAGATTAGACAGACATTGCCGAACTGTCAGGTGATTATGCTCACCACCTTTGATGACGAAGAGTATATTGTGCAATCACTGTTGGCTGGAGCCTGTGGTTATCTGATGAAAGATATCCCCCCTAAAGACCTGGTGCAGGCGATTCAGCTCGCCCATGCAGGGGTGTATCAGCTAGCACCTGAGGTTGCAGGGAAACTGATTGGCGCTCTCAAAAACAAACCAGCACCTGTTAGACCCAAAATTAAGACACCGTTAACCGCAAGAGAGTTAGACGTACTCAAGCTAATTGCTAAAGGAACCACAAATAAGGGGATTGCTCAAGCGCTTAATGTGAGTGAAGGCACCGTTAAAAATCATGTTTCAAACATTTTGATGAGACTAGAGCTGAGAGATCGCACTCAGGCAGCGATATATGCGGTAGAGAATGGGTTGAGTTGAGGAGCGAGCTATTAATAATGGGTGTTGAAGAGACGTTCCATGGAACGTCTGTACAGGGGAGGTATTGAAGAGACGTTCCATGGAACGTCCGTACATTCGAAAGAGGAACAGGTCAAAAGGCACCCCCAGATTATGACGTTTAGCACACGTCTAAATGAGACCTCAACGCTATGGTGAATAGTATCGAGTTCCATAAGGTGCTGGTCTATTTACTCACAGCTATGGGCATTCTCAAGTATTCTAGGTGGGGCACAATTCATATAGGATTGTTTTTGCCCTTGATCGCAGTCTCAGCATGTAGTTCGTTTGCACCAAGCTCAGCCCAGCCAGGCCAGCGCTCTCAGCCAGATGGACCGGTAGCTGTGCAGACGGCCATTGCAGAAACTGGATCCGTTGACGGATTGTTGACCTATACCGGTACAACCCGACCCAATCAGCAGGTAACGCTGCGATCGCAAGCGGACGGCACGGTAATTAACCTGTCGGTGGATGTAGGAGATGCGATCGCTCAGGCAGATCTCTTAGCCCAGCTTGATGGTAATTTACAAACCGCCAATCTGAACGAAGCTCAGGCCGAACTCTCGGCTAGACGCGCAGAAACAGCCCAGGCCCAAGTCTCCATTAGCGATGCCCGGTCGGCGGTGATTCAGGCCCAGGCCACCCTAGCCCAGGCTCAGCTAGATGCGGTCCGACTGCGGAATCTGGCCGATCAGGGCGCAAGTTCACAACAGGAAGCAGAAGCTGCCGAGCTAGCGGTGACCAATGCTCAGCAGGCCGGGCTTTCAGCCCAGGCCCAGGTCGATGCGCAACAGCAGGCCGCCGCCGCCGCCGCTAATCAAGTGGATGCCCAGCAGGCTGTGCTGGCTCAGACTCAGCAGCAGCTTTCCTTTGCAGAGTTGAGATCGCTCCTCACCGGAGTTGTTCTTTCTCGGCAGGTGGATATCGGCGACTTTGTTGAATCGGGCGACACTGTTCTAGAACTAGGGGACCTCAGTCGTTTAGACGTAACCGTTGACGTTTC
>JBHJIV010000237.1:0-10757 GCA_050043105.1 Leptolyngbyaceae cyanobacterium | reverse complement strand
GCTTTCGCGATTTCTCTCGTTTGATAATATGCCGTATCCGCCGCTCGTGACACAACACTCTTCCTCTGGTACTTATCCTCTGGACAGGCTTTTCACATTATTTTTTTCCATAGCTACTCTGTTTTTTCAGTTTCGATTTCTCTCGATGTATATTATGCTTTATCTGCCTCTTATGACACAACACTCATCCTCTGGAACTTATCCTCTTGACAGGCTATCCACACCCTCTCTGGCCATAGAAAGGCTGTCTCTTCAGTAGCGATTTCTCCCGATGGAAAATATGCCGTATCCGCCTCTGATGACAAAACACTCATCCTCTGGAATTTGATCTCTGGGCAGTATATTACCTGCTTTTACGGTGATTGGCCTTTCTATCACTGTGCTATTGCACCTGATGGTGTTAGTATCGTGGCAGGAGACCAAGGCGGCAACGTACACTTTTTCTATTTATTAGAAGAGTAAGTTTAATACATAGATCCTGACATAAGAGCACAAAGCTTAAGTTGCTGAGTCAAGCACCAGACCACGATAAACCTGCTCAATAGGAAAACTAAGCCCAATACTTTTCAGCTCAATAACATCGCCTTCTTGGTAATTCACAATAATCCATTCTCCTGTCTCTTTTTTGTTGTATAGATCTATCTCAATCCGAGTAGAACTCACCAACAAATAATCTTGTAAAACTGGATTGTTACGATACAGCCTAAACTTGCCACCGCGATCATACGCTTCCGTACTATCAGACAACACCTCGACAATCAGACAAGGATAGGTAATGTACTGAGTCGTAGCCTTATCTCGGTCATCGCACGTAACACTGGCATCAGGATAGGTATAGTTGTTAGTCTCAGTAATGTTGACCTTTAGGTCTGAGTTACCAGTGATACAATCAGTGTTTTCCAGATGAGTATCGAAGAGACTTGTAAAACGGACAGCAAGGCGACTGTGATTAACACTACCGCCACCCATGGCATAGACCTGACCACCAATATACTCATAGTTTTCCTGTTGCTTCTCTTCCCAGACAAAGTACTCGTCAGGAGTAAGCTGAGGAGAATTATCTTTTACTGCAACCATCATTGTTAATCGGCGTCTGCCACAACTCTACTCTTCACCCTTTATCGTCCAAGCCTAATCAACAATGTCAAAAGTCAACCCATAGGTTTTCTCTAAATTACACGTATCGTGATCAACAATATTCGTATCACTCAGCTCCAGGTTATAAAAACTAATCACATCTGTCTCAAAGTAAGGCCCTGCATGCCAGGTGCCCACCTCTAGCTTAATAAAACAATTCCCAGGAATCTTAAACGCCTGGATCTTTTCTGGGTCCGGCGCGCTGCCCTCGCAGGGTGGAGCTACCGCCATCAGCCATTCCTTCCCTTCTAGCGAGCCCAAACATTGCGTACAGGCCAAATGCCGCGTAATCCGATCAAACTGCGTGCCCTTACGCTCTAGCTGCATAATGTAAAAACGTGGAATTCCCCCATCCAGCTTGAGCTGAGCATCCTCAGCATCATAAGGTTTGCCATCATGTTGAGGACCTAGCACCTGTCCAAAGGGCCGAAATACTTCAGCAGTGAGGGGGTGAGCTTTAAGCTTTTGCAAAATGGTTTTCATGGTGATGCTTGTTCCGCGATAAATTTATCCACATAATGATAAAGAGTTTGAACCATACCAAGGCTGACTTCACGTTCCAGGGGTTCTATATCATCATCTGACTCTGAGTATCGCAGAGGGCCTGCAAAGTCATTGAATATAGCAATATCTAGAAAATCGCTAATGTCGTAGCCCTTAGCTCCTATGATTCGCAACAAAGCGGCTAAATCATGGGTAAACGGAAATGTTTCATCCAATGCTGAAATCCACGCTTTTAGCGATTTTTCCGCCGCCTGCTGCACATGAAAACCAAAGATTTCATCAGCAAACAATTCGCTATCAATCATGCCTGACAGTGCACGTAAGTCGCGATGAGCCACATTTAGTAAGCTTCTAGCTTCGCTCAGGTCGTTCATACAGTATTTGCCCTTCATGAAATGCATGGGCAACAACGTGGTTACGCCACTTTCTATATTTGGCAATCTCCTCTTGGCTGTAAATCAAAATATCAGTTGAGATACCTAATTTTGATAGTTCCAGCCAAAGTTTAGTTGCCTGTTGCCGACGACTATGTCCGGGGCCATATGGCTCAGCCTCAATTACGATCAAGTCATAGTCAGAATCAGGGCGTGCCCGTCCAGTTGCTCGAGAGCCAAAGAGAATAATTTGGACAGGCTCAACTGTTTCTACAATAACGCTCGAAATCTTTGACAGCAGATCACGATTCCTTTCTGTAGTACCGACTTCGGCAAACATCGTTCTCCGCTTCCCTTACTCAGAAACTTTTCTTTACCATAGCAAATGAGCATCTTGAAGAATAAGCGAACTTATCTACTAATCGTTACTCTCATCACTTCAAAAATAGTGAACCTAAATTAGGACACTCACAGAGGAAGGACATTTGCAGAGCATTAAAGCTAAGGATGCATCTTCTACTAGCCAAGCTATCAGTTATCCATTTCCCCAAACCTTACAACACATATAAATTGCTAGGGGGTATCTCAGAACTTGTGCGATTCTGGGGAATGCACTTTTGATACATCCTCCCCCAAAGCCATGGAAAATAAAGCAATGCTAATGATTCCGGGACCAACACCAGTTCCCGAGAAGGTCCTTCAAGCGATGGGCAAACACCCCATCGGCCACCGCAGCGGCGACTTTAGCAAAATTATTGGCGAAATTAATGAGGGCCTCCAGTGGCTGTTTCAAACCAAGAATGAAGTATTGACCCTGTGCGCCAGCGGTACCGGTGTCGTTGAAGCAGGGATCATCAATTTCCTGAGCGCTGGTGATAAGGTGCTGGTGGGCAGCAACGGTAAGTTCGGCGACCGTTGGGCACAGATTGCTAAAGCCTTTGGCCTGGATGTGCAAGTCATCCAGGAAGACTGGGGTGTGCCCCTAAAGCCTGAGGACTTTGGTGCAGCTCTAGCTGCTGATACCGAAAAAGCGATTAAGGCTGTCATTGTTACCCACAGCGAAACTTCCAGTGGTGTGCTCAACCCTGTGGAAGCTATTAACGAGCATGTTAAAGCCCACGGTGACGCCATCATCATTGTGGATGCGGTTACTAGCCTGGCATCTTATGACCTGAAGGTGGATGAGCTGGGTCTAGATGTCGTTGCCTCGGGATCCCAGAAGGGCTTTATGATCCCCCCTGGTATGGGCTTTGTTTCGGTGAGTGAAAAAGCCTGGGCTGCCTATGCAAAGGCAACTCTGCCTAAGTTTTATATGGACCTGGGCAAATATCGAAAGTCGTTTGCTAAAAGCAGCACCCCCTTTACGCCACCGGTCAATCTGTATTTTGGTCTACAGGCGGCGTTGGAAATGATGAAGGATGAAGGTCTAGAAAGTATCTTTGCCCGTCACGACCGTCAGAAACTGGCTAGCCGGGCAGCGATGAAGGCTCTTGGGCTACCGTTGCTGGCCCCCGATGACTACAGCAGCCCTGCTGTGACCTCGGTTATTTCTGATGGCATTGTCAGCGCCGAGGATATTCGCTCGACAATGCGTAAGCAGTTTGATATTGCCTTAGCGGGCGGTCAGGACCACCTAAAGGGCAAAATCTTTAGGATTGGCCACCTGGGTTTTGTGTGCGATCGCGACATCCTCACCACCATCGCCTCTTTAGAAACCACGCTACAAATCCTTGGTTATGAAGGTTTTACCCCCGGTAGCGGCGTTTCTGCCGCCAGCCAGGTACTGCGATAAACACCGCAAACCCGTGCCTCTGCAGGGGCGCACGACGGTGCGCCCCTACCGGTCCAAAAACGTAATCTCTATGCGATCGCCTTCTTCTAACCCCAGTTCTGCCGCTCGCCCTATGCGTAGCTCAATCACATTGTCTATGAGCATGTTGCCCGGACTGTAAGTGGGGCAAGGGTCAACCTCACAAGGGGGGGCTTCCGCAATCCCCTGGACTTCACCTTGATACAAAAAAATCATATCCAGCCCCACGGGCACATTCCGCATCCAAAAGCTGGCGCGTCGCGGCTGGCTAAAGGGAAACAGCATGCCCCGGTTGTCGGGCAGGGTTTCGCGAAACATCAGACCCAGCTGCTGCTGTCGGGATGTTTCAGCCACCTCTAACTCAATCGTTTCGCCCGCAATCATGGCTTGGGCAGAGATGGGAAGGACTTGACCAGGTCCAGTGAGCATAGAAGAGGAATCAGCAGCGTTGGTGTCGGCTTCGGTGACGGGGGAAGAGGCGATCTCAGTGGGTTGGGAGCTACTGCAGGCAAATAGCAGACAGCATAAACCCAGCAGCGGTAAATATCGCTTTATGCGCCAA
Source organism: Leptolyngbyaceae cyanobacterium (assembly GCA_050043105.1). Taxonomy (GTDB): domain Bacteria; phylum Cyanobacteriota; class Cyanobacteriia; order Phormidesmidales; family Phormidesmidaceae; genus Leptothoe. Next base: position 6,370 of record JBHJIV010000237.1, on the reverse strand, counting down.
TCGTTCACGCTGATTTCTCCTCTTTGATTTATGTACAGACGTTACATGGACCGCCTTTTTAATGGGCAGTGGGCAATTGCCCACCCTACGCTTCGCGTAACACGTACCCAACACCCCGCACGGTTTGGATCAATCGTTTTTCGCCTTCGCCATCGATTTTTAAGCGCAGGTAGCGGATATACACTTCAATGACGTTTGATTCACCCACAAAGTTGTATCCCCATACATTTTCTAGAATTTGTTCGCGGGTCAGGACCTCGCGGGGATGTTCCATTAGATACTTAAGCAGCTCAAATTCTTTCATGGTCAGGTCAATGACGCGACTGCCGCGCATGGCCTGACGATTGGTAACGTTAAGGGTTAGCTCCCCAAAAACGAGCTGTTCAACCCCATGTTCGCTGGGCTGTAGATAGGCGCTAACCAGGGCTAGAAATTCATCGCTGCGATAGGGTTTAAGAAAATAGTCGTCGGCCCCAGATTCGATACAGGCGACGCGGTCGTCTAGGTTATCGCGGGCCATCAGCAAAAGCATCGGGGTGCGGTCTCCTTGCGATCGCAGCTGCTGCCATAGATCTAGCCCCGACTCCCCCGCCAACAGGCGATTCACCACAATCAAGGCCGGGTGGTGGTTGTACACTTCTTTCAAACCTGAGTCGATGGTGGTGGCCACCAGAGGAATGTAGCCCGACTCCCGCAGATCGTTACTGACATCGTGGGCCAATTCTTCATTGGCTTCTACCAGCAGAACACAAGGTGTGGCTTCAGCAGCACTCATGGAGATAACCTCCTGATTTCGGTAAAATGCAGCGCAAACTTTAAGCTTATTTTGCTAATCACTAAATGGGCCTTCTCCGGGCAAATTACCCCTTGAAAACCATAGATTACAGCAGCAAAGTATTCTGATGCATTTCGTGCATCAGAATGCTTCGTGCATTCGATTGCATTTCGTGCATCAGAACATTTGATATACGCAAATACTAGCGCGTGCCCATCTAAACACCATAAGTTAAAGAATGTATACAAAAGAGCAAAGCATTTTATGACCGTTGGGATTTGGGTACTCGGGGATCAGCTGTGGCAAAATCAGGCGGCCTTAGCCAGCGAGGTCAAGGCCCCGATCATTATGATTGAGTCCCGTGGTCATGGTGCGGAGCGTCGCTATCATCGCCAAAAGCTAGTGCTCGTCTGGTCGGCCATGCGTCATTTTGCAGCCGAGCTAGAAGCCCAGGGCCACACCGTTACCTATGAGGTTGCGGATAGGTTCGAACCGCCGCTACAGCAGTGGATTAAAGACAACGGTATTACTGAAATTCGGGTAATGGAACCCGCTGATCGTCCCTTTGCACGCCTTCTAGAGGGCTTAGATTTACCCCTCACCGTTGTTCCTAATAATCACTTTCTGTGGTCGGGCGCTGACTTTAAGCAGTGGGCCAGCGGTCGTAAAAGTTTACTCATGGAGTCGTTTTACCGCGAGGGCCGCAAACGCTACGGCATTCTGATGGAAGGCCCGAAAAAAAAGCCCACCCCCGTCGGCGGTCAGTGGAACTATGACAAAGAAAATCGCAAACCGCCCAAAAAGGGAATTAATCCGCCAGCGCCCCATTGGTTTGAGCCAGACGCCATTACCCAACAGGTCATGGCCGATGTGGCCATGCTAGAGACCTTTGGTGAGCTTGAACCCTTTGGCTGGGCGGGCACCCGCGACCAAGCCCTACAGGTGCTTGACTATTTTATTGATGTCCGGCTAACCACGTTTGGTCCCTATCAAGATGCCATGGTCACAGGCGAAGATACCCTTTGGCATGCGTTGCTCTCTCCTTATTTAAATACGGGTCTGCTGCACCCGTTGGAAGTGATTCAAGCGGCTGAGACGGCCTATCACGAAAAAGATCTTCCCCTCAACAGTGTTGAGGGATTTATTCGACAAGTGTTGGGATGGCGAGAATATATGCGCGGTCTCTACAGCTACGTAGATGAAGACTATCCGCAGGGTAACTATTTTGACCACCAGCACCCGTTACCTGACTTTTTCTGGACCGGCGACACTCCCATGAACTGTCTACACCAGAGTATTGATCAAGCAAAACGAACGGGCTATAACCACCACATTCAGCGACTGATGATTTTAAGCAATTTTGCGCTGATTGCTGGATTATCACCCCAGGAGGTGGAATCTTGGTTCCATGCGGCCTTTATCGATGCCTACGACTGGGTAATGCAGACAAACGTTATTGGCATGGGTCTCTTTGCCGACGGTGGCATATTGGCAACAAAACCCTATGCCGCCTCAGCAAACTATGTAAACCGCATGAGCGATTACTGCAAGGGCTGCCAGTACAACCCTAAAGCACGCACCGGAGAGAATGCCTGCCCGTTTAATTTCTTCTACTGGGACTTCTTAGCCCGCCACCGTGAAAAATTACAGAACCAGGGCCGCATGAACTTTATCCTTAAAAATCTGGATAAAATGTCCACAGAAGAATATGAAGAAATTCGAGCCAGCGCTCGTCAATGGCATAAGCATCAAGCACCCTAACCTGCTTTACAGCCCCTAGACATTGGTTCTAACTACATTAGAGAACCATAAAGAATGCTCAGAATCACGTACATTACAATCATAGGTGAACATTTTCTCCTATGATTGTTTACATAGCGTAGAGAGCTCAGTAATGATGTCATGATTCTGAGCTCGGACTCAGGGGGTATGTGCCAACAAGCAGCTCTTATGAGCAGGACACAACCGATTCAGGGTGCATCTCTTTTTACTCTCTATTCTGGTTCTAGGTTTTGATTAATGTTGTTCTTGCGGGTTAAAACCCAGCTTGACCAGACCAGGCTGCGATCGCAAGTTCAAGTGCTTCTACAACAACTGTGTTCATAGACTGACCTTTGTCAGCCGCCAGTTGTTTAACCGCTTTTTTGACCCGAGGGGGAACATAGATTGTCATCTGCTCAGTTGGCATGGCTGTTAACCCTGTTGTACATATCAGGAGTCTAAAGGCACAGGGCCATCCAACAGCATGTGCAAATGGCTTATCTTTGTGGTCACAAATGCGCAACTAATTCTGTTTTTAAGAATTTGTTCTGTTTAGATAGCCAGCTTAGCTTTAAGTAACATGTACAGCACCCGTGAGAGATCCCGACGTTGGACAATCCGCCGATCTCTGGGTGTTTTAGCAAATGCAGCCTCGTAACTGTGCGGCATTGCTCGTTTAACCAAAAAGCCCAATTGTCGACGGGTCATGGCTTGGTCAGGGGCAAAGCGATCTCTGCCGACACCAGCCACCATGCCGTTGGCTTTCAGGGTTTCAATCGTACTGTAGGCCCAGTGTTCACCAGGCTGTAAATCCTTAAAAGATGGGCGATCGTGTGTAATTTTTTCTAAATCTAAAAGATTGACCAGGGCGGTACACACCACAGCCCGGCTAACGCTGCCATAGGGGCGAAAATGCAGGTTTTTAGCGTTTTCACTTCTAATAATTCCGGCCGCTGCGATTACTTGAATCGCTTCAAAGTCTGGGTCCGCATGGGATACATCGTCAAACCACACAATGGGAATACCGTTACGAGTCAAAAAGCCCTGCAGCTTTCTCAGTAGCGCCTCATCATTGACAATCTCACGGGGTTGTTTTTTGGTCCACACGCTAAATGCTGCCAAAAAGCCACCGGCCTCCCCAATCGCCAACTCAACCGGGTGCATACGATAAGCGGCATTGGAAATGTGGGTGGTACCAATACTTTTGGCTGACAAAACTAAGCCATCCGCAGCAATCGGAAGCATAGCCCCAGCTGGTATGGTGAAAGGCAAGGCGATAACATCTTTTCCCTTAGGGCTGACATGACCATCCACCAAATTGCCGTGTAAATCTAAATAGTGATATTGGCCAACGCCAAGGGTATCGTAAAATGTGCGAGCGCGGGCCTGAGTTGGAAAGAAACTGGCCGCAACATCTTCATGGCGAATGATGGTTAATGCAACACCACGGCGCGCTTCACGAATATAGGGCTCTAGGGCAATGCCATCTTTAGTCCAGGTTAAATCTCCCCGAGGTTTGAGGTCAGGCACACCGTTAGACTGTAAAAAGTGAATATAGGCTTGAGCACGTACTCGTGCCCGCTCAATCTGTTGTTTGCGCTCAGCACGGCTCAGACCCACCAGATAGCCTGTGCGATAGTCATTGCCACAACACTGACCACGATCTGGATGGCTCGATGTGCCCCAGTTAATGACGGCCACATCGCCAGGGGAGATTGTTTTTTTATAAAGAGAGTGACGCAACAATCGCCGGTAGCGAAAAATGCCAAAGGCATTAAAAAAGCTGCGTTTTTTCCAAACGTTGTTTTTGCTTGTCCAAAAGTCTCCCGTAAACTCCTGCAGATTGAGCCAGGGAACACGACCATATTCTGTTGGTGCGCCAATGGGGACACCCTGACCAGGGCGGGTCCGCTCCACTAACACATCAAAGGTAAAAGAGTGCTGGCACTGGGGGCGAGCGTCCTCTGGCAAAATCGCTTCTCCCGTTTCGCTACGGGCTTCTTGCCCCACCCGAGAGGGCAGATCGCCAACGTCGAGTACATCGCCCAAGTCGGTGGCCTCAATAACTATGTTGGCGTAGACGGTAAATGAGTGTTGTGTTTTAGTATCCTGACACATGACCCCGGTCACACGCCGCACAGTGCTGTCGGGTGCCAAGACTAACGATACAGGCTCCGCATAGGGGATCAGGGTCAGTTTGCCTGATCTTAAATAGGGCAGCAGGGTCTCGTTTAGGGCGGTAGAGGCCACAACTGGTGTGGTCGCTAAGGGACACACCCACGACCCACCGGGATCAGCAACAACACGTTTGTTCACTGGCTGTAGCTGACGCTGACGTTGTCGAAACAATCGTTGACTCTTAGAGATGGCAAATTCTTCACCCGCTAGGGTGGTTAAATCGGCCTGGTGACGCAACAAATCACCATCATCAGAGGCTGGCAGAGCCTGGGCCGTAAACTGACCACCCACCATCCGTTGGGGCTGGACTAAACAAACATCTAGCTTTAGCTTGAGGGCGGTAACGGCTGCAGCATAGGCTGCCGTTGCGCCACCGATAATGGCTATCGAACAGTCGTAGCTCGCACCATCCCAAGGGCGCGTCAGGGCATCGTCACTAAACAGACCGTGTTGCTGATGGACCATAGGTTTCACTCCTCAATCACTCCATCATGGATCGGGGGTGTCAACCTGGGTCAAATTTATCCGTAGTTTTTTACAAATGACAGGGTAGCGTCAGCCTGGTCGAGCGATGGTGTCATTTCAGCCTGCTAGCGCCCATAGTCTTACAGGTTGAGGTAAATGGGTGTTTGTGTCGCACAGCTCACATGGAGTACTCTCAATTCATAAGATCATCACCATAAGAGCCATGTCTAACAAACCCCCTGTTATTGATATCGACCCGGCAACGTTGCTATTTGTTGGCGTTCTGTTGATACTGCTGCCCCTGATACTTACGGGGTTTCTTTCTCAGTAGCGGCCTGGTCTAGTGCATAGTCCAATGCCGAGCGCAGCTTATGGATAACATAGAGATCTTCACGGTTAAGTCGGGCAATGCCTTGGATCACATACCGCTGATAGCGTTCAGGTAACCCCACTCGCTCCATGAGCTGCTGCAACAGTCGTTTTAGACTGGCATATTCGGCTGGGGGCATAGGTCTACTGTTGAGACGCTGGTCCATAATCTGCACCTGGGTTTGGTCGGCAGATAAGACAAAGCAATAAACCATCACAGCCTGGGCCAAATTAAGGGAAGGCTGCAGCTGATTTTGGGGAATCGTGGTCAGCAGGTCACAGATTTCGATGTCGGTTGCTGTCAGTCCTGAGCGTTCCCCCCCAAAGACAATGGCAATGCGGTGTAGCCACTCGCCCTTGGCCTGTAGGTAGGCGGGCAGGTCTCGTACAGATGTGTAGTGGTGCTTTTCGTAGCGGTGGCGGGCAGTGGTTGCACAGGCGATATCACAGTCTGCGATCGCATCCTTAAGCGCATCGTACACCTGAGCTAGCACCAGCACATGCTGAGAACCATGGGCCAGGGCAATAGCCTTTTCACTCAGATGGGCGGCTTTAGGGCGCACTAGCCGCAAAGTGCCGTAGCCCATGGTGTGCATAGCACGGGCAGCAGCTCCAACATTCTCAGCCTCTTCGGGCTCGACCAGAACAAAAATGATTTCCATGGGGATTTATTATACGGCTGTGGGGACGTTCCACGGTGTGGGGGAGGTACAAGGGAAGGGCCCACACCGAGGGTTTTTTTGGTTAGGCCAAATATCAGTAGGGCAGGAGGGAGAAAAATTAAGAAGAAAGGCCAAGGGGGGTCAAGAGCGGGGCAAGGGG
>JBHJIV010000236.1:0-20496 GCA_050043105.1 Leptolyngbyaceae cyanobacterium | reverse complement strand
GGTGGCCCTGGTTTACCTAGGTGGCAAGCAAGATGTTTCCCTAGTCACTTAGGTATTGCGCTACCTGGTGGGTGACCGGGGTCAAGATTGGCTTCTGCTCACCGCTGGAGCTGTTTTTTCGATGGTGGTGCCGTTGGCGGTATTTTTTGCCCTACAGCGGTACTTTGTGCGAGGGTTGCTGGCGGGTTCTGTGAAGGGGTAGTAAGCGTCGAGAACGGAATGGTCGATCCCTTCAACATCGCCCTAACGTACTCACAAAATCTTTAGAATTTGTCCCTATGCTGGACCTAATTAGAGCAAAACCAAGCTCTGACCCACAGATATTCAAATTTTAAATTACAGACGTTACCAGACCTGTGGCCAGCGTTGTTTTAGTAGAGGGCTTATTAAGATGCAGTGCACCACCGATTCCGTGTCCGAGGTTCTATCCGATAAAGTCGACAGCGTTCTTGCAGCCTACCCGGCGTATCCATATCAGACAGCGTTAAACAATAGTGCCATTAGGCAGCTGTTGCTAGAGTATGTGGAATCTAAGCTGAAGCAGGCAGTGCCAAAGCTAAACAATCCTGAGCAGTGGCAGCGTTTACCCCAATATCTCCATCAGCTAGTAGATTTAGAGCTGCGTCTAGAAAGCTATATCTACTGGGGTATCGAGTATATTATTCAAAATCAGCTGGACGTGCTGTTGGGTGCAGAAAAGCCCGAACCTGCCTGCAATGTGCAGGATATGACCCAAGCCTGTATGCCGTCCTACTGGTTTGGCTAATCGCTGCTGAGGACTTTATCTTCTTCATCTTTAGCCGCATCAACAGTGGCAATCACCGGCACTTTGAGCCCGACTTCGTCCTCGATATCGGGCTCTGTGCGTTTAGAAAAGCCCCAGGCAAAGATGCCGACAATCAGAGCAACCATGACCCAGTCGGGGGGAACCCAGCTGTCGTTGATGACGCGCACCAGCAAACGTAATCCGACAAAAGCAACGGTCACAAAGCCTGCGTCTTCAAGGTAGACATATTCATCGAGCCAGCGGATAAACAAACCCGCCATAAATCGCAGCGCGATAATGCCGATGGTGCCACCCAAAAGAATAATGCCGATTTCATCGGACAAGGCAATGGCAGTGGTGACGCTGTCTAACGAAAAGGCTAAATCGGTAAAGGCAATAATGGGAATCGCCTGCCACAACGATGAAAACTTAGGACCGTGATGGTGCTCATCCTCATCTGTGCTGCTGCTAAAGTGCTGATAGACCAGCCATAGCAAGTAGGCCGCACCGGCTACTTCAAACTGCCAAAATTTGAGTACCCAGCTGGCCGTCAATATCAAGGTCATGCGCAGCACAAAAGCAACAATCAGCCCTAGATTTAGGGCACGTTTTTGCTGTTCCTCTGACTCTAACCCTTGGGCAATGGCGGCAAGTGCGATCGCATTATCGGCCGATAACACGGCTTCTAAAGCAATCAGTACCGGCAACAAAAGCAGCGTATCGAGCCCAAAGTTAGGCGACCATTCGAGTAACTGATCTAACATTTAGCCCTTACAATTTGCAGTCATTACAGTAAACGTGTCGTTAGCACTCGGGCCAAGGTACACCCTTGTTTAGAATAGATCGGATACAATCCGCCGACATCTTTCTTAAGGGATTTCCCGCCCGTGCTTTCCTCCCTGTTCGCTCAATTTCGTCACCAGTATGCCGATGGTAGCCTTGCCACAGAGTTGCTGATGACCCATGCTGAAAACTATCTAGTCAAAGCCACAGTAAGTATTGGCGAAAAGGTTGTGGTTACAGCCTTAGCCGCAGACACCAGTTTGACGACAGCGGACGACCAGGCTAAAGCAAGAGCGCTAGCCATGGTTGGATTTGGCCAAGCAACAGGTCAAAAAGATGGAGCAGCACCGCAAGACCCTAAACCCAACAATTCTTTAGACAACTCAGCAGCTGTTCCCACACCGGCCACCGGCCCAGAGCCATCGGCTTCAACAGATAACGGCCCAACGTCGATCATTGGGCCAATGCTCGACGTTGGGCCAATGATCGAGCCAGAGATTGCTGACTCCGACGACATTGGTCGCCCCATTGACAGCATTACCCCCGATGAGGCTCCTGCCCCATCTGAGGTACCCGCATCGTCACTGGCAGCGACAGCAATTGAAAACTTTGACGACACCAACCCAGTAGACCTGTCCGACATCATTGCCCAAACCGATGTAGAAATGGCTCGTCTCGGGTGGAGTAACCTTCAAGGGCGCACCTACTTAGAGAAAACCTTTAATAAGCGCTCACGTCAGCAGCTTAGCGATGAAGAGCTGCTGACGTTTTTGCTATATCTAGAATCTCAACCCACACCGAGTATGGGGTAGCTATAAATTTTGAGTGCTTAGTTTTGAGTTAGCTACTCTTTAACTGGTTTGAACCAAGTAGAAGGCTTGAAACTATGATTCAACACTCAAAACTTAATCAACTACAGTAGGGCGACCGCCAATAGCATGACGATCAATTACCTGGTCGATAAGACCGTACTCGACCGCCTCATTGGGAGACATAAAAAAGTCGCGCTCAGTATCTTCTGCAATGCGCTCAATCGGCTGACTGGTGTGGGCCGCTAGAGCATCATTTAACGTTTTCTTGATATACAGGATTTCCTTGGCCTGAATCTCAATATCTGTGGCCTGTCCCTGGGCACCACCCAAAGGCTGGTGAATCATAATGCGTGAGTTGGGCAGGCGCAGGCGCTTACCTTTGGTGCCTGCGCTGAGCAAAAAGGCTCCCATACTTGCCGCTAGACCCACACAAATAGTAGATACATCGGGCTTGATGTGGTTCATTGTGTCAAAGATGCCCAAGCCATCATATACAGAGCCACCGGGAGAATTGATATATAGATAAATATCTTTCTCAGGGTCGTCGGCCTCTAGAAACAGCATTTGGGCCACAATCAAGTTCGATGATTCAGCGGTGACCTGTTGCCCTAAAAATACGATGCGCTCCCGTAGAAGGCGGGAGTAGATATCAAAGGCGCGTTCACCGCGGCCTGACTGCTCAATAACGGTAGGAATCATAAGGGCCTAAGCGTATAGGGAATACTTTTGCTTGCTTCTAAGATTGTACAGACTCGTTTGGGCCAATGGGGGAGTGCGGATACCCCGACTCTGGTTAAGCACCGCACACAGTTCTTAGGATAAGACGCATAATTGAGAAAAAATATCAGGTAGTGCGACAAGCACAGTGCTCAGGGTGCCTGCATTGAAGCTAAAACAAGATTAGGTTCATCACAAACTCATTCTTTATCTTATGTTCTGACGTCCTCTAAATTTATCGACACTTGTCATGACCGTTGATGGTCCTATTTCAACGCCATCGTCCCTACCTCGCACACTATCGCTAATAGAAACATTAGGCTTTGGTCTGACCGGTCTATTGCTGTGGCTGAGTGTGGCTCCGGGTGCCCATGCAGAACTGGGGATACAGGCTATGTGGGTCTGGATTCCGGGCGCTCTACTGGGGATAGTGATCAATGTGCAAATACAGCAGCTAGGGCAGCAGCTGCCGGATGTTGCTGGAGGCACCCCCAACTATTTGGCCCACCTGCTGCCGGATATGCGGTGGCTAACCTCCTATGCCGCCATTGGCTACTTTTTAAGCTGGGTTGCAGTGATACCGGTAAACGCCATTATTTTGGCGGAACTCATTGAAACCTATCTACCGCCGTTAGATGTTGCTGTACCCGGGATAGCTTTAAGGATCGGTTTTATCTTGATGGCCTTTATTGTGGCCTTTAGCGGTACCCGTTCCCTAAGCGCGCTACATCTGGCTTTTTTGCTGCCTGCAGTGGGATTGCTGCTGCTTTTTTGTATTCAGGGGAGTGTTTGGCTGCTGGTGTCGTCACCCCAGGGTGCGATCGCACCAGCCAGTCCTGATTTTTCTATTCAAGGCTGGGCCAAGTGGTATCTCAATGGCACCTACGCATTTTATGCCTGCGAAACAGCCTCTGCCTTTGTGGCCGATAGCAAACAGCCCCGCTATACATTGCGTAGTCTGCTGATCGTAGCCAGCCTGATCCCCATTGTTTACGTAGCCGGGTCGTGGTTGTTGCTGCATTTATCGGCTGGGATAGTAGACCCAGCCGATACCTTCCTCACCCTCACAACCGCCGCAAGACCCTACTGGGGCGGGGCAACACCGCTATTGATTACATTTCTGGTAGTCTCCAGCTGTTTGCTGTCCATGGCCACGGCGGTTTCTATTGCGCCTCGGGTGCTGTATCAGCTAGCTAGAGATCAGTACATCTCGTCCATGTTTGGTCGGGTGTCGCCCCAGGGAGTTTTTGGGCCTGGTTTGGGGATTACCCTGTTGCTAAGTCTGATCTGTCTAACCTGGGGCAATCTCCATGAGATTGTCATGCTCACTGGCGTAGGCTGGCTGATTGCGTTTATCACCCTGCACTACGGCATTTGGTACAAGCGAGAAGAATCAGGTGTCAAGCTGCCGTGGCTGGCATTGGCCATGGCAGCGATGGAAATCGTCGTCTTAGCCATCGGCGGATGGGCCTGGGGCATCCAAAATTTTGGCATTGGGCTGCTGTTGCCGCTAGCCGTCATCGGCAGCGATGCGTTGATATCCAAAGTGATGTCAAAATGCCAGATTCACCCAAGTTGGCAAGGGTTTAAACGCCGGAGCACCAGCAATTTTGAAAACCTGATTCCCATTCAAATCGCCACGTTGGTAGGTTTTATCAGCGTAGCGACCATTATTGGCTGGTCTGCTAGCACCGTTATTGCCCAAGCAAACACCCGGCAGCCCATCGACTTTTTAGTCGTGTTAGTGCTGGTACTGTCCTTTTTAGGGGTGGCCGTCGCCTGCTGGACTATTTTTCCAAAAATGGTGGCGGTTAACGACGCTCGTAAATCAGCCGAAGCCCTAGGCAAACAGCTTGAAGCAACGCTGCAGACGCTGCAGCAAACGCAGGTACAAATGATTCAGCGAGAAAAGCTGTCTAGTCTGGGAGCATTGGTGGCAGGTGTGGCCCATGAAATCAACAATCCGGTTAGCTTTATTCATGGCAACCTTTTCCATGCCGAGAACTACACCCATGATCTGCTGATGCTTGTGCAGCTTTATCAACGTCACTACCCCAATCCAGATCGTGAAATTGGTACAGCGATTGAAGCCATTGATCTCGATTTTCTTAAAGATGACCTGCCCAAAGTGCTTAACTCCATGACTCTAGGGACTGAACGCATTTGTGAGATTGTTCTCTCTCTACGTAATTTCTCTCGTAAAGACGAGGCGACCTGTAAGACGGTGGATATTCACGACGGTCTAGAAAGCACGCTCTCCCTCTTGCAGTACCGAAATAAAGCTGCATCCGGTCGCGCTGAGATTAAAATCACCAGAGATTACGGCAGTCTGCCCCTGGTGGAATGCTACCCTAGCCAGCTTAACCAGGTGTTTATGAACATTTTTGCCAACGCTGTAGATGCGATGGAAACAGCCGGTGAGCAAGGTGGCAACAGTGAGCATATCGACCAGATCAAAATCAGCACCCGTGAGCTAGATGGGGAATGGGTTGAAATTGCGATCGCAGATACCGGCCCCGGCATTCCAGACAACGTACAGCCACGTATTTTTGAACCCTTTTTTACAACCAAACCCGTTGGCAAAGGTACCGGCATTGGCATGTCCATCAGCTACCGAATTATCACCCAGCGTCATCAGGGCCAGCTATCTTGTCAATCAACCCTAGGTCAGGGAACCACGTTTATTGTTCAAATTCCCATCCAGCAAACCAAAGCCACGGCTCAATTAGATTCAAACGGTTGAAGCCACTGCTGCTTTAACCCCCAGTCCAACACCAAACGCACGCCCAAAAATAGACCAAAACTCTCAGCGATGGGGAGCACCAGGGGTAGGGCATCTGCTAAAGCAAGGCTGGGCGGATCTAAGCTTTCTAGCTGCCCGAGGCTACGGGTGAGCGCAAAAGCACCAACGGCTCCGCTTCTAAGATGTGGATTCGCATCATTACGAACAATGTAGCGGTAGGTAACACCAAATAGAAACGCACTGACCGTGGCGACAGCAATCCGCAAGCTGCCAGCTGCCAACGTAGGTGAGCTAGCCAAGGCAACCAAAACACCACTGACACCAGCCCCTGTAAATGCTGCCACACCACCAGCCTTGATCGATTCAATCCGTTCTTGATCCATAACGTTAGCTGTTTGCTTTGCGTCAATTTTGCCATCGCTCAAAAATCAGGCATTAATCTACCGTATGATATAGGCAGCCGTACAAACGGTTTTCTCAATTTAGTAAACAGCGCAAGTTTGGCAATATGGACATTTTGACACTGGGTTGGGTTGGACTAGTCGCGTTCTTTAGCTTCTCTATTTCGATGGTAATTTGGGGTCGTAACGGCTTCTAAGCAGCGACTATATTGCAATGATAGGTGGATTAGAAGCTCAGGCGTATAGTGTTTTAGCCACGTTAGCAGCACTATTGTTGGTGTTTGTGACGGGTGGTGTTATTTATTTAACGGCTATTGAGTGGAACGATAAGCGTAAACGCTCTCAGGAAGCCTTAGATAATCGCACTCCCGTACGCAAGCGTAAAGGCAAGAAGAAATAGTTGTGACATCGGCACGACAGTTAGCTTTTACGGTGCTTAGAGAGATTGACAAAGGAGCGTTTGCCGATGTTGCATTAGAACGTAACATCGGCAAATTTTCGTTAGCGCCTGCCGACAGACGTCTGGCAACAGAATTGATTTATGGCACCGTACGTCGACAGCGAACCCTGGATGCTCTGATAGACCAGTTTGGTAAGCGCCGTGTCGACCAGCAGCCTGCAGACCTGCGGCGTATTTTACACATCGGGTTTTACCAGCTGCGCTATTTAGACCATGTGCCGGCCCACGCAGTTGTAGATACAACGGTACAGCTGGCCAAACAAGCGCGCTTAGGTAAGCGCAGCGGTGTCGTTAACGGCATGCTGCGTCAGTACCTCCGTCTGCAAAATGACCGCGAGCCGCTAACGCTTCCCACCGATAACCTTCAAAGCCTGGGGGTATTACACAGCTACCCTAATTGGATTATTCAAGCCTGGCAAGAGCTATTACCAGCACCGGAAGTTGCCGAGCTGTGTAAGTGGTTTAATCAAACCCCCAAAATTGATCTGCGGGTTAACCGGTTACGGGCCTCTGTTAACCAAGTGGTGACAGCCCTAACAGCCCATGGGCTAAAGGTGCAGCCTGGCCACACTCCAGATGCCATCAGAATTGTAGGACCCACCGGCAATGTGCGTCAGCTACCCGGCTATGACGAAGGCTGGTGGATGGTGCAGGATAGCAGTGCCCAGCTGGTTAGCTATCTAATGGACCCCCAGCCTGGAGAAACCGTTATTGATGCCTGTGCTGCACCCGGTGGTAAAACAACTCATCTAGCAGAACTAATGGGGGATACTGGCCGAGTGTTGGGATGCGATCGCACCTCCTCACGCCTCAACAAATTTCGTCAATACGCCAAACGTCTGCAGCTCACTACCATTGAAACTGTTACGGGTGACAGTCGTGAGCATCCCAAGTTTAAGGGCATTGCCGACCGGGTGCTGTTAGATGTTCCCTGTTCTGGGTTGGGTACCCTGCATCGCCATGCCGATGCCCGCTGGCGACAAACTCCTGAGGCTATTGCTGGTCTTACCACGCTGCAGCGAGAACTACTAGAAGCCGCCGTAGATTGGGTAAAACCAAATGGCGTGCTGGTTTATTCCACCTGTACACTGCATCCTGACGAAAACCAAACTCTCATTCAGAATTTTTTAGCCGATCACCCCGATTGGCAAATTCACCCCCCTAACGAAAAGTCTCCTGTCGCTCCCTTTACAACAGAACAGGGCTGGGCAACCGTTTGGCCTCACAAACAAGATATGGACGGGTTCTTTATGGTGAAAATGCAACGTGTCTTGTAAGGGCTGTCCTTGTTAGTTTCTACCCACAAGACAAATAGAGTCATAAAGGAGTAGGGGTTGAATGAGTAACCGTACAGAAACTCTCGCTAGGACCGATCACCTCTGTTGCAAAACCGGCAAAATCTGTGAGTCAGCTTCAACCAGACCGTTAGCTGGCACCTTGCTGTTCGCCGCTCGACCTGTACATCCTGAAGAGCTTCCAGCCGACAGTGGCGAACCAGAGCGCTAACAGGAGCTGACACCCGAACTGAACCACCGGACTGATCAAATACGGATATGACCAGACCACGTCGCCCACGGCAGTGACAAAGCCGAGCGCGGCGACAGACGCACCAAACGCTCCGCACCTCATAGCTAAGCTCAGGACGAAAGTGGCGATCGCCATCAAGAGACCGACTACGTGTAGGCCACCGTAGAAGATAGCTACAATGAACTCGGCGACTGCGGGGTCGCTGATGTGTAGGCCATAGACGGGATAGACCAGCCGTCCTTGAACGATGAGGAGCATGCTGAGGACAGGGACGATGATGGAAAGAATCCCGCAACCGGTCGCGGCGAGGAGCTGCGATTCCTTCGCGAGGCTTAGGTAGAGGGCAATCAGCGCGGGAACCAGTGACGTGGACGCAAAGAACAAGAATTCGCTAACAAGCGAGAGCACGAGTCTGTTGGCCTCGATCCAGGCAAGAATCTCCGCACCAGTGGAGGGTGGTGGCCCAGCCATGATGGTCAGGCCGTATCCGATGAAGAAGAGCGCACCGCTGACGACGAACGCTCCTCCTCCGAACGTGACAAGTTTTGTCTAATTAGTGGACATAACGAGACTTTTTAGAGACCTGTTGTTTCATGTGATCAATCATCGCATGCCCCCCTGCTGACAGGCTCGATATCGTTGCCACGTCATTTCAAGCTTACACTACCAGTTGATTTCATCGACACGTCTAGCTAACGTTGCCCATCACCCGCCGCAGATGACTGCTGCATCATACCAATCCGTTATTGGCGGTCGGTGTAAATGGGCGTTGTTAGGCTGTGATCGCTTGCTGCAAGGGATTTATAAACTACACGATCAGTGATTGCATTTATTATCGTTCTGGAACCACGATATGAATAATGGGTTTGAGAGCATAGAATTTGAACAAAGTTTAAGATGCCTGAGAGTTTCATCGCAAAGGCTCTTTTCAGTGTCATCCATACTGTGTATGACCTTGGGCTGACGAGTATCATAAGCGTAAGCGACAGCCCTAAAATCGCCATACATTTTATATAATTCCTTGATCTCTGGAGTTGTCAGTACATGGGGAATACGATCAATCAGGCTATCTAGTGCCTTGGTTTGAAATCCATGTGGCGATATATAAAGACTACCTTTTCCTCGTTTCTCTGAAGGAACTACCAAAAGGATTTCATATTCTCGGACGAGACTCTTAATTCTTTCAAAATTATAGTCAATCTCCATCTTAAGCATAGTTTTAATAGCTTTAGATTTTTCCTCATCTCTTTCTTTTTCTTGGTCGTTTCTGATTTTTTCTTCCTGCTTGAATGCGCGTCGTCCCCATAAAAAAGCCAACGTCGGTCCTAAAGAGAATTTGATTAAGCTACTCATGAAGATAGGAACATTTTCTGGAGAAGCCAGAGCTGACCAGATTTCTCTAGCTGCAACAGACACATAAGAGAGCACGCTCTGAAGAATATCAATAAATGTTTCTTTCATAGAATCAATTATGCAACTTGTCCGGCTAACAATTGATTAGAGGGAAACCTTCTGCCCAATTCCTTAATTTAGTAAATTAGGTAGAAATATTTCAGTCTAATATCCCTAATAAAATGATTAGGTGGATATTTTTCAACCTAGCACACCAATTTGGGTGATTAGGTGAAAAGTTTCTGCCTAATCACCCAAGGCTTTATACAGTTGAGTAGTTGAGGCATAGCTCGTCAACGGCAGAATAAGGATTGTCGCCCTCCATTTTTGATCGGAGAATTTTGTTGGCAAAACATCTTTAGAAGATTAGTCCAACTTCAGTTCAAGCAGCAAATTTTCCTCATTGCTAATGAGAATCTTAGCTAATGACTCAGGCTCTTAACCCTGTGGTTTCCCCAAAGAATATGAATCATTGTTTGAACGGGTCATACTCTGCCAACAACCGCTCTAATTTTGCTTCATCAATACGGCTCAACATCCGTTTGGCTTCTTCCTGGTCGCGAATTGTTTTTGACAAACTCACCGTAGAACCAACAGAGAACATTAGCCCCATGCCCAAATAGCCTTTTAACCAAATATCTGCGGGTAAATAAGTAATGCCAATGGCAGTCGCTGAAATTGACACAACAAACGATATCCAGGTTTGAGCAATCCAGGCTGTTGTATGGTTTGTTGGGGTAGCAAACTTTTTGGTAGTGGTCATTGTGTGGCTCCTCAAAATTCTTTTGCCATGACCCTAGTTTGAGTAAAGCAGAGATGAAGATGCCATGAGACATACGCAACACCGCTAAGACAACCAGACCAACACCAACCGCACCGAAGACTTCCGAAGTAAAACGAAGTATTCTAAATCTGAAGCCTAAAGCTACACGTAAAATCTTCCATGGGCTACGCCATAGATGTCAGCTTGGCACCTTAATTGAACTAACAGAGAGAGTTATGCTGGCCGATCACATCCCTGATGAGCTAACAAATCTGGATGTTATTCCTTGTTTGGATAACATCCAGCTAACTATAACTACGCAACAACTTTTTGATTAGCTTAAAGTGCGCTAGGTTTAGTTACGAGCCACTCCAGAATCACGAGCTGCTTGCTGTACGGCGGCAGCAACCGCAGGGGCTACCCGCGCATCAAAGACTGAGGGAACAATGTGGTCAGATCGTAGTTCGCTATCGGGAATTAATGTAGAGATCGCATGGGCGGCATGTAAAAACATGTTTGTAGTAATGGCCTCAGCCCGACAGTCGATAGCCCCCCGCAGCAGCCCCGGAAATGCCAACACATTATTAATCTGATTTGGATAGTCGCTACGGCCCGTGGCCATGACAGCAACTATGCCATTTAATAATTCGGGCTGAATTTCGGGAACCGGATTGGCCATAGCGAAGACAATGGGGTTCTTAGCCATTGATTTCACCATATCTACGGTGACAACACCGGGAGCACTCACTCCCATAAATACATCTGCACCCCCCATGGCATCAGCCAGTGTGCCGCTTTGGTCCACAACGAATTCTTGTTTACGGGTGTTTAAATCGGTGCGATCGCAACTGATAATCCCTTTTGAATCACACACCGTAATGTGATTGACCCCAGCTTTTTTAAACAACCGAGCCATGGCCAGACCTGCTGCCCCTGCTCCATTGATCACCAGCTTGATATCTCCCATCTGGGGTTCCTTACCCACCACCTTAAGCGCGTTAACCAGAGCGGCCAGACTAACAATGGCAGTGCCATGCTGGTCATCATGAAAAATCGGAATATCCAACTCATTCTGCAGCCGTGCTTCAATCTCAAAACAGCGGGGCGCACTGATATCTTCTAGGTTTACTCCACCAAAAACTGGGGCAATGCGTTTAACGGTTTCTACAATTTCATCCGTATCCTGGGTATCCAAACAAATTGGAAAGCCATCTAACCCAGCAAATTCTTTAAACAGCATCGCCTTACCTTCCATCACCGGTAAGGCCCCCTCCGGGCCTAAGTTACCAAGCCCTAACACAGCGCTACCATCGGTGACAATTGCCACCGTATTAGACTTAATCGTCAGGTCATATACCCGTTCTGGATGTCGCGCAATTTCAGAACACACCCGTCCTACACCAGGCGTATACGCCATGGCCAGATCTTCTTGGCTACGCACGGGAGCCTTACATTCCATATGGATTTTGCCCCCCTCGTGGAGCTTAAAGGTGCGGTCGTGGATCTTGACCACGTCAATATCCTGGAGAGCACAGACCGCGTTTACAATTTCCTCAACATGTTCAGCACTAGCGGCATCAACACTAACGTCCCGGGTAACATTTTCTCGGCATCGTTCTACCACATCAATGTCGCCCAAACTCCCCCCAGCTTCGGCAATTGCCTGGGCTACCTTGGCCAACATGCCAGCTCGGTTGGGTACGTGCATGCGGATGGTTAAACTATAGCTAGGGTTCGGTGTCAGGCTGACCATCTTTAAAGACCTCGAATAGTGGGGAACGGGTTATGTAGTAAAAAAATGTTAAGCCCTGACGGCACAATCTCGCGACCTCTGGAACCATTCATATAAAAAGCGTCTAAAGAATAATTCCCTTTTCCCGTGTACAGACGTTCCATGGAACGTCTGCCCACCCTAATCCTTATTGCCCCTGCTAACTATGCCTAGCCTTTACGCTGAAATTGAAATCGACGCCCCTGCCATGGCTGTGTGGGATGCCCTAGTACGTAAGGAAGACTGGCGCTATTGGAATACCTTTCTCTACGATTGCGATCCACGCTCAAATTTTATGCTGGGTCGAGAGGTGTTTCTGGCAATGCAGCGGATCGAAGGGGATGCAGACACAGAATTTCAGCCAGTGGTGACCACCTTACGACCGGGCAACTGCCTACGCTGGGTGTCAAAAATTCCAGGGTTAAAAACGGAGCATTCGTTTGAAATGCAGGAAATTACCCCCGGTCGCACGCGCTATCTGCATCGGGATATTTTTATGGGGCCTCTATCGGGCGTCTTTCTGCCATTTATTCGAGACGATGAGCGCGACGGGCTTAGACGTATGGCATTTCAACTAAAGCGCTATGTTGAGAGCGGGGGGAAGCCACAGCGAGATCCCTACGGAAATCCTTATGGCAGAGGCTATCAAGATCCCTACGGTCGTGGCGGCTATAACGACGCGGGTTACGGCAACCGGGGTTATCAAGACCAGGGCTATGATGATCGTGGCCAGGGCTATCAGGACCGGGGCTATGACGGTCGCGACTATCGAGACCAGGGATATCCAGAGCGCGGCTATCCAGACCAAGGATATTCAGACCAGGGCGGCTATCCAGAACGGGGATACGATGACAGCCGATATCGCGATCAGGGATATGGTGATCGTGGTCGGGGGTATGACGATCGGAGGAGAGATCGCAACTACCCAGACCGCGATGACCGTGATTACCGCGATGACCGGTGGTGATCTATAAATCAAAGACTCTAGACTTTTCTACAATTAGATCTGTTTCCCAAGTTCACTAGAATGTGAGATGTTCTCTCTCTCTCTGACTCCTGGTTTTGAGAGTTATCCCACGGATGCAGCGCAATGAATAAAGCAATTAAAAAGATCTTAGTTCTAGCTGCAAACCCCAAGGACACAACATCGATTCGGTTAACTGAGGAAGTTAGGGAAATTGAAGAATCTCTTAAAAGATCGCAAAATCGTAGCCAATTTATACTTCAAACCAAATGGGCTGTACGCCCGAGAGACTTATTAAGGGCGATGACAGAATTTCAGCCAAATATTGTCCATTTTTGCGGACATGGCGAAGCTGAAGGTATCGCGCTTGAAAACAATGATGGTAATTTACAGATAATCAATAAAGTTGCGCTGGCAGGCCTCTTTAAATCTTTTACTGGCCAAGTAGAGTGTGTTCTTCTCAATGCCTGCCATTCCATATCTCAAGCTGAAGCAATTGGTCAATACATCAACTATGTGATTGGCATGGAGCAAGAAATTCAGGACAAAGATGCCATCGATTATGCCGTTAGCTTTTATGACACTCTAGGGTCAGGTGCAAACTATGAGTCCGCATACGAGCTTGGTTGTGTAGCGATGCAACTAGTCGGAGCTCCAGAAAATCTACTACCATCTCTTCATACAAAGAAGGGTTGTTCACTACCAAATAGCCCTACACGATTAATCTTTGATCCAGATAAGGAACCAGCGCATCAACAAATAAGCTTTCAATCGTTGCGCAATGCTTTAGAAAAACATGAGGCATTTGCAGAGAGATTCGTAGAGAAACTCGATTTAACAGATTTCTCTAAAACCACTATTGCCAATGCCACCAGACATATACTTGATGCAGACAAAGTATATGTCTATCAGTACAATGAAGATATCATGCTCTGTGAGAGTAGCCCAGAGAGCCAGAGCCACACAGATATTGATGCCAAAACGTTAACCAACTTTTTAAGGCAAAATTACTTTAAAGCCTTCACATCAGGCAGACCTCACAAAATTCAGTTAGAGAAAGGCTCATTTTTTCTCATTGACTCATATGTGACAATAATTCCGCAAGAAAAATCACGTTCTGTAATTCTGATTATAGGCACCTCTGATCAAGTAAAAAGACTAGAAGATATTACTGCTGTTATGTTGGGATGTTTATATGAATCCAGCAATAATTATGGCTGTTTAGAGACAAAAGAAGCCATCCAAAATAGGATGTACGATTCAATAAAGAGTCAGTACAACTATGTTAGCGACAAGACTTACGAATATAGGTTTGCAGCTTTTCAAAAGGCATTAAAAGATATTCAAGTTTTCTTCGAGCCAATTCTTTTTTTCGATAAGCAAGCAGAAAATTTAACAATTGCAGGATGGGAAGCTTTAGCCAGAGATCCTAAGACTTCGCTAGCTCCAACCCATATCTTTAAAGCTGCAGAAATGTGGGGGGTTCGTTTTCAGACAGAGTTAGATCTTTACATCTTGGGAACAGCATTGAGGACTTATAAAAGATCATCTGAGAAAGCAAGGTTATATAGATATGATGATCGTAAAATGCTTTCAATCAATGTTTACCCTTCCAGTATATTACGTACGGCGTACGAGAGAAAATTAGAGCATCTACTCGTTAATGAAAAGCTAATTCCAGGCAATAAGCTTGTTCTTGAAATCTCCCAAAAACTTCTTATTCCATCAATTATCGAGAACGAAGAGAGAGGTTTAGAAAGCTTCAGAAGTATCACACGAAAATACCGTAAAAAATATGGCATAGAATTTGCTGTTGATGACTTTGGAGTTGGTCATGTTGCAATATCTAGGTTAGGAGAAATAAATCCTACATACATAAAAATTGATCGAGAGGTTCTCCATTTCGATAAAAAATTAGGAACGAATATCATAGACTATCTCGTTGGTTTGAAGTTGGATTTAAACTATCGCACAGTTATTGAAGGCTTTGATGAGGATAGTCCATTTTCACTCAAGGAACTCGTTGTTGATCTTGGAGTTGAATATATCCAAGGGTATCTCTTGGGGTTAGCGACGCCAGATATCAAAGAAAGATTAGACAAGGCTCAATGCAGAAGAATTTTCAAGCAGTTAGGATGGAGAGATATTGCATGAAGTTTCATTCACAAAGGCTAAAAGACTTGTCTTTAGCAACGATTATTCTGGTTTTGGTTGGTGCTTGAACATACTCAAGCGATACGGGTATCATAAAAGACAGCATATGCGACCTCAACCAATAAAAGAAGGAGATAATGAAAGCTTTTTATGAGCAGGATCTCGCCTATATCCATGATGTTGGCTATGGCGAGCACGCTCTCAAATCGGCGGCTGGCATCCTTAAGATTCTGAATAACAACAATATTCCCGACGGGCTGATTGTTGACCTGGGCTGTGGTGGCGGACTGTCAACATTAGAGTTTACCAAAGCAGGTTATCGCGTTTTGGGTATCGACATTTCTGAAACAATGGTTGCACTAGCTAGAAACCGAGTCCCTAGTGCCGAATTTCAAGTAGCGTCCCTCTTTAAGGCCGATATTCCAACGTGTAGGGCTGTGACAGCAATTGGTGAATGTCTCAACTATCTATTTGACCCAGATAACAATGATGAATTGTTATTTCAGCTTTTTGAACGTATTTACCAAGCCCTCGAGCCAGGCGGTGTTTTTGTTTTTGACATTGCAGAACCTGGCCAAGTAGACAATAGCAACAGCCAACAGTTTACCGAAGGTCATGATTGGTTTGCTCTTGTAGAGAAAGAAGAAGACTTTCAGCAGTCAACGCTAAAACGTCGCATTATCACGTTTCGAAAAGTTGACGATCACTATCGACGCAGTGATGAAGTTCATCATGTGCGGCTATATCGATCGACTGATATGGCCCATAAGTTACGAAAGGTAGGATTCAAGGTCGAAACTATGCGCAATTACGACCAGTATCAGCTCCCAAAAGCTCATGCTGCTTTTGTTGCCCGAAAACCTGCCTAAAAGCTCTAGGAACGTATCTCTAAAGCTGCATTATAGATCGCCTCATTTGTGCGGACTGATTTCTCTAAATCTACCACCGGGTTAGGGTAGTCAACGCCAATCCTGACATTGCAGCGTTTTTGCTCCTCTGAGTCTAGCTTCCAAGGGCTGTGAATCTTTTTCCGTGAAACCTTTTGCAACTCTGGTAGCCAGTGTTTGACATATTGGCCATCTGGGTCATAGTCCTTTGATTGCTTAGGGATATTAAAGTACCTAAACCCTCTTGCATCATTACCGACACCTGCTGTGTAATTCCAGTTACCCCAGTTACTACAAACGTCATAGTCTATCAACAACGACTCAAACCATTCTGCCCCCATACGCCAATTGATACCAAGGTTTTTAGTTAAAAAGCTAGCAACGTTTTGTCGTCCTCGGTTTGACATAAACCCGGTAGCGGCTAGCTCACGCATGTTGGCATCAACTAAAGGGTAACCAGTCTCACCACGGGTCCACTGCTCAAATCTTGGCCAATCTTCTTTCCAATCAACCTTCAGCCCCCGCAGCCCTGACGGATAAAAAACAGTATTACCGTGTTTGGCACAGATAAATCGAAAAAAGTCTCGCCACAGCAGCTCGAATATTAACCAGTAGGTAGAGTCATTACGCACGCGTTTAGCCTCATATGCACCCACTTCTTCATAGATGCGACGGGGTGAGAGACAGCCTAAGGCCAGCCAAGGGGAAAATTTAGATGAGTAATCTGCCCCCAGCATGCCATTGCGGGTTTGTTTATAGACTCGCAATTTATCGGCATCCCAAACGTAATGTTCTAACCGCTTAAGGGATTCGGTTTCACCCCCTTTGAAGAGAAGAACACCGCGTGAATCAGACGTTTTCTCTTCTAAACCAAGTGTTTCTAACGTGGGGAGCTTACCTAGCTCAGTTTTAGGTAGCGCAGGTAGTGTTGCGGGTGTGGCAAATGTAGGATAAACAGAGCTACTTTTCTCTACTTTTTTGCGAAAGGATGTGAAAACCTTAGGCAGCTGAGAGACTTCAAAGGGGAGATCATCAGGATGATAAAGGGTTGCACCCCAATAGACTTCATAGCCTACTTTAAGCTGGGTTAGCTGCTTTTCTAGAGCAGTATCGACCGCAAGTTCTTCGCTGGTTACTTCTTCGTGCCAGTAGATGGCGTCTACCTGTAGAGATTTGACAATGGCAGGAATTTCTTCTTCTGG
This sequence comes from Leptolyngbyaceae cyanobacterium, assembly GCA_050043105.1. GTDB lineage: Bacteria > Cyanobacteriota > Cyanobacteriia > Phormidesmidales > Phormidesmidaceae > Leptothoe. The sequence goes on along the minus strand of JBHJIV010000236.1, from coordinate 3,154 downwards.
TTTGCCATGGCGTATGACTAGATTTGAGCCTTTTGCCTGTAGGGATTTGCGCAGATCGGCCACGCTCTCTAATAAAAACTGAGCGCGATACGAGCCTGTTTTAGCAAAGCCAAAGCTGGTTTGACCAAACTGACGCGGGTCAAAACAATAGACAGGAATAATCTCTGCTTTTTGCTCTAAGGCGCGGTGGAGCGGTTCATGGTCGTGGAGGCGGAGGTCGTTACGAAACCAGAGCAGAATGCGCATGGGTGTGTGGCTTTGAAATCGGTGGGTCTTGCTGGGTTGAACGGTGTTCTTTTCCCAGGCAGTATGCTAAATAAAACTTAACAATTTATTCTCATAAAGGAAAGGATACTGTTGGCGAACTAAATTTTAAACGCGGAAACAACGCAAACTCGTTAATTCAGCCAAAGCGCTGAGAACGAATTTAAGGGGTTTGAGCCGCTACTATGGAGTTCGCCAACAGTATCTAACCGTTTTTGGCACCCTCTAGCAAAACGGTCAAAAAGCGGCTTTTAGGGCCGTATTTCCGTTTCAAAAGCTGTGTCATAATCAAAGTGTCAAAAACAGAGGCGCTTTGCGAGTTTTGCGACAGTGAAAATTGGATATGCCCGAGTTTCGACCGCTGACCAAAACTTAGACTTGCAAACAGACGCTTTGAAAGAGGCAGGTTGCAAGAAGATTTTTAGTGATCGCGGTGTAAGCGGAGCGAAGGCTGAACGTCCCGGACTCGATAAGGCGCTAGAACATATTCGGAAAAAGGATACGCTGGTTATCTGGAAGCTAGACCGTTTAGGCCGATCGCTGAGCGACCTGCTGAGCATCGTCGAGTATTTGAAGGAGCGAGGCGCACACTTTCTCAGTATTCAGGATGGCTTCGATACGTCTACTGCTTCAGGGAAGATGGTGTTCTCGGTATCGGTGCGATGGCAGAATATGAACGCAATCTGATACGGGAGCGGACGGATGGCAGGATTGAAAGCGGCTCGTACGCGTGGCCGGATGGGTGGGCGTCCGAAGGCGCTGAATGAGAGCCAGGTGAAGGTAGCGATCTCACTGACTGAGGCAGGCGAGCTGACTATCAATGAGATCTGCGAGCAAGTTGGCTGTTCGCGCTCTACCTACTATCGACAGGTGGCACCTAGACTCGTCAAAGATTAAGGCGAAGGGCACTATCTTAAAACACAAAGTACAGCGTCAATGAAGGATCGCCACCCGATTGAGAATGATATGGGCCAAATTGATATTCCTAGCATCAGTGACTGCTTTCCAACTAGTACTACCCCACCAGTGCGCCTCATTCAACTGATAAAGTGGCTTTCGCAAACCGTTTACACTGACCTACTAACCCCGGACTTCTGCGGGGAACTGTTGGGTGACTTCTGGATCGAGAATGGAAGTTATCTAGCCCATCATTTCGGCCTGTTTCTCCACCAGGCCGATGGTACTAGAGTTGGCTATTGGCTCCATGATGGTTGTGAGATTGACGCTGCGCCTACTGTTATTCTCGGCTCAGGCTCAGGCCAAGATGAAGTCAAGGTTATTGCTAATTCTATCGAAGACCTGGTTTCTAGAATACTGGTAGGTCAAACAGGTGTGTGGGAACTAGACGACTTGTGGCGCTTGTATCAGGCTGAGCGCGAAAGTAGTACAGATAGCTCTGTTGCGACAAATGATAGGGAAGAGCGACTGCCAATGAGTCACTGGTTCACAACATTAGAAAACTGGGTGGAGCGTGAATGGAATCTGACGAAAGAAGCTCGACAGCAGTTGCTCTCAAAAACTCCAAAAGATGATCATCCAAGTCTAGAAGCGTGGCTGGAGCGATGGTCTGATGAGCAGCAAGCTGCTCAAGCGGCTAATTCTATCTGTCGGGAAATCTTCGGCATACTGAGGAAATACCTACCTGACGTGGAGAATTACATAGCTTCAATTGCCCCCACACCAGAAGGACAAGAAGCGATGCGTTCTGGTCTAACGCCAGAAGGCTACTTTCCTTGGTTCTCAGCTAATTTTGATGTTTTTGTTGTAGGTTCAAAATTTGAGATATGGAAACGCGATCGCAGAAAAGTGAGTATCCCTGAAGGTCAGCGGCTAAAACCTTTGCTCCGCCAGCTCCGAACAGATAGAGCGCGTCAGCTGCCAGAGCAGGGTTTGTGGTTTTCTGCTTCTCTGAAAGTTTCTCCTAAGGGTACAGTTTTGTTGCGCCGCAGCGATGAGTACTCTCCCCCAGAGTTTTCAGGAGAACAACCAACTGCCACAGACTATGAGCAAGACCTATCCGCTTTTCCTTGCTCGCCGCGATACACGCCGCCTTGGTTACAGAAGATACTATCCTGAAGATTATCGCATTTGATGTTGATGAGAGCGTGAGATATTGTTCAAAAATCTACTCACTTTTGGATAGCTGCGCCCCCGGCAAATAGGCAAACAACTCGTCTTTTAGAGTTTGTGTACCAATAGAATTCGTACACTCATTAGGGCCTGTGTCCTACTGCCTCGCTTCACGAGCAACAATCTCTGATTCGACTGGGCAATTAGTGCAGATAGCTGGGTCGCAAAGTCGGCAAACTTCAATAGCGTGCTCTTCTCCTTTGAGAATTCCCCGTAACATGGTCTCAACTAACCGGCCTAACATCTCGCGCTCGGTGGTGTTTAGGCTTGCAAGCGCCCTCGCCAAAGCATTCTGTCGAGCAGAGAGAATGCTTTGACACATAGTGTCTCCTGCTTCAGTTAGTGTCAGGGCAATAGCCCGACCATCTGACTCTGAACGGCTGCGCTGAACTAAATCATCTCTAACTAATCTGTCTACGAGCCGTACTGTACCAGGATGCGATAAGCCTAATGCACCACGGAGATGATTAATTGTCATCCCTGGCATATGACCAACTAAGGCGATCGCGGCGGCTGGAGCGGAAGCAGGCGCATAGTTTTGTGCAGCCTGGAGTAAATCGTCTGCAAGAGCTAGCGATAAAGCACCAACTATGTTCTCAACTTTTTTATTAGTCATCTGTATATAGCAATTTCAGATCAATCGAGGTACATTTATTAGGAATAATAACAGACCGTCAATGGTAGGTAGGATTGATGCCGAAAGCATACTCACTGGATTTGCGACAGAAAATCATTGATGCCTACACTGGCGGAGGGATTT
>JBHJIV010000235.1:0-24668 GCA_050043105.1 Leptolyngbyaceae cyanobacterium | reverse complement strand
CAGGCTGCCGGGGTAGGCTGCCTCGAGAGCCCCGACTTGATATGTATTTGCGAGCGGGCTGGTCTGATTGGTGCGCTCAGACGGCAGTGGAACTACCCTAGGTGGCGGATCTGTATAGATGGGAGTGCTGTTTGATTCTTGAGCATTAACCGGAGGTGAGGCTGTCCACAAAATTGTTGCCCCTACGATTAGTTGAATCCATTGTTTAACAGAAATCACAGTGACGTCTCCCTATAGGCCATGGGTCTTCGAAGTTGGTGGCGGATGCCAGCGCTTGATGCTTTTGATATCGTGCCCAAGTACTTGTGTCAACTTAAATTGAATCTAGCTATCCTCTCATTCATTTGAAGCTAAAAAATTTGTTAGAGAATAAAAAACTTTTTAGCACTTATGAGAATTTGGCAATAGCTAAAAAAATGTCGGCTCTGATATTTCTGCCTGATCAGAAAACCGCTTCATTCTGTATTGGCTAGCTCATCTTTCGAAAACTTAATGCTAGTGAACGTAGATTCATAATTTTTATTTATGAATCTATACAGAACTTCCAAAACAGAACTTATCGGATCACTGATAGTATTCTTAAGGAATTAGGTAGTTGTTTTCTACCTAATTCCTTAAGGAGAACAGTTGCTCTGACTGTCTGGCAGTGTTTGCTGCTCGATATAATTTTCGAACTCAGTTGACTCAGGGAAGCAGTGGCAGATCGCCCTGTCTGGGAGTTGCAAAAGAGTTCGCAAGCCATCTAGTTTGATTCACAGGAAAGGGAGATATGTCTTACTCTCAGACGTCGACGCAGTCGAAGGCTGGCTATAGTGCTGGTGTAAAGGATTACAAGCTGACCTATTACACCCCGGACTACACGCCAAAAGATACTGATATTCTGGCCGCATTCCGGATGACCCCTCAGCCTGGGGTTCCTCCTGAAGAGTGTGCAGCTGCTGTAGCTGCAGAATCTTCTACCGGTACTTGGACCACTGTATGGACCGATCTATTAACCGATATGGATCGGTACAAAGGTCGTTGCTATGACATTGAGCCTGTACCTGGTGAAGATAACCAGTACATTTGCTACGTTGCCTATCCTCTAGATTTATTTGAGGAAGGTTCTGTTACTAACTTGTTAACTTCTCTGGTTGGTAACGTATTTGGTTTTAAGGCGCTACGTGCGCTACGTCTAGAAGACCTACGCGTTCCGGTAGCTTACCTCAAAACTTTCCAGGGACCTCCCCACGGTATTCAAGTCGAGCGCGACAAGCTGAATAAGTATGGTCGCCCTCTGCTAGGTTGCACCATCAAGCCTAAGCTCGGTCTATCCGCTAAGAACTATGGCCGTGCGGTATATGAGTGCTTGCGTGGTGGTCTGGACGTTACTAAGGATGATGAGAACATCAACTCTCAGCCTTTCCAGCGTTGGCGCGATCGCTTCTTGGTCTGTGCTGATGCAATTGCTAAGGCCCAAGCAGAAACTGGCGAAATCAAGGGTCACTACCTGAACGTAACCGCTGGTACTTGCGAAGAGATGCTGAAGCGGGCTGAGTTTGCAAAGGAACTCGGTCAGCCCATCGTTATGCACGACTTCCTGACTGGCGGCTTTACGGCTAACACTACTCTGTCCCACTGGTGCCGTGATAACGGTCTACTGTTGCACATTCACCGTGCGATGCACGCCGTAATCGACCGTCAAAAGAACCATGGTATTCACTTCCGCGTTTTAGCTAAGTGCTTGCGGATGTCCGGTGGTGACCACATTCATACCGGTACTGTTGTAGGTAAGCTGGAGGGTGACCGCGCTGGTACTCTTGGCTTCGTAGACCTGCTACGTGAGAACTATGTTGAGCAAGATAAGTCCCGCGGTGTTTACTTCACCCAAGACTGGGCTTCTATGGGCGGCGTGATGGCCGTAGCCTCCGGTGGTATCCACGTATGGCACATGCCTGCTCTGGTTGAAATCTTTGGCGACGACTCCGTTCTACAGTTCGGTGGTGGTACTCTGGGTCACCCTTGGGGTAACGCTCCTGGTGCAACTGCCAACCGTGTTGCACTTGAAGCTTGTGTTCAAGCTCGTAACGAAGGCCGTAACCTGGCTCGTGAAGGTGGCGACATCATTCGCGAAGCTTGTAAGTGGTCTCCTGAGCTGGCTGCAGCTTGCGAACTTTGGAAGGAAATCAAGTTTGAGTTCGACACTGTTGACACTCTCTAACTAGAGACACTCTCTAACTGCCAATGCTAGAGCAGCCGTTAATCCAATTGCTAATCCTTTAGCAATGTCGGCAAATAATAAAACTGCTGCTCTAGTTACCGCATCAGCTGTTTGAAACTGCTTTAATGCCTTTGATGCATTGAGCTAACCCATGGACTTAAAGCGAATTGCGAAAGATACGGCTAAGACGCTAACAAGCTATCTCACCTATCAAGCGGTTCGAATAGTTATGGGACAATTGCGAGAGACAAATCTGCCTCGCTCTTACTGGTTTAACGAGTTTGCCACCCGAGATAAGTTGCAAGATGGAGAAGCCTTTATTGCTGCACTGATGCAAGAGCAGGCTGATCTAGCAATGCGGGTGATGACTGTCCGTCAGCATCTTGCTGAAGAGGTTACTGAATTTCTTCCAGAAATGGTACTGACTGGTATTCAGCAGGCAAACATCGAGCATCGTAAGCGGCATTTGGAGCGCATAACTCAGATGAGTTCAGAAGAACTTCGCAGTAAGGCAGCTGATGGAGAGTCCCAGTCTGATTAACCAACGTTGTAAACAGATATTACGAGTAGATTATGAAAACTCTGCCCAAAGAGCGTCGTTACGAAACGCTGTCCTACTTGCCCCCTTTAAGTGATGCTCAAATTGAGCGTCAGATCCAGTATGTTCTTGAGCAGGGTTACTTCCCTGCCATCGAGTTTAACGAGGATTCTGATCCAACTGCTTACTACTGGACCATGTGGAAGCTGCCCTTGTTTAACGCCAATAATACTCGCGAAGTACTAGACGAAGTTCAGGCTTGCCGTTCTGAGTATCCCGATTGCTATATTCGCGTAGTTGGTTTTGATAACGTGAAGCAGTGCCAAATCCTTAGCTTCATCGTTCACAAGCCCGGTTCTGGCAGCAGCTACCGCTACTAAGGCTGATTACTAGCTCAATACTGAGTTAATAATTTTTGGATAATGGGGGCTGAGCATTCAGCTCCCTATTTTTGTATTAGGACATAGCGGCTAATGAGTGCCAGTGCTGCATGTGGTTTTGCTGCCATGTTAAAAACAGTCAAAATTAAAAATTTCCGCAGCTTTCGCCAATTTGAGTTGCACGATCTTGGCAGAATAAACTTATTGGTTGGTGCGAATAATAGCGGCAAAACTTCGGTTTTGGAAGCTATTCATCTGTTGCGCGCTCAGGGTAATCCTAGAGCCTTTATTGATCTGATGAAAAGCCGAGGGGAATATATGAGTGGTGAGTCTAAATCTAACCGTGAGTGGAATATTCGCCACCTTTTCCACGGTCATAGTTTTGATGTAGGCAGTGAGTTTTCCGTAACAGGAGCAACACAGAAGTCCAAACACCTTGAGCATCTGACTGTATCGGTTTCAACTCATGATCCTATACGCCATACTTTTCGTGAAGATCTTAGTCGGCGTCTAGAAATAGAGAACGAAGATAGACTTGGCTTATTTGAAGCTTATGACCTTAAGGTTGATTGGTCATTTGGCAAAGAACATAACTCTTGGGGTAACCTTGTATCTCTTCAGGGCGGTTTATCTTCCCCTACTCCCGCCATGCCACCTCGTCCTGTAAGAGCTTCTCAAGCTTCTCCAAGCAATAATCTTAAAGTTGAATTTTTAACCTGTGCAGGATTAAGTGTTGCTCAAGTCGTTAAATGGTTTGATCAAATTGTATTAACTCCTGAAGAGGAAAATGTATATGAAGCGCTTCGGACAATTGAGCCAAATATTAAGCGAATTGCAACCATCAATAACAATAAGATTTCTGAGGGAATCTCTGCTCAGAAAGGATTTGCTGTCTTAATCGATGATTATCGAGTGCCGATTGGCAGTATGGGCGATGGTATCTGGCGAATGTTGGGATTAGTATTAGCTTCCATACAGGTATCTAATGGTTGTCTATTGGTTGATGAAATTGACACAGGGCTTCATTTCACCGCAATGACCGACATGTGGAAATTGATTTGGGAAATAGCGAAGCGTCTAAATGTTCAGGTGTTTGCAACAACCCACAGTAGTGACTGCTGGAAAAGTTTAGCGGCCGTTGCCAGAAAATACGATACCAGTGATGATGGAATTACAATTCAACGCATAGAGCGCAATCAATCTAAAGGTGTTGTTTTTAGCGGAGAGGAGACCTTTCTAGCATCAGATATGGGAATTGAGGTTCGTTAGCTGTGGGTGATCCTCGATATAAGCCTAGAAAGCTAATCGTTGAAGGTGAGCAAGATATAAGGGTTATTCCATGGTTAATGGCAGCTAATGGTATTACCTGGAAAACAGAGGACGGTGTTGTTTTTGATATTACAACTTCTGGTGGTGTAGATAACATTACAGCTAGGAAGATAAAGCTTCAGCTACAAGAATCAGCCTTAGTCTCACTTGGTCTAATTGTTGATGCCGATGATGACGCTGATAATCGCTGGACTCAAATTAGGGGTATTTGTTCAAACAGCATTTCAGATCTACCTGAGAAGTTACCCGCAAAAGGTCTAGTTCACTTGACGGCAGAAGAAATTAAGTTTGGTGTATGGATTATGCCGGACAATAGTAACCGTGGCATGTTGGAAACTTTTCTCAACTATTTGATTCCTGATAATAGTGAGTCTCTATGGCAATACGCACAGGAGGTAACCCAATCTGCCAAGCAGAAGGGCGCTAACTTCAAGAAAACGCATATTGATAAGGCAAATATTTACAGTTGGTTAGCTTGGCAAGATCCACCAGGTCAACAATTACATGATGCTGTTAAGCAGCAGATATTAAATCCTAATCATCCAAGAGCTCATGCTTTTGTCACCTGGTTCAAAGAGTTGTATGACTTATAGCCTTAAAAGAATTAAACTTTGATAGCACTGGGTTCGGCGACAGCGGCAATAATGCGATGACAGCCAGATTCTGGATAAGCCCAGCCGCAGTAGCATTCTTTAGGATTTCCCCAACATAGACCCAGGTATATCTCACTGCGAGTGGCGCTAATATCGGCCCATTCTGTTTCTTTGATGTAGCCTTCAACGGTAGCGGCATCAATTTCTACAGGGTCGTGACCTGCTGCCCACAACCTTAATCCCTCACTAGAAGTACGCCAGAATTCAATAATGCTTGCTTTGGCGGCGGCTAGGGTTGCTTTGTCGGCTGGAATGGCCGTTAGGTTTGGATGAATTTCTGGTAGTCGAATGGTCTGGCCCTTAAATGTGCAGGGATGCCACACGAGGCCAGATACATTGTGCTCCCGTTGGTACTGATGAATTTGATCGCGAAAATCTTTAAGGGCAAAAACCTTACTTAATTTGTCAGCGCCAATAGCTTTAGAGACTACGGGGTTCGCTAAGCGATCATCGGTGGACAGTAATACGCGCTCTCCGCGCCAGGCGGCTTTGAGTTCTTGATCGAGGATGTCGATAAGTTCCTGAGTGTTGTAGGTCATTGCTCTACCGGGCGGCTTGATGGCATTTTAGCAATCGTTTTTAGTTGGCGCAGTAAAGTAAAGGACTTGTTCAGGTATTAGTGATAGTAGATGAATGGTATCTACAGCTTGGCTAAGGATTTTATCAATAGTTCGTATATTCCTGGTGCATCCACAAATTCAGCAATCTCTGCATTGGGGAGTTTTGCAGTGTGCCCCCACCAGTCGATAACGGTGCGCCCCAGATTTTGTGGGCTAGTGGTGTCAATGGCTGTGTAGGTGGGTCTGAAGGTAAATAGCTCTGGTTTAAGCAGGTAGGCGATTACACAGGGATCGTGTAAGGGGGCTCCTGGCATGCCGTAGCGTTTGACGTCTGAAGTTCCGTAATAGGTGAGCAGGTCAGCTGCAGCCGTGCCAACGGATGTATTGAGCTGTTTAAAGGCGTTTAGGTGGGCAGATGTGGTTAAAACTTGATGCGTGGTATCAAGCGTGATCAGTTTGATAGGAATACCCGACTCAAACACTACCTTGGCCGCATGGGGATCGACATAGATATTAAATTCGGCAGCGGGGGTCATATTGCCATGGGTGACGGCACCACCCATAGCGATGATCGTGTCTATTTTGTTGGCGACTTGCGGGGCTTGTATTAAGGCCACGGCAATGTTGGTTAAGGGACCAAGTGTGACTAAAGTAATGGGCTCCGAAGCCTGTTGCAAGGTTTCAATTAAAAATGCAACAGCGTGTTGCACCATTAGTGGTCGTTTTGATTCAGGTAGCTCTGTGCCTTGTAAACCGGTGGCTCCATGGACGTTGGTAGCTGTAGAGAGCGGTTGGATCATGGGGCGAGGGCAGCCTGCGTACACAGGAATGTCTGTCTTGGCTAGGGCGCAGATTTTAAGCGCGTTTTGGCTGGTGTAGTGTAAGGGTACATTGCCTGCAACGGTGGTAATGCCCAAAATCTCTAGTTCTGTGGGATGGGCGATCGCAAGTAGGAGTGCGATCGCATCATCGACACCAGGATCACAGTCAATAATAATCGAACGGGCCATGGTGCCAGCGAAAAGGAAAAGGCATCTCTAGCCTAGCCTGTCAGGTATGCAATCAGATACGCTAGCGTGGTAGCGCAGCTTCTGGGAGTTTAGTTGAATGAAACACCAGCACCTAGTCAAATCTTTAGGCGTTCTCCTATGCCTAGTTTTAGCCAGCTGTGAAGGCAGCCCTCTAGGCAACTCTCTAGAAGAAAATCTGGAACCTGATCCAAGTTTGCTGGAGGAAGAAACGGCTGAGACGGCCAGCGTCCCGGATGTGGAGTCGACTGATTCCTCCCCATCGACTGTGCTGGCTGATGAGACAGACGATGGCGACGCCACAGAGACCGAGAGCCCAGCGATTCCAGCATTTACGCAGACTAGCTATATCGATATCGGGGAAGCACCAGAGGAGCTACAGCAATATATTGAAGAGCTGGTCGACCTCGGCGTGCTTATGCTGATTGATGTTAAGGCTGATGACAACGTTGAACGTAATCCCAATGAGTTTTTACCAAACCAGGTGATTACCCGTCGTGAATATGCCCGTTGGCTGCTAGCGGCCAATAACCAGTTCTATAGCGATCAGCCCGCTAAAAGAATTCGACCGGCTGTGGAGAGCGCTCAGCCTGCATTTCAAGATGTAGGTAAAACAAATATTGACTTCGCCGCGATCCAGGGATTAGCTGAAGCAGGCATTATTCCCAGTCCGCTTAATGGCAATACGACAGTCCTAAAATTTCGGCCTAATGCACCGTTGACCCGCAAGGATCTCATTCTATGGAAGGTCCCTTTAGATACGCGTTCGGTCTTACCGGAAGCGACCGCTGCAGCGGTGACTGCAGCCTGGGGATTTCAGGATGCTGGCTCAATCGAACCAGCTGCTTTGAAAGCGATTTTGGCGGATCATAGCAATGGGGCGTTTGCGAATATTCGTCGTGCTTTAGGCTATACAACGCTGTTTCAGCCAGATAAGGCCGTTACCCGAGCTGAGGCGGCGTCGGTTCTCTGGCGCTTTGGCAATAGCACAGAGGGGTTAACCGCTGCAGAGCTGTTAGAGGCAGACGATAGCGAAGATGCTACCAGTGAAGAATCTGCTGAGTAGGACTCGCTTAGGAGTGATTTCACGATTGGTTGACGGCCAAGCTAATTTAAACCTTTTTTTCGTAACATTCTCCCAAGCTTCCCGCGACATGGGAAAATGAAGCCCGCTTATTTGACAGGAAAAACGCTGTGAAAGCCATTGTGATTGGTAGTGGTGGGCGAGAGCACGCCATGGCATGGACATTATTGCAGTCGCCCAAGGTGACTACAGTGGTGTGCATTCCCGGAAATGGTGGGACGGCCACACTACCAGGCTGTAGTAATCTGGCCATGTCGGTGGATGATGTTGAGGGAATTGGTCGGTTTTGCCTGGTGCAAAACATTGGCCTAGTGGCGATCGGTCCAGAACAACCCTTGGCCGATGGTGTTGCCGATGGTCTGCGGGCTCAAGGGGTCAAGGTGTTTGGTCCTGGTCAAGCGGGTGCACAGCTAGAGGCGAGTAAAGCTTGGGCCAAAGCCCTAATGCAGGAGGCGGGTATCCCCACAGCCGCCAGTGCTGTATTTGATCATGCTGAAGCCGCCATTGCTTATGTCGATGAGCAGGGCGCGCCCATTGTGATTAAGGCAGATGGTTTAGCCGCTGGGAAAGGGGTGACTGTAGCCATGACTCTGGACGAGGCCAAAGCTGCGATCGCAGCCATCTTTGACGGTCAGTTTGGTACTGCAGGCAGCCAGGTGGTTATCGAAGAGTTTCTGACAGGTCAAGAAGCAGCGGTCTTAGCCGTGACTGACGGTATTACGATTCGACCCCTGATGCCAGCCCAGGACCATAAACAGGTAGGCGAAGGAGATACTGGGCCCAATACAGGCGGGAGGGGGGCCTATGCGCCAACACCCGTGGTACCTCCTGAGCTATCAGATCGGATTCAAACCGAGGTGCTGGAGCCGATGGTGCAGGCATTAAAAAATCGCGGTATTGATTACCGAGGGGTGATTTATGCCGGGCTGATGATGACGCCTGAAGGTGAGCCTAAAGTCATCGAGTTTAACTGTCGCTTTGGTGATCCAGAGACTCAGGTGGTGCTGCCATTACTCAATACTCCGCTAGATGCCATCATGCTGGCCTGCTGTGAACAGCGGCTAGAAGCAATGCCTCCTTTTGAGTGGAAGACGGGCTATGCCGCCTGTGTGGTGATGTCGGCTGAGGGGTATCCCGGTAAATATCCAAAGGGAATGGCGATCAGCGGTATTGCTGCAGCAACTGAGACTGGGGCAATGGTTTTCCATGCGGGAACTCAGCTAGAGAACGGGACCGTAAAATCTAGCGGCGGTCGAATTTTAGGTGTGACGGCTCTAGGGGATGGATTTGAAGCTGCGATCGCAAATGCCTATGTTGCAGCAGACGCTATTCAGTTTGATAATGCCTACTATCGTCGAGATATCGGGCATCGGGTTAGAGATCGGTTTTGAATGATGAGTTTTGAATGATGAGTTGATCCCATGAGAAACTCTTAATCTGATGGTTACCTGCTCATCTTTAACTCAAAACTGAGAACTCAAAACTTCCATTCCTACCGTTCCCTGGTCCTATTATCTTCTTCATTTTAGGATTCATGTCACAATAGCGTTGAGCGGTTTATGTAGGCTGAATGGTTGAGTTATTTAGAAAAATCCGTACTTTAATCGCTGACTGGTGGAAAGACTTTACCCTCCAGACTCGACTCATGGCAGCCGCCACATTGGTGGTATCTCTGATCATGAGCAGCCTGACCTTTTGGGCCGTTAATACGATTCAGCTTGATGCTCGTCTCAACGACACTCGATTTGGCCGCGATTTAGGGCTGCTGCTAGCTTCAAATACAGCCCCCCTAGTCGAATCTCAACAGCTTGATGAGCTGGCTCTATTTTCTCGACGTTTTATGGAGAGCACGTCGAGTATTCGCTATATGCTCTATGCAAACCCACAGGGAAACGTTTTCTTTGGGATTCCATATTCTGACTCAGCGGTGCAAAACTCCCTCACGTTGAGCCGTCGCATGCAGCTACCAGAAAATTATGTCAAGAGTGTTGACCTGCCTATGGTACGGCAGCATCTCACACCAGTCGGTGAGGTAACGGATGTTTTTGTCCCCCTAAAGTACAGGGACCAGTATCTAGGAGTTTTGGCACTGGGTATTAATCCCAATCCCACAGTGGTTGCATCGTCTCATCTGACCCGTGATGTGACAATCGCTGTATTTGTGTGTATTTGGGTCATGGTGATTTTAGGAGCGGTATTTAATGCTCTGACGATTACTCAACCGATCAAAGAACTGCTAATGGGTGTAAAAAATATCGCTGCTGGTAACTTTAAGCAGCGTATTGATCTCTCGCGTGGCGGTGATGAACTGGGAGAGTTAATTCAAAGCTTTAACTACATGGCCGAGCGGCTTGAGCGCTACGAAGAACAAAATATTGAAGAACTAACCGCTGAGAAGGCAAAGTTAGAGCGTCTTGTTTCTACTATCGTTGACGGTGCGATTTTGGTTGATGCCAATCTGGAAGTGGTGCTAGCAAATACGGCAGCTAGTCGAATTTTTGGTTGGGATGCTCATTTGCCCCCTGATGGCAATGTGCTGCAGCATCTTCCCACAGAGGTGAGAGTGCAGATGACTCGCCCCCTTTACCAAGCGGCTAAAGGTGATTCGTCTGAGAGTCAAGAGTTTCGAATTGCTTTAACAGAGCCTACAAATCGCACTATTCGAGTGTTGCTCAACTCAGTGCTTGACCAGTCTGGTGAGACGGTTAAAGGGATTGCTCTGACCGTGCAAGATATCACCCGAGAAGTGGCGCTCAATGAGGCCAAAAGCCAGTTTATTAGCAATATTTCTCACGAACTGCGTACACCGCTGTTCAATATCAAATCGTTTATTGAAACTCTCTATGAATATGGCGATGATCTCTCTGATCGAGAACGTCAGGAGTTTTTGGAAACAGCCAACCATGAAACTGATCGTCTGACTCGTTTGGTTAACGATGTGTTAGATCTCTCACGACTAGAGTCTAATCGACGCTATCAGTTCTCGGCTTTAGATATTCATCAATCCATTGAACAAATTCTGCGCACATATCAGTTAAATGCTAGGGACAAAGGGATTGAGCTGATTAAAGATATTGAAGAGGGGCTACCTCAAGTCTTGGGCAACTATGATCTGCTGCTGCAGGTGTTTGGCAACCTAGTGGGCAACGGTCTGAAGTTTTCGACCGCTGGTGGCTGTGTTGCCATTCGGGCCTATCGGGCACCGTCAGTGGTTGAGCATCCAGACTTTTCTGGGTATGTGCGCATTGAAATTTCTGACACGGGCATTGGCATTGCCCCTGAGGATCAAGATGCGATTTTTGATCGCTTTCATCGTGTGGAAAATCGCGTCCACACCTTGGAAGGTACCGGTCTGGGGCTATCTATTGTCAAAAATATTATCGATAAGCACAGCAGCAGAATGTGCCTGGTGAGTGAGGTGGGAACCGGCACTACGTTTTGGTTTGATCTTGCAATCTATGAGCAACCGTTGGTAAAACCTGAGGCGGACTCTAGTGTAGAAGTCGCTGAAGAAACAGCTGAGAATTCGAGCCCACCTGTCGTGGCTGTGAGAGCTACACCAAAGGAGTCAGCCTAGACCACCAGTTAGTCAGCGACGGCCCCACACCCTGCTCACGGGCAGAAAAATTAGCCTGGTTTAGCCATTTTGGATTGATAGCTGCAGGCGTGACTGATAGTCTTTCTGCGATCGCAATGCCGTCTAACCCTAATGACTGGGCGTATTGTTTGAGAAATCCTTTTACATAAATAGCTTCGGGTAGCTGCATCCAGTTGCCTGCTTCAATAGCCCTTAGTTGCTTAGGTTGAATGTGGGTACGCTGAGCCACCTGCTGTAGTGATAACCCCTGTCGTGTCCGTATGGCCTTTAGATACTGCCCTACTTTGCTTAGCTGAGAACTTTCAGGGCAATCTGATGATTGGAGGTTCTGGCTTGCTTTAGGAAAACCGCTCATTCTGTTACAGATTAATACAACACACCTGTTCGTAGTGTATTGATCCCGCTTTTCTGAATCAAGCAAGCTATCAGTCATCTTTATCCATAGATGACATAAGGTTCTGGGAGGACTGATTCAATGTATGAAAAAAGTGAACCTGTATGTATTTGAAAAATGACTGATATTGCAGCGATTCAGCCATTTTTGCAATAGATAGGACTAATGCCAGTATTTCTCAGGCCAATTAAGTCTAGGCGTAAATACGTACAAAATATGAGCAAAGCCTAACAAATTTGACATGGGGTCTCAATATTAAACACCCTATCATTCTCAACCAATTTGCCAATGCTAGGACCATAATTGAGCTAGGAGAGGAGTGGACAAGAAATCTTGTCAATGAGGTTTGTTATGGCCTTTTTTCCCTCTCTAGTTCAGCAATTAGTACAGCAGCGAGTCTCTCAGCTGTGGCAACGGCAGCGGCTGCCACAGCTAGCCCAGCGTACATGTGAGCTGCAGATCAGCTATCGATTATGAGCCTTCTGTACCAAATCGCAGGCAATCTGCGTACTGATCGCCTGCTAGAAACGGCCAAACAAATAGATCTGTTGCTACAAACAACAGATGAACTGCTAGCTCTCCTTAAAACCCTAACGCTACAGGAGGCGAGCGGGCAAACGGCACCCGACATAGAGCCTCGTCTGCCCGGTCCTTGGGGTATTCGTCAGCGAGTGCTACGTTTGCAGCGGCGATCACTGCAGCCGTTTCAAATTTTTCTTTATGAGCCACTAGGGGATCTCTCGTATCCGACTTCTGTTATTGTTATTTCCCATGGTCTGGCCGCTAGCCCTCAGGCAATGACCCACTATGCAGAGCATTTAGCCTCCCATGGTTATCTCGTTGCTGTGCCACAGCATCCAGGCAGTGATACTCACCAGGTCCACAACTTGCTTTCGGGCAGTGTTGACGAGATCTTTTCACTACAGGAGTTTTTTGATCGTCCCCATGATATCAGCGCCCTTTTAGATGAGTTAGAGCACCGTAATGCACGGGAGTATGACAACCATCTTGATTTAACGAACGTAGGGATCTTAGGCGAATCGTTTGGGGGATATACTGCCTTAGCATTAGCTGGTGCCACTATTGACTTTGACGCCCTAGCGCAGCGCTGTGAGGGATTGTCAGACAGTCTAAACGTATCGTTGTTGCTACAGTGTCGAGCACTGTCTCTACCGCCTGCAATTAAGCCCCTGCAGGACCCTCGCATCCAGGCAATTTTTGCAGTAGACCCTATCGGCAGTGGTTTGTTTGGGGCGGCTGGGCTAGCTTCTGTGACTATTCCTGTGGTTGTTGTAACAGACAGCAGTGATAAAACAGCACCGATGGCACTAGAGCCATTACAAATGTTTCCACAACTCGCCAGTCAAAACCGATTTTTGGCAGTGATCCGCGGTAAGTCCCACGTACACAATCTGAGCAAGCTATTATCTTCCTTAAAGCTGTCAGCCCCAAATGAGCTGCCTAGCCTAAAGCTATTGCCCCCTACTATTGATAGCTATCTTTGTGGCTTAAGTGTTTTCTTCTTTGACCGCTATCTACGCCAGCCAGATACCTCTGAGGTACCCCTATCGGCCTATGCTAAAGCAGTTAGTCAAGCGCCCTATGAACTGCACTTAATCAGCGCCAACTCTGACCAGGCTCTACAGCCTGTTTTGGCGAATTTTCAACAGCGACTGGCCCAGCTTAAATGGCAGACGATGACGGTTCAACACCAAGACGGCCTATTTACGGCTGCAGATGGTTTAAGCCTGTACTATCAGAGCTGGTTACCCACATCGACGGTTAAGGGAACGCTCATTTTAATCCATGGCTTAGGTGGCCATAGCGGTCTTTTTCAAAATGTTGTCAAAGCACTATTGCCGGAAGGCTATGCCCTTTACGGCTACGATCTGCGCGGTCATGGTCGCTCGCCAGGCCAGCGTGGCTATATTAATCGCTGGTCAGAGTATCGCAATGATCTAGCCTATTTGATATCGATGGTTCAACAACAACATCCAACTGTTCCTTGTTTCTTAGTGGGTCATAGTTTGGGCAGTATTATTGCTCTGGAGTATGCTCTCCATCGCCAGAAAGAGCTAGCTCAATCGCTTAAGACGCCCTATCCCCAAATTGCTGGTGTTGTAGCTGCCGCCTCACCGTTTGGCACCCACGCCAACACGGACCTGCGTCTGAGAATTGGTCAGTTACTATCCCTAAGCTGGCCTCGATTTTCTCTACCCCTTGGGTTAAATCACATTTTGCCATCACGAGATCGGTCTGTTGTGCTGGCCTATGCCCACGATCCGTTAAGACATCAGCGAGGAACCGCACGTCTAGCGACAGAATTTCTCAAGACAGTTAAGACCTTACGCACTGAGCAAGCGTATCTAACGCTGCCGATTTTAATGGTGCACGGGACTGCTGATAAAGTGGCTGATCCTGCAATTTGTCATGAGTTTTTCCAGGGATTGCCCTTGACCGATAAACGTTTTATCACCTATAGCGGAGCCTACCATGAACTTTATAACGAGATTAACTATGCAGAAGTTATGCAGGATATTAATGTCTGGTTAGAAAGGTACGTCAAAACAGATTGATAGGGGATATCCATCAATGATGTGTGGGGTATTAACCATTGCTGATAGACGGGATGATTGATCCTAAAAATGGACGATATGAACAAAAAAATCTATGCCGAATTGTTGCAATGCTTGGCAATATAAGGCTTGGATATTACAGGCATATTAAGACAAATGTCTTTCTAGTCGGCGATCCCACTATAATGGATGTAGTAGAAAAGCCAGCCCATCCTAGCTAAACTGTCTAACAAGACATTCAATTTTCTATCGCTATATTGCTTGGTGAATCGGCTGGATTCTTGACTATGAGTCGCCTTCATCTGGCTATTGTTATTGTTGTTTGGGATGTTCTATCGGCGATAGCCTGATAGTAAGTTGCGGCCTTAAATACCTATGTGACTCCTGCATAGAGTCTTTTTTCATGCAGTTTTCTCTGGAATGCTGTATTTGATTGGGCAAATGTGAGGGTTACCCTCTCTAAAAAGGGACAGATGATTTTGTTTGTAGCTAACGCTAATGGATAACTAAAAGTAGCTGCTGATGTTCTGCGTTTATCCGCTCCTCTCTTAAACGGCAGAGCACTGGTACTGCTTTGAAGGTTGCGCTATGCCAATTGGCGTAACTCTCTACTGTAATGAGGGAGAGGGCCAGTGTGCTCTCTAAACAACATGGTGGATCGATGCCCGTTTAGCTGTTCGTTATATGTTGCGCCAGCCACAAAGGGTTCAATTCAGCTACATCATACGATTCCTGATTTGTTGGATATGGGCTGTGCCTATGGCCATACTCCTGGTTTACACCAGTGGACTCCTCAGGGGTGGCAGGCTTATACCTACGAGGAGTTTCGAACCGCTGCAGAACAGATAGCGCTGGGTTTGCACTCTGAGGGATTTGCCTTTGCTGATGACGGTGAAGTCCCTCGAATTGGTCTATTGCTAGAGAGTGATATTCATTGGGCATTGGTGGATATGGGCAGTGCGATCGCAGGTCTAGTTACTGTACCTATCGATAAAGGGCAGTCCATAGATGCAATTAGCTGGATAGTTGCCGATGCCGACCTAAAGATATTGGCTGTATCTACCTGGAGCACCTTAAAACGCTTTTACAGCTGTATGCAGCAGGTTGAGCTAATTATTGTTGCCGAGGGAACTCCAGCCCCTGATTGGGCAATATCAAAATCCAGACTTAAAACCCTTTTAGACATTCGTCATCAGGGGCGTCATTTCCATTCATTAGAGACTGTTCAAGCCTTAAAGCGTCAGATCCATCCCGATGCTGTGGCCACGATGGTCTACAACCCGGATGCTGCTGGCCAGCTAAAGGGGGCAATGCTGACCCACAGAAATTTGACCGGCAATATTTGGGCCGCATTTAGCAGCATGCCGGGGTTAACTCCGGGGAAACCAGAGGTCGCGCTATCGTTTTTACCCCTCAACCATATTTTTGCCAGAGCATTTCTCTACGGTCATCTAGGTTTTGGCCATCATATCTATTTCTCATCCCCCAAACGGGTGTTTTTTCATCTGGCAACGGTAAAGCCTACCATCTTTATTACAGTGCCACGGCTTTTAGAGAAAGTTTATGAGCGTGTCAACAGCTTGCGGCAACAGTCTCAAGGGCTAAAGCATCGCTGGCTCAACTGGGGGTGGCGTCAGACCCATCGCTACAAGCTGAGACATTCAAGCTGGCGTCATCTGCAGCGCTGGCTACTCGGACATAGTGTATTTAACAATTTACGTCAGTCGTTTGGGGGGAACGTGCGCTATCTGCTGTGTGGCGGTGCGGTGTTACGCCCTGAGATTATGACCTTTTTTAACGGTGTGGGTATTCCAGTAAAGCAGGGGTATGGTCTAACAGAAACTAGCTCTGTGCTCAGCTACACTCGCGATCGCTGGTTACGTTCTGGCACTGTCGGAGCCCCCATCCCTGGTGTTGAGATGCGACTGGCAGTAGATGGTGAAGTTCTAGTGCATAGCCCCTACATGATGATGGGGTATCACCACGATCCGGCAGCGACTGATGCGGTGATTGATGCCGATGGCTGGTTCCACACAGGGGATTTTGGAGAGTTTTCGGTGGATGGTCTACTTACACTCCACGGTTGTAAGAAAGGGTTGTTTAAGCTCTCAACTGGTAAATATGTTGCACCTGCACCCATTGAGGCACAGCTAGAGACATCGCCCTTGGTAAAACAAGCATTACTGGTTGGACCGGGGCAGAAGTTTTGTGGAGTCCTGATTGTTCCTGAAATTTCGGAGGTGGTTGGTGATTTTACAGTGTGCGCTGCCCAGACAGTGCGATCGCACTACCAAACACTTATCGATCAGGTCAATGCTCAGCTACCAAGCTGGTCAACCATTAAACGATTTGTCTTGATTCGAGCTCAGGCCCAAACTCAGGCAAATGCTGGCAGCAACCGTCAGCAGCTTTATCAGACCTATGCCCAAGAGATTGAATCGCTTTATCAAGCAGCTGAGCAACCTGCACGTCCAGCCCAGTCCAGGCGATTTTCTCGGTTATATCAGCGATGGAGGCATTTGGTACATCGCCCCACTAACGTTGCTTAATTGTATTTTGACGGACTGCCCTCGCTCTTCGTTGACCTTTCTTAAAGGAGATCCATCATGACTTTTCTTCCCTTTAGAACAGTAGCTGTGCTGGGCGCTGGCATCATGGGTACTCAGATTGCGGCTCATTTAGCGAACGCGGGTTTGCAAGTGTTGTTGATGGATTTACCTGCTGCTAAGGGCGACAAAAATGCAGTGGTCGAAGGTGCGTTTAAGAAAGCCAAGAAACTATCGCCACCCATCCTGTTCACTTCAGATGTGGCTCATCGAATTGAGTTAGGTAATTATCATGACCATTTTGCGCGTCTGAGGCAGGTAGACTGGGTTATTGAAGCTGTGATCGAGCGATTGGATATTAAACAGCGGCTGATGGCTCGACTAGAGCAGATAGTGCGTCCAGATGCTGTAATCTCTACTAACACAAGTGGTTTACCAATTGCTCAGATTGTGGAAGGGCGCTCTCTAGACTTTCATCAACGATTTTTAGGCACCCACTTCTTTAATCCACCCCGCTACTTAAAACTTCTAGAGCTTATTCCCTCTGACAATACCGATCCAAACATTGTGCGGCGGATGGAATGGTTTGGACGCAGCTACCTAGGAAAGGGAGTTGTTGTTGCCAAAGACACACCAAATTTTATTGCCAATCGTATTGGCTTATTTTCAACATTCCTCGGCATTCATGCCCTAACCGACGAAGGCTACTCTATTGAAGAGATTGACACTTTAACAGGTACGTTGGTGGGGCGTCCAAAATCGGCCACATTTAGAACAGCAGATCTCGTCGGTCTAGATACCCTGCTCCATGTAGCCGAGAATATCTACCCAGCTATCCCTCACGATGAACAAAGGGAGATGTTTAAGCTGCCAACTTTACTCAAAACTCTTGTGGAGACGGGCTCACGGGGTGCTAAATCGGGGCAGGGATTTTATAAAAAGGTGGATAAAAAGATTCTTTCTGTTAATCCTAGAACCTTTATTTATGAAGCCCCTCGCCAGATTGATTTGGCTGGTCTTGAAAATATCTCTCAGCTGTCTGAGGTGATTGATCGAGTCAGAGCCCTGTATGCACTGCCCGGTAGAGCAGGTGAGTTTTTCCGTAAGACCACACAGGCGCTGTTGAGCTATAGCGCCTGTCGGCTACCAGAGATAGCGAATAGCCCTGTAGATGTTGATCGAGCGATGCGCTGGGGATTTGGTTGGCGGTTAGGCCCGTTTGAGCTTTGGGATGCCATCGGTTTTCATCGGGTACTTTACGATATGCAGGCGGCTAATTTGCAAGTACCTGAGTGGATTAGTGACATTGCAGTAACAGGGGAAGGTCACTTCTATCGCAATCAACATGGTGTTCCCAGTAGCTTGCTGATGGCTGATACGGTTCTCGGCCCCATGGGGCAACAATTTGTAGAACAGCCTACTGACGAAATCCATCTGCTGAAAACAGCAATATGCACAGTATGGGAGAACCCAGCAGCTGCGCTGTTGGATATAGGGGACGGTGTAGTGCTGTACGAGTTTCGTTCTAAAGGCAATACGCTTAGCACCGCTGTTGTGGATGGGCTACAAACAGTTTTGGATCTTCTTGCTCAGGACGATAGTTACCGAGGTTTGGTGCTTGGTAACAACAGCGATCATTTCTGTGGCGGTGCCAATCTGTTAGAAATGGCGACAGCCGCCCAAACTGGTAACTGGCAGATGATTGCTGATTTGTTAGTGAAATTCCAGACGGTGCTGCAGCGCATTCGTTATTTTCATAAACCCATCGTAGCGGCGGTGCAGGGACGAACTCTGGGAGGTGGCTGCGAGTTGGTGATGGCCTGTCCTCATATCGTTGCTGCTGCTGAGAGCTATATCGGGCTAGTGGAGCTAAGTGTTGGTTTAATTCCGGGGGCTACGGGTACCACTCGTATGGCCCAATGGGCGTCTCAGCGAGCTGTCAGCCATACTGCTCATCATATTCAGCCTTTCTTAAATCAGGTGTTTAAGACGATAGCAACGGCAACAGTCTCCGGTAGTGCCTATGAAGCTATTGAGCTGGGCTTTTTGCCAGCCCATACCCACATTGTAATGAACAATGACCAGCGGCTTTATGTGGCTAAAGAAAAAGTGCTCTGTCTTGATCGCGTCGGCTATCGCCCTCCTGCCCATGACAGTTTCTGGGTTTTGGGTCAGCCAGGCCGGGCGGTGCTCGACCACATGGCTTACACCATGCAGCAAGGAAGGTTTGTCAGTGACTATGATCGGTTCTTGGCCGGGCAGCTGGCTCATATTATGACTGGCGGCAAACTGACGGCTCTAGCCAGGGTGTCTGAAGAGTATCTGCTAGGTCTAGAGCAAGAGGTTTTCTTGCCATTATTGCAACAGAAGAAAACGCAAGAGAGAATTACTCATTTGTTGAAGACAAAGAGACCGCTGCGGAATTGATGGTTGGGAATGTTGATGGGGGTGGAATTGTTGGGTTTTGTGGTTTGTTGATGAGTTAAGAGTTGTAGGCTTTGTGACTCAACCCAACTACGGTTTTAATTGCTTCCTACTGCTTATTTGCCTGGAGAAGATCATGCGAAATACTTACATTGTTGCTAGTGTGCGTACGGCTGTGGGTAAGGCTCCGCGAGGTACTTTGCGGCACATGCGGCCCGACGATATGGCAGCAGCGGCTGTGCGCGGTGCGATCGCAAAATTGCCTGCCCTAAAACCAGCCCACATCGAAGATGTGATTATGGGCTGTGCGATGCCCGAGGCAGAGCAAGGCTATAACCTGGGTCGTGTGGTGGCCCATCGGGCGGGGTTACCACCATCGGTGCCGGGCATGACCGTGAATCGGCTCTGTTCATCGGGGTTGCAAACCATTGCCATGGCGCATCAGGCCATTAGCCTGGGGCAAGCCGATGTGATGATGGCTGGCGGTGCAGAGTCCATGAGCCTTATTCCCATGGGGGGAGACTGTTGGCACCCCAACCCGGTCATGATGGCTAAAATGCCCCAGGTATATATGTCTATGGGGCTAACAGCGGAGAATGTTGCCGAGCAGTTTGAGATTTCGCGAGCTGATCAAGATGCGTTTGCACTGAGATCGCACCATAAAGCCCTCAACGCGATTGCTACTGGTCGGTTTATGGACGAAATCATTCCTCTAAACGTGACTAACACGGTTTATCAAAACGGTGATGTGCATACCGATGAAACCCTATTCCAGATGGATGAGGGGCCTAGATCTAACACTAGTTTAGACGCCCTAGCTGCTTTGCCATCTGTGTTTCGACGCGGCGGTAGCGTGACAGCGGGCAACTCTTCTCAAATGTCAGATGGAGCAGCAGCCACCATTTTGATCAGTGAAGATAAGCTTCAGGAGCTTGATCTGACCCCAATGGCTCGCCTGCTGGGGTTTGCCGTTGCCGGTGTGCCGCCTCAAATAATGGGCATTGGCCCTGTCGAGGCTGTGCCTAAGGTGCTCAAGCAGGTAGGGCTCAGTTTGGTAGATATTGGCCTGATTGAGCTAAATGAAGCGTTTGCCTCCCAAAGCCTCGCCGTCATCCGTAAGTTGGGATTAAACAAGGACATTATCAATGTAAATGGCGGTGCGATCGCACTAGGGCATCCCCTTGGCTGCAGTGGTGCGAAACTAACAGCAACATTGTTACATGAGATGAAGCGACGCCAGATTCGTTATGGCATGGTCACCATGTGTGTTGGAGGCGGCATGGGGGCTGCCAGCGTGTTTGAAAATTTGTTGCTCTAACTTATATAGAGTGACAAAACAAGATTAGGCTTAAGAAGCATAGGGTAATATTTGTTGCCAGGTGCATTTTAACAAAATTAAAGATTCTTCTGCATCACCCTATAGGGGCGCTCCATGGAACGCCCCTATAGGGTGGGATAAATAATTATGGTTCCCTTAACTGTTGGTTTAATTGTTGGATTGGTTGGGTTGTTTGCCGCCCTGGCCTACTTTAGTGTTCCCATAGTGGTGTGGTTTGTCTATGGTGCATTAACTTTAGGGATTACCCAAGCGGCTCTATGGCTATGGATATTGTTTGGTCTGTTGGCAGTTGTGTTTAACGTTCCATTTATTCGTCAGGTAGTTGTTACAGCCCCTATTGTTAAACTGATTCAGCGCTTTAAACTGTTGCCAGCGATTTCAGCAACAGAACGAGCGGCTAGTGAAGCCGGAACCGTATGGGTAGATGGCGAGCTGTTTTCTGGTAAACCAAACTTTAAGCGGATTTTGTCAGAGCCCTACCCGACACTAAGCCCCAGTGAGCAAGCATTTGTTGATGGGCCAGTAGAGCAGGTGTGTCGCATGGCGACAGACTGGGAGATTCATCAGCGCAAAGACTTACCCCCTGATGTCTGGGCCTATTTAAGACAAGAATGCTTCTTTGGCATGATGATTCCGCCAAAGTATGGCGGTTTAGGATTTTCTAATACGGCCTACAGTGCGGTGATGACCAAGCTGGCATCGCGCTCATTTACCCACACGGCGACGGTTGGTGTGACAAACTCCTTGGGGCCAGCTAAGCTACTGCTGCGCTACGGCACTAACAAACAAAAGCAACGCTACTTGCCTAAATTGGCAACAGGTGAAGAAATGCCCTGCTTTGCCCTGACCGAACCAACGGCGGGGTCCGATGCAGCCAGTTTGCAGTCTAGCGGTACGGTGTTTAAGGGCAAAGACGGCGAGCTGTATCTGCGGCTGAACTGGCAGAAACGGTATATTACGCTGGGTGCGATCGCAACACTCATTGGTCTGGCTGTCCGTCTCCGCGACCCCGATAATTTCCTGGGTAAGGGCACAGATATTGGCATTACCTGTGTGCTAGTTCCGGCAAATACTCCCGGTGTACAGCTGAGTCGTCGCCATGACCCCATGGGCGTACCATTCTACAACTCACCAATTTCCGGTCGGAATGTAGTTTTGCCCGCTAGTCAGATAATTGGCGACATTGAACGTGCCGGTCAGGGCTGGACCATGCTAATGCAAAGCCTCGCTGCCGGTCGTGGTGTGAGTTTTCCTGCCACCGGTACCGGTGTAGCCAAGCTAGTCTCGCGAGTGACTGGGGCCTATAGCGTTGTGCGAGAACAGTTTGGGTTGTCCATTGGTAAATTTGAGGGTGTAGAAGACCCCCTGGCTCGCATCGGTGGCCTAACCTATTTGATGGATGCAGCTCGTCTATATACCTGTGGTGCCGTAGACCAGGGTGAACAACCGGCTGTAGTATCTGCCATTGCCAAGTATCAGTTTACCGAGCTGTCGCGCCGCATTATTAATGACGGTATGGATATCCTGGGTGGTGCTGGCATCTGTCGCGGTCCTCGCAATCTGTTAGCGAATATCTACACGGCTACTCCCATCCCTATTACGGTTGAAGGTGCCAACATTCTCACCCGTAGTTTAATTATTTACGGCCAAGGTGCAATTCGCTGTCATAGCTATATTTTTGACGAAATCGCTGCGCTAGAAGACAACAATGTTGAAGCCTTTGACCATGCATTTTGGCGACATGTCGGATTAGTCTTACGCAATCTCACCCGTGCCAAAATTCTTGGCTGGACCCGTGGGTACGTGGTGAAATCTCCCGTACGCGGGGAAACGGCTCGCTACTACCAAAAGCTAGCCTGGGCTTCAGCAACATTTGCTGCTCTGTCAGATTTAGCCATGCTCACCTATGGCGGTCGCCTCAAGCGTCATGAGAAAATCACCGGTCGCTTTGCCGATATGCTCTCTTGGATGTATCTAGCAACAGCCACACTACGTCGGTTTGAAGCAGAAGGCCGTCGAGAAGTCGATTTGCCTCTGGTTCACTGGACCATGAATTATAGCCTTGGGCAGATCCAACAGGCATTAGAAGGATTGTTGGCAAACCTAGAGATTCCTATCTTGGGTGGTTTAATGCGGGCAACAACACTACCCTGGTTTCGATTAAACCCCATTGGTGTTATGCCTACTGATGCCCAGGGTCACGAGGTCGCTAAACTATTGCAATCTCCTGATGGACGTAATCACATCACTAAAGGATTACATGTACCGATTGATGCAGAGCAGGCTCTAGGGCGTTTGGAGCGAGCTTATCAGCTATCCATCGTAGCGATGCCCGTGTTCAGAAAGATCAAAGCAGCACTGCGCAATGGTCAGCTCAATATTACGCCCCCCGTTGGTCGTGTAGAAGCCGCTCTACGAGCTGGAGTAATCACAGGAGCAGAATCTGACTTGGCGACAATAGCGGAGCGGGCACAGCTCGATGCGATTCAGGTAGATTCGTTTACTTTGGCCGAGTATCAACGCATTGGGAAAGAATATATTGAAGAGGAAATAACAGAAGCTGAATAGTATTGCTTCTGCTCTTTTTCTAAGCTTAGCGATCGCGTGAAAAAGAAGTTAACAGATGATTTTAGGAAGCCTAACGAGGAGCCGAGCGGCGGTCGATATCTTTGTATCGACACCTAAATTGTAAATTCCATCCGTTCCTGCGCAGGGTTAGGCGTCAAGACCACAAGCTTTATCCGCGTCCGCTTCAGAATTAAACTAGGATCTCCTGCGTCAAGGAATTTATGAGCAGGGCGCGGCCCCAAAAATTATTGGTAAGACATTGAAGCTGCAGCAAGGACCGACCCTTGCGCTTTTAGGTCAATTTAAATATTTCTCATCCAAATCGAACTCTCATTCGTATTGATAGTCAAGTAGGTAAATATTGATTGATATGAAGAGGTTCACGTTGAACATCAAGGGTTGGTTTATGGAGCGCTTGCTTTGTCTAATCTGAATATAAAACATTCGACAAGTGCTAAAAATTAAAGTCATCCAAATTTAACTGTTATTCGTATCCATAACTGATAACCAATTGTGCTCTTATCCAGCTTTGTGCATACGTGAGTTTTTCACGTATAGGATTGTCATGGAAAAGCAATTGTTTATCTGTTTTTTGTGCTTTACCTCAAAAAGAATATTTATGGTAATGCTTGCATTCTTCTCTATTAAGGGCTTCTGAGCGTTTCAATGTCTTTTTGGAATTTTGTTTTAGTCTGCTTAGAAAGAAAGATCCATCGATTCGATTTTTCTCACATTGGATTCTAAAAACAATTTTTTTATGGTTTCCGGAATCCAAACAACATAGATAGAAGTAATCTTCTGCGTGGCTCTTTGATGATCTAGATAAACCTTGTTCACGCCCAGAACTGGAGTTTTTCCGTAGAGGAAACTACAGGTTTCAACTTGGACGTGGTTTACATCTAAAGTTGCAACAATTCATTTAAGCCAAACCCAATTTCAAGCCTGAGAGTTTTCTTTAGAGAAGACGCTGGTTTGATGTGGTCAAGGCTCAAATATTTACATCTGACAACAATTCACAACAGGAAAATCCCATGACAGTCGATGGTGCCGCCATTATTCCCACACAGGATGTTAAAAATCTATCTCGTCTCTCAAAACGTTTTCAAAAGCTAGGAATTACTGGTAATACAGGCGTTAAGCTATGTCTGAGTTTTTGCTTATCTTTAGCGAGTGTATTGGCCATTTCAGCTGAAGTGATTGCCATACCACGTTCCGTCGATGAGATCGCTCAGGCCGATCAAACCCAGCCCCCTACCCCAGAAACAATCCCAACAGAGACAGGCGCTGCTGCGCTCCGTCTGCCACACTTCTTCAATCTCAACTACAACGAAGGTGCTGGCTTTACAGGCTTTAGTAGCTTTGGTGGTTTTCTCCCTGTGTTTCAAACACCGGGGCAAAATGTCACCTTTATTGATGGTCGTGTGAGCGTGGATAACACCGGTGACTTTGGC
>JBHJIV010000234.1:0-6385 GCA_050043105.1 Leptolyngbyaceae cyanobacterium | reverse complement strand
ATATTACGAAGCAGCCCGTATTTGTGCGCTACAGCCCGAAACAGTGCCTGTTGTTTACCCAGGCAATATTGCCATTCTCACAGCTGGCACAGCAGATTTACCCGTAGCCGAAGAATCCGCAATCACACTAGAACTATCGGGCTTTCATGCATCTCGGCTGTGGGACGTCGGCGTAGCCGGTATTCGTCGGTAGTTAAACAACCGTGAGACAATCGACAGCGCCGATGTGCTAATTGTTGTTGCCGGTATGGAAGGAGCCTTACCCAGCGTTGTTGCCGGATTAGCCAACTGTCCAGTCATTGCCGTACCCACCAGCATTGGCTACGGCGTCAGTTTTGGCGGTGTATCAGCCTTGTTGACCATGTTAAACTCTTGCGCGGCAGGCATTGGCGTCATGAATATAGACAACGGATTTGGGGCCGCTGTTTTGGCAGGACAGATTATTAGAACCGCCACGCGGTTGAAGGAACGTTAGCTACAGACAACAAGTCTACTGGCCTACCACCAGCTGTTGAAAAGAGACCAATGCGTCTCGTAGACGGTCGCCGCTAACGATGGCAAAATCATTATGGCCTGCCTCAGGTACCCATAAAAACGCTTTAGGTTCAGGGGCTGCCTCATATAGCGTTTGACCATGGTGAAATGGAATAATCTCATCTGCCTTACCGTGCATTATCAGCACTGGACAGCGCACATCTCTAAGCTTGGGCAGATTTGCAAACTTATCAAAAGGGAGCAGCGGGAACGGTGCCACCACCCGAAAAGCCGATGTAAATGCACTTTCTAAGATTAAACCAGCCACAGGCTTTTGACTGGCCAACGCCGTTGCCGAGCCGCCCCCTACCGAGCGCCCATAAACAATGATTTTGTTAGCCGGTATATTGAGCTGCTGGGTGAGATAGGTATAGGCCGCATCAACATCTTGATAGGCATTACGCTCGCCGGGCCTACCGTCACTGGTACCATAGCCACGATAGTCATAGGCAAACACGCTAAAGCCCCAGCGCTGCAGATCCTCCAGTCTAGGGCGAATATCGCCCAAGTCTTCCGCATTGCCATGGATATAGAGCAGAGTATAAACAGCGTCAGGATTAGGCAGATAGAGTGCTGAAATCTGCTCGTCATCAGTGACAGGCAATTTCAGAATATCTTGAGTATCTTGATAGCTGGCAGTTGGCGGCAAAAAAATCATGCTATCTGCCCGAAAGAAGACATACAGCGCAAAAAATGTATAGACAAACAGAACCGAGCGCACCAACCGTCTCCAGGTGAATTCGCCAATCAGCAGTTTTCGAATGGATGATTGGTCCATAAATATTCTTAACCCTATGAATAGAAAGTTAGATTAGAAACATGGCAGCCTATTGTGATGCCGTCTAGTGCAATCATAAATTTTCGCTGACATACTTGACATAACTGATATCAGCCTAATAAGTGGACCAATATATTTCAGCATACGTATGAGCTTTGTTACCCATGTCAAAAATCTACTGACCAGGGAAAGCGTAGTTTATGATTTATCCAGAAACAGAGAGTTTTCAGACTTTTACTTTATTGGATTTAAGGAGACACCTTTCACAATTGATTTTGTTACTTTTGTTGAAGCAGACAAGCTTACAGAACGGGAAATTGTCATGCTGCGAGACAAGTTCTTTGAATCAGTACAGGCAGTTTCCTATGATTTTGGTCTAAAGCCAATGGCTAGAAATCCTAACGGACTTTTGGTATTCATATTTCAAACAGACTGCTCTAAGTCTATCGTCCAGTTTATTCAAAAGCAGACAAAATCTAACTCTTTTAGAAAGAGCGCTGTGATTGTTTCTTGGGCAATCGATGTGCAGGAAAAGAAGATTCACACTCATAACAACCCAGTATCTTTTATGCCTCCTATATTTATTCTGGAGCAGACTGTGTTTCCTGGCTTAGATTTTCTACATAACGCCCTAGAAAGATATTCAGAATCAAAATTTTTTATGAGTACTGCAACAGCACCACAGTTTGACGGTACTGTTACAGTGAATCAGACCAAGAGCCGTAAGCCTGATTTAGGTGAGGATTTTGCTACTCAAATTCAGGAACTTCAAGTCAAAATAGAGAAAATATTTGGGGCTATGTCTGCTATGTCTGAACAACCAAAATATAGTTTTCCAAATGCTGAAAAGGTGCAGATATTTGAAACTGTTAATACATATATTGAAAATCAGGAAATGGTAAATCAGCCTGAACTTCATCAGGCTCTAGAAAAGCTAAAGGGAGAAATTTCTGTTTTGCAGAAACAGCATACGCAAGTTAATACAGAAGCAGAAGCCATGCCCATCATTGAGGCTGAGTTTCTAGAGATAAAGCAAAACTATCCCCAACGCTGGAAAAATTTACTACAGCTAAAAAGATGGATGAAGGGGTTGAAATCAGGCACTTTTAATTTTAGCGAGTATTTTGTTGAAGAAACCCCATGGGGTAGAGCCGCATTAGGCTTTCTAGAGGGGTTTAGTGAAGATTTAGAGTAGCTGGGACTTAGCCTATCAAATGAGCACAACGCTGTTCCAGCGCGCTGCCTACATCTGCCCATGACAACATAACCAGCCTCTACGCCTGATTTATCGTCATTCCAGACATATAGAAAATCTGAGACACCTATGCAGCAAAGAATCTTAGTGTGAGGTTCTTTTAGTTGAGTGATTTCTGCCCCTTACTCCTCATCCCCTCCCAGAAAACAATTCAATAGTGTATCCTTTCAAAAGAAAAGAACCTGCCCGTAATAATCCTGCAGTTGTGCATCTTCTCTGACAAGAAGTGCCTGCTAGGCGGGGCAGATTCAAAAACGCCAATGTAGAGTCCACCAGCCCCTTACTGCAGTCTTCCTTACGCTGTTTGATTCACCTATATAAAAATTTATCAATGCAAAAATTCTGCAAAGCGTCAGAAATCTAGCCTTTTCCCTTTGATACTCCCTGCTGTGGATACTGTTGTGCGGAGCGTCAAAGATTAGCCCATCACACGATCTACCATAACAATATGGCTAATCTCGTTATAGGGGGAAATGTAGCCCACCTGCTTAATATCAGGATTTTCCTCTAGTATTTCCTTCCAGGCACGGGCTTCTCCCTGGTTGATGGTGTCTAAATCACAGGCGTGCCAATCATCAAACATGATAACGGTCGGTCCGGTAATGTGGGCAATCGAAAACTCCAGGGCCTCTTTGGCAGAGGAATAAATATCGCAGTCCACCATAATTAAAGGGGCTGACTGAATCTGGTGCTGCTGACGAACCTGGTCATTGAGTGTGTCGCAAAACCAACCTTCTACCAGCACTGGCTCAATGCCGTGATCCCGCAGACGGGCTTCGGTGCGGGATCTTTCCGACATAAATGAGCCCGCTTTCCAAACACCGCTGTCTTGTTCTTCTGCAATGTCGGGGAGTCCTTCAAAGGAGTCAAACCCAATCAACCGCAGATTGGCATTTTTGCGTTTGTTCAGTGCTCTTTTTAGGGCAATCATAGAAGAGCCTGTGCAGACTCCATACTCTAGATAATCACCAGAGACGTCTCCATTTCTCGCATCTAGCAACCAGTCTAGGGCGGTGCCATAGGCACCTTCTAGTTCTTCCATAGGGACTAGATCGCGGGCGTAAGATCTCTCCGCCAGCCAGTTACGGGCCATTGATGACACTATGGGCAGCTTGCTGCGATAGACGGTGAGGAGAAGCTTGCCACCATACCAAAGAATTGTGTTGGCTAAAGTGTACTTTATTCCGTACTTACTGACGTAATCCATGGCTAGTTCTCTTGAATAATTTGAGTAACGCTTTAACCAGATGCAGCGCCATTGATGCTTTGCCAGTGTTGGCAAGCCAATCAGCGATATTCCAGGCAAGGGGGTATGTTAAGCATGGTTAGCTCCCTTGCCAAATATGTGTTGCTCACACGGTTACGGTAGATTAAACAGTCCCGTTAAGTCCTCATTGGTTGACGGGTTGCTGTTCTGCTTGTTCCTCAACAGTTTATGTTGAGACTGCTGCAACGTTGTTCTTGACTGCTCTCTGTAAGATTGAACGTCCTGTGATGAGTTCTACCACTGCCATACCGTTGCTAATTACGCCGGGGACACTGGGATATCCTGCGGTTGCACCGACTAAAAATAGATTGGGTAATTCAGTTTCGTAGCCCATGCGGTTGAGGCCGACCTGTTTAGGAATCAGCTTGGCGCCATAAATGTTGCCCTGGGGCTGACCTAGATAATATTCGCTGGTGGTGGGTGTACCGTAAACTTTCATGCGGGCATAGGCATCAACATCGGGAATGAGGTCGCGCACGCTGGCCATAATGTGCTGATAAAATTCGCGTTTTTTGGCTTTATAGGTGTTTGGATCATAGTCTCGCAGTTCGCCAAAAGGTCGGTAGGGACATACGGTTGCGATTTCTAAAACATGATGCCCTGCCGGGGCCATGCCGGGTTCGCGAGACTTTAATGTGGGGCAAGAGAGAAAAATCCATGGCTGACTCATGTCACCAGCGAGTTGTTTTTGGTACTCTTGGTTGAGATTGCCGGTTGGGTAATACCAGATATTCCAATTGCCTAACCCGTAGCGCTCTGGTTCAAAGCGACTGTCTAGCCCCAGATAGAGGTTAAAGGCACTGGCAGAATAGTCGTAGTTGGTGAGGCGTTTGGTTTCTCGCTGGCTGAGCACTTTGGGAATGTGCATCAGTTCGACGGTTAGTTTGGGGTCTAAATCGCTGATGTAGGCTTTTTTAGCATGGTAGATATCGCCATTGGCCGTAATAAGCTGCTGCACTCGGTGATTGCTCACTTCAATATGCTCTACCGGAGTCGATAGCTGCACCACGCCACCCCCGGTGGTAATGGCTTTTACAATGGTGTCAACAAAATGTTTAAAGTGATGTTTTGGATAGTAGGCCCCCTCGGCATAGTCTGAGACAAGTGAAGCGTGGGTCATCAGGGCGATTTCGTCGGGCGGTAGGGCATAATCTCCACTTTGACCTGCCAACAGATTTTGTAGCTTAGGTGAAATACCAACATGGTTATATAAATCCTGCAGGGTCCAGTTACGTTTGGTATATAGATTCCAGTATTTGGGAAGTTTTAACCAGTCGGACCATTTGCGGTCATACCAGTTCATTTCTTGGGTGAGGCTGCGCATTTCTGTATGCAGCTGCTGAATCTCGTCGCAGTAACGGCCAATGGCTGTTTGTTCATCAGGAAATGTGTTGAGCAGTCGCGATCGCAACCGCTCCCAACCCACTGGAATTCTAAAGTCTACCTCAGGGGTAATAATTCGGTCGACACCTTCTGGGTCCAGAGAGTTAAACTCGACAGGTCGTTCAATGTAGCTGAGAAACTGACCGATGGCCTGGTCTGGCGCACATTGTGAAATATAGTGAACATCGGCACAAAAGCGATAGTCTCCATAGTCAAAGGTGTGACAACAACCACCGGGCAAATAGTGTTTTTCTAAAACGGCAACCTTATGGCCCTGACGGGTTAAGCAAGCGGCAGTAGACAGCCCACCAAGACCAGCGCCTAAAACGATATAGTCAAAACTCTCCATGGCTGCCTCCTGAGGGTATTTTTTATTTGTTTTTTAAACGGACAGAACGCCCAGCTAAAGTATGTAAAAAATATGTGAGGGAATTATGGGGAAATCTGAATTGCTTAATCTGCAGCCGCTGATGACGGGTATGGCAATACTATTTCTGTGCCTCACTCAAAGAGATACTAGCCACAAGAACCTTGTGTTCTCTCATCTTTATCTATAAGAGAGGACGAGATAACCCAAACTATTTAATACCTATATTGTTATCAACGCTAACTGATTTGGGAGCTGTCAAGAAACAATCTTATTGTTTGAAGAGCGTAACATTTTTCCTGACCTCGCCGTAACTCATACCACGCCAATAGCTTTAAGTGAATCGACATCCTACTTTCGGGTAAACCCCAATATGCCTATTTGGGACAACTTGATTACTTCCAAAAGGGGAGTTTAGGCACCCACGAATAGGAGGGTAAACCCCAACATGCCTAGACAGGATAGTTCAGATACTTCCAGAAAGGAGGAAAGCCCTGAGCAGCCCTTATCGCTAATTAGCCAATATTCACAATTAATTTCAGGTATTGAGTGGAGGCAAAATTGGTTGCGTGGGGTCCCACCGAGTTCCCCACACCCCCATGGCTAGGGCGGTCCGTCGCCCTAGGACCCCACGGAAAAACATCAATGGTATCCCTAATAGGAATGGCGCTGACTTAAGGTTGTTATGAAGCAGCGGTAAGCTTTTGTTTCAGGTGCGCGCGGGGTTTATTCATCAAAGGGAAGGCCTTGGGTCGTCGCTTGCGTTTTCTCGGTTCATGCCTGTCAGGACGAAGTGGGACA
>JBHJIV010000233.1:0-11892 GCA_050043105.1 Leptolyngbyaceae cyanobacterium | reverse complement strand
GCAGTTATCCAATCGGGGGATTGGGCAGGTCTTGATGGCTATAATGTTGTTGTCTTCTAGCCTGCTGGCGAGTACCCAAAGCGCCTGGGCTGATGCACCCATTTGTTCACTAGACGGCGGTATCCCGGATGCGAGTATTACCTCTTATATCAGTGGTGAGGTCAGACGCAATGCGATCGCATTCCTGACCATCTCACGTTTGCAAACAGTGCGTTTGATACTGACACTGGCATTATGCTAGGTCTTGATCGTGGGAATCAATTTTTGACCAACGTTGAGGATCTTGATACAGGGGCCTATATTGTCAGCAACAGCGCTCCTATGGCCTACTGTCGATATGATTTAACTCAAGACAGCCAAACCCAAGATAATGGGTTTATTGTCGTTAATGTGGGGAATGTCACCCCTGCCTCAAGTGATCCAACAGAGGCTTATGGATTTGTTCGATTTAGAGCCACAGTTAATTAAGCCGTGAGAATAACGAGCGGGGTGACATACTGATATTTTCGAGAAGGTCACTAACTCTTTAATTATTGATACAGCAGCTTAATTAGCCCGTTGCCACTGACGGATGACCTCTTCAACAACCGAGCGATCGGGTAGAGCTGTTACTTTACCTGTGGGAGCCGTCATTGCTCCAGGAATATTTTTGCTCCAGGGGCTGTTGGGTACAGAATTGATATCAACCGGTGCATTCATGGGGCGAAAGCCGTGCTGCACAAATACTGCCTGCTGTTCGGGCTCCATCAAAAAGTCAATAAATGCGCGAGCAGCTTTAGCCTCGCCACCATCCACATCACGTCGCACAATGGCCGCTGTTGAAACAGTCTCGATAGTCGGATTTAGGTAAAGAATTTGGTAGGGTTGACCTTGGATAGCACTAGACTGTTCCCAGCGATGGAGGGCAATACTCTCGTACACTGTGGCAATATCAGCATCATTGGGGCCACGGGCAATAAACTCTTGTAACAAAATGTCGGTAGAGCGGGGAGGCTGATATACCGAGCGCTTTACCAACCCAAACAACGACTGAACGTCATCTTTGCTAAAGTCGCTTAAGTTGAGACTGTTGCTATTAGCCTCAGCTTGAGACCATAAACTCATGGTGAGCTGACCACTATTAGAGCGGGTAGGGTCAGTGGTTACAAAGTCAAAGCTACCCCAAGCAGCGTTGCCACCGATGTTGGCCCAGTTACCATTAGCCATGGCATCTTCTAGCCGTTGCCACTGAAACTCATCACCCGGAAACAATGCCTGAGCCCGTTCTGGCCAGGAGATGGCTACAAGCATCGTTTTTGCAATGGGCTGGGGTGCTTCGTAAAATGGCTCGTCCCCATATTGGGCCTGCCAGCGCTGGCCAAGTTCATCGAGTAATTGACCATTCGCGGGAATCAGTACCGTAGGTTCAAAGTCGTTATTGTCATCGATATATTTGTTGACAATATCTTGTGAACCTTGGAACTCTAGGGTTAGCTGAATTGAAGGATTTTGTTGTTCAAAGCGAGTTTCTAAAAGTTTGAGGGGTTCTTGCAGTTCGCTGCCGCTGACAATAGTAATAGATTGGTTAACGCCAGGAAGAGGGGCATAGGCGAGACCGATGGAAGCGGCAATAATGGAGAGAGAAATAATAGGTGTGGTAGACATGGCAGTGAAAAATGGGGGAGAGACGTTCCATGGAACGTCTGTACGTTTAGGCGAAGGATGAGTGATATGGGGCAATTTGTAGGGGCGTTCCATGGAACGCCCCTACAAATTGGAATGGACGAAAATTAGGTGATTAATACATCAACATTTTCTTGGAAGCCCTTAAATTCATCGCTCAGCTCTCGCAGTTCTGCGGCAGCAACAGAACTAGTGAGATCGGCGGTGCGGAGTTTGTTTTGTAGCTGTTGCAAGACGCCACCCGATTCAGCAATTAGGGTAGACAAATTAGCAAGCTGGGCCTGACGGGCGTCTTCACCTTGTTGGGCCAGGGAAATATTGCGTTTGAGGCTGTTGGCAAGTTTGCCCCATTGTTCCTGGGCAATGCCCTTGCTGTTGCGAACCTTGACTTCGGCCTGTTTGAGCTGGTGCTGTAGTTCATCGACCGAGAGTAGCGCGTCCTTACCTTCTAGACGCAGGGCCAGCTGGTCAATTTTTTGGGGGAGTTCTTGGGTGCGATCGCATGCATACTGCACCACCCCCAATAGCTCAATCTGATCGCTGTCTGTCAGCAGCTTAGTGGCTTCCGCATTGAGTTCATCCGCCAGTGCACCTAGGGCTACTGCCTGCTGTCGTACTTGCTGAAACTCACGGTTAATGACCTTATTAGTCAGCTCAACCTTATCGGGTTCGCGAGACTTGAGCACAGCAGACACAGCCGCTGCAATAATCACGGCTCCTGGAATAGCCACAAAAACAGGCAAACGGACTAAACGCGCACCCCCGATTAGAAAAATGCCCCCCGCCAACACCGCTAACGGATACTGCAATGGATTAGCTAGCTTCATTGGCGCTCCTAAAACTCGACTTGCAGATCGGCCATCAGCTGAGCAATGGTCGCCGGATCCCCTTTACGATAGTAGCCTCCATTGAGCTGAGCAATTTGCTCTAATGCCCCGGCATCAAACTCACCTTCATTGCCATAGCCTACTGTAAAAAAGGCAATTCGCTGGTCAGATGAAAACCCGCTACGAGATAGTTCCTGGCCAAGCTGGTCCAGCGTAATCCCTGACTCTGAATCTTCGCCATCGGTCAAGATCAGTACGGCATTAATCGCCTCTGGCCTTAAATTACTCGATAACCAGTTACGAGCCGCCAGTGCCGAATCATAAAGGCGGGTACCCCCATCGGCTCTTAGCCCTGCAATAAATTGCAACCCTCGCGCTTTACCCTCAGGGGTGCCATCCACTAATACTGGCTGTCGAATATTGCTATCAAAATCAATCAAGGCAACCTGGTCTTTGGGGCCAAGGGCATCCACATAGGTCTTGAGGGTATTTTGTACCGACGGTAGCTTGTTGCCCTCCATCGACCCGGAAGTGTCAACGACCACCGCGACTAAAGATGGCTTTTTGGCCACCTGACTCCAGGTGGTTAACATCGCTTCAACCACCTCTGGTGCAGGAGGTCGGTATGAATCGTAGCTGGCTTGGGGGTCCACACCGAAGTCAGCGCTAAATTTTGGTCCCAGTGCAACTCCTGGCACACCGGGTCGTAGCCCTAGGTTGGTCGCAACCTGCTGTGCAGCTGGAGACTGCAAATAGTCCAAAATCTGATCGGCAGCTTCTTTTTCCTGGTCGCTGACCCAGGGAGCATTGGGAACAATGCCGCGCATATTAGATGTAAACGTAGATTTGGGATAGACCGCTTCATAGCGCGTGCCACCGGGTGGTAAATCAGTATTTGCCGCAATCACTGATGACTCATAAACAGAGCCAATTGAAGCCCAGAATGGTCCATTTTCCACCATGGCCTTGGCCAGGGTAGACGTGGATTTACCATAGCGAGTGATTTTACTCTGAATTTTTTGTACCGCTGCTTCTTGTTGCTGGACGTCTGCCACCGTCAAATCTTCGGGACGTTTACCTGACACTGACGCGAACTGAGAAACCAAGGTTTGTAAACCGGAATTAGATCGGGTAGGGGCCGTATGGACATAGTAGATTGGCTGCTCAGGGCTGCTGGCATCTAAATCTTTGTGGGTGGTCGCGCTCACCAACTGGGTAAATAGGTCGTCTACTTGCTGCAAACCAGGAGCTAGATCTGTCGGCACCATAAACACCATGGGGCTGTTGGCCAACAGTGGTGCATCGGTAATTGCTGGAATATAGTTTTGACCTGGGTAGAGCTGATCTATGCGATAAATCAGCTGGCTCTGGTAAATTTCGCCATCTACCGACAGAATTGTAGGAAAATCTGGGGCATCAGCCGTAATGGTGCCTTGCTGAAGCTGTTGAGCCAGGGTCACCGTGCGTTCTACCACATCACCACTACCTGCAGCTTCACAGGTCATGTGAAATGTATCGCCGCTAGCGAGCTGCGGATTAGTCTGATTAAACTGAGCCGCTGCCTCATCACAAAAGTGATGTAGTGCACTGCCGACCAGCAGTTTTACTTCAAACCCGCGCTCGCTGGAGCTGTTTCCTCCGTTACAGCTGGCAAGTAACAGGGCACCGACTAAAGAACTGGAAATAACGCGAACAAAATTTCTCAATGGGGTCTCCATAGCTGCCAAGGTGACATTACCAATAGCTACACAACAATTGATACTGAATTCGGATTTATCCTGCCCAATTGTTGGATGCGATTAAAAGATTCCCCACACAGTGTTAACGATCTTCGCAGTCGGTTTGGATATCTACATCCAAAGTCTCTTCGTCAATTGTTATGTAAAGAATATTGGGGCGACAACATACTTGACAATCTTCGACATATTGTTGCGATAGACCGGTGCTGAGATCGATAAAGGTAGTGTTAGGTTCACCACAGTAGGCGCAATAATATTCAGCGGTGGTTTGCATACGTTATGTGGGAATCGGGACAATTTTGTAGGGGGCGTTCCATGGAACGCCCCCTACAAAATTTTGGAACGAAGGCGAATCTAATTGCTTTGGGGTTGTTTTCGATTGCGTTCTAACTTTAGCCGAATGCGATGGTGGGCTCTGCGAGTTAGGGGATAGCGATATACACAGTAAACACCGCCACAAATTAACAGACCAGGAAGCACACTGGCCAACAGCCGAATGGTGAGCAGCTGGGTATCTGGACCAATTTGACTGGCCCAATCAAGCATCCAACCTGAGAGAAAGATAGCGATCGCCACACCTACTTTTTGCAAAAATACCATCAGGCTAATAAAAATGCCCTCCTGACGCTCTCCGGTCCGTAGTTCCTCGTCATCAATGACATCGGGCAACATGGCAAAGGGCACCAAATAAAATGTAGACAGACCGGCTCCAATCACCAGACCCACCGCATACATAATGCCGACTTGACCAGGCTGCACCAGACCTAATGTACACAGCCCCAACAGTGCCAGCGGAGCCCCTGCAAAGTACACCATTTGTTTGCTAGTGCGCTTGGTAACCCAGAGCCAAAATGGAATCATTAATACCGAACTACCCTGGACGACTATGGCCATTTGGGTAAAATGCTGTTCGCCCAAATTCATCCAGTTAGTGACAAAGAAGGGCAGCATGGCAGCGGTGACCTGCACCCCAACCCAAGAAAATAAATATAGCCCCATCACCCAGCGAAAGGCTCGATTAGCAAAGACTCGACGCAACTGTCGGCCCATGGGATGGGGAGACAGTTCCGGCTGTTTACGCATCACCGGGCGGTACTGGCCATAGGTACCGACGACACAAATGGCAATGGCTACCACAATCAGGATGGCACTGACACCACCCAGAATCAGGTACTGTCGCCGAACATCTTCAACCAGCGCAAAAATGATCTGGGCCAGCACTAACCCCACCACCGAACCAATGATATTGGCCGCTGAGCGCACGGACATAATGCTGGTGCGCTCGTCATAGTCGGGGGTGAGTTCGGTTGCGATCGCCACCATCGGCAAAATGATGACCGAAAATGCAGCATAGCCCCCGACCGCCATCAGTACGTAGTACAGAAATAAGCTGAGCTGTGATTCGAGCGGCGGCACAAGCCACAGCATAAATGTGAAAAACCCTAGGGGTAACGCCCCCAGCACTAACCACGGATAGCGACGACCCCAGCGAGACTGGGTGCGATCGCTAAGCCAGCCAATTAGCGGATCGTTCACGGCGTCCCAGACCCTGCCAACGAGCAATACTGTTCCCGCCAGTGTGGGGGACAGCCCCACCACCTCTGTCAGAAAAAACAGTAAGTAGAAGATTGCTAAACCAATGGGGACAGCGGTTCCCAATTCGCCAATACCGTAGGCCAATTTGGTTTGGAAAGATAGGCGGGTAGACATGGTACACACAGTGACGCTCGGTACTTCACAATACCGAACAGTGTCATTGCCTGAATAGTGCTGAGGCAATCCTCACTGAGATAGTGACACTGCTAGGTGTGGCCTTCAATAGTCGGATACGGCGCTAATTATCTGCGATCGCAGTTTAGAACGACCAGTTAATCAATACGTGATTGCTGCGCCGCACAGCCTTTAGAACGAGCAGCTAATCAATACGTGATTGCTGCGTCGCACCATCGATCTCTCATAAAACCACGTTCAAAATATTTCTTGCGATAAGTACCGATCCCAAAAATAACCTGCTTAAATGGGGAGCATAATCATTTGTGTTGTAAGGCGCTTATCACTGGCTGTGTAAAGTCGGCGATAGCTCTCATGCCGTTATCTACATCGCCAGGAACGCATCATGACCGTTGAATCCTTAAATGAAATGATGACCTATGTCATCGAAGGCTGGGTGCTCCTAAGCGCTACCTATCTGAGTGTTGGCTTTACGGTGTCTTTTACTAATCGAGTCAAAAACGGTCTAAAAGAAAGGGAAGCGGCCAAGGCTCAAATCAAAGCAGGCATGACTGAAGAGGTTAGCAATGCTGAGCGTGTGGCTGAAGTGGCGGCTGTGGCTGAAAAGTATGCCAAGAGTGCAGAAAAGCAACAGGTTAAAAGCGGTATAAAAGTTCCTGGCAATTAAAATCAATAATCCCTGAGCCCCTCTGAAAGTTAGAGAGGCTCAGGCAGAGGTTTAAGTAATCACCGTGGGCTTATCAAAGCCAGTGAGTTCCTTAATCTTTGCGACTTCATCAGCTAGCTGAATCAAGGGGGTTAACGCTTCCTGGGTATCGATAGCGTGCTTAGCGACATCAGGCTCATAATTTTCGACATAGAGCCTCAGGGTCGCACCCTTGGTGCCCGTACCCGATAGACGGAACACCATGCGGGAGCCATTGGTAAAGCCAATGCGAATACCCTGGTTTTGGCTAACGCTGTTGTCGATGGGGTCGGTATAGCTAAAGTCATCGGCATAGGCAACAGTGTAGCTACCTAACGGCTTACCTTTGAGGGTGGGCAGCTTTGCTCTTAAACCGTCCATCAGTTCATTCGCAGCCGCTTTCTCCACACCTTCAAAGTCGTGACGGCTGTAATAGTTACGACCATAGGTGGCCCAATGTTCTTTAACGATAGTTTCGACGGACTGTTCCTTGACAGCTAGAACATTTAGCCAGAAGAGTACTGCCCAGAGACCGTCTTTTTCACGGACATGATTAGACCCTGTGCCAAAGCTTTCTTCACCACAGAGGGTGGCTTTGTCAGCATCTAGCAGGTTGCCAAAAAACTTCCAGCCGGTGGGGGTTTCGTAACAGTCAATCCCTAGCTTTTCAGCGACTCGGTCGACGGCCTGGCTAGTGGGCATAGAACGGGCGACACCAGCAATGCCATTGCGGTAACCGGGCACCAGAGTGGCATTGGCCGCTAATACGGCCAAGCTATCGCTGGGGGTGACAAAAAAGTTGCTGCCGACAATCATGTTGCGATCGCCATCGCCGTCAGACGCCGCCCCAAAGCTAGGCGGATTGTCACCAAACATAACCTCTACCAGGTCATGGGCATAGACTAAGTTAGGGTCAGGGTGACCACCACCAAAGTCCTCAAGGGGT
Organism: Leptolyngbyaceae cyanobacterium; assembly: GCA_050043105.1. Taxonomy (GTDB): domain Bacteria; phylum Cyanobacteriota; class Cyanobacteriia; order Phormidesmidales; family Phormidesmidaceae; genus Leptothoe. The sequence goes on along the minus strand of JBHJIV010000233.1, from coordinate 4,302 downwards.
TCGCCATTTTGCACAGTGCCTTTGGGCGCACCCAAAAGTCCCTCAAAAATTGCCTTTGCATAGGGGCCAGTCACGGCATGCAATGAGTCCATACACACACTGAAATTGCCAGATGTCAGCAGCTGACGAATCTGCTCAAAATCAAATAAGGTCTCCATCAGGGCCGCGTAGTCGTTAACCGCGTCTAGCACCTCAACCGTCATATTGCCCAGGGACGTGGTGCCCACACGATCCAGGTCCACATCTTCAGCATCCAAGATTTTATATTCATCAATGACCTTGCTGCGCTCAAAAATCGCACTGGTCACCTTCTCGGGAGCTGGGCCACCGTTGCCGATATTGTATTTGACGCCAAAATCCCCATCTGGGCCACCAGGGTTGTGACTAGCAGAGAGAATGATGCCACCAAAGGCTCCATACTTGCGAACAACACAGGACACTGCCGGTGTGGAGAAAATACCACCTTGACCGACAAGGGTCTTGCCAAAGCCGTTAGCGGCAGCCATTTTTAAGATTATTTGGATTGCCTGACGGTTATAGAAACGACCGTCACCACCGACAACTAGGGTTTGGCCTTGATAGCCGTCCAAGCTATCGAATATAGATTGAATAAAGTTTTCTAGATAATTAGGCTTTTGAAAAACAGCGACCTGTTTGCGTAACCCAGAAGTACCGGGTTTTTGGTCTAAAAAAGGCGTTGTCGAAACCGTTTTGATGGTCATGATACTCCTTGCGCCGGCGAACCGATTCATCCTTAACATTACAGGATGCTGCGACTGCGGTATGTTTGACGGAATGCATGATGACACGTTCCTGTATTCCGCCAAACTGATCAGCAAACAGGTTAAACCCACTGGCGTTTTTTCTGACGTAAAAACGTTAGCCAATATTGAGCTGGTTTACCGTAAAACGTGAACACATCCCCATAGGCTAAATTGGCATTTCGATGGTGAAGTCGATGACGCTCAGGCGTGGTAATGCACAACCAGCGACAGAGAAGTTTGATGGCTTTTGGGGTGTGATAGCTGGGGTCAAACTGATGCCGCCAGATTACATGCAGCTCAGCGAGCAACAGACCCACTACGGTCCCCAGAGGCGATAGCAGCCACAGTAGCGGCACCCACATCAGGTAAGGTAGTGCGCCTAAAAACCCTGGCACTAAGGCTTGGGGGCAGTGTTTACGTAGAGCGTAGCTGACAAAACTGCGGTTAGGACTATGGTGCACAATGCTGTGATAGCGACCAAAGACGTGCTCAGGCACATGGTAGATAAACGTAGCAACAAAGTCCCCCAGCAGTAAAAGCAGCAGGGAGATCCCCAATAGTTTGAATGGTTCCATAGCTGATTGCCTCACAACTCCCCGGCAACCTAGCAGAGCGAATTTAAAATCTACTTAACATTTGATTTAGAAATAATTTACATTCGAGTGGCGATGTGCATTATTCTATCGGGTGGACTGCAGGCTGCTGAATAGCGCGATCGCAAAGCACGTCAAGATCAGTAGCCAAATGACAATTCCTGGTAGAAACAGGAGAAGGCCGGTACCACGCAAGATCCAAACGATAGCTGTCATGGCGATGATCGCCAGCAACAGCTGGGTAATTGGACGTAGACGAAAACGATTAGACATGGGGCAACTTAGGTGTATATTCCTGGACACCAACAAGGTTTACTAAGGTTTTACGCAAAACTGTGTCTGCTTGACACTAGGCTTATGTCGTCTGGTTAATAATGGCAACGAATCGGTAAATATCGGCAGTTTACACTCCAGCCGATAGTATTTCAGGGGTCTCAGTTATTCAGCAACTTATTAAGTACCTATAGAGTTTTCTTTTTATTTATCCTATGGTTTCGACGAAACAACAGACAGCATTGCTGCGCGGTGACGTCCTAATTGCCACCAACACCCACGCTGGTAAAGGGGCTGCTGTGACTGCTCAGATGTATGTGCCGTTGGTGCGATCGCAACTCTGGGAACAGCTCACCGACTACGGTCGTTGGGTTCACTATTTTCCCGATATCACCCAGAGTCGCGAGCTAGAAGCTTCTGTAAAGCAGCACGTAAAGCAGCAATCCAAGCGGATTACTCGTAAGCTATATCAAGCCGCTCGTAAGGCATTTATTCTCTTTACAGCACAGGTAGAAATTTATCTCCACGTCGTGGAGCACCTAAATCAAAGCATCCAGTTTCGTCTGGAGCGCGGCACCTTTGCCGATTTTGCCGCCGACCTTGTGCTTGAAGATTTTGGTGAAGGCACCCTGCTGACCTACTCGGTTAAAGCAACACCGATGATTCCAGCACCCAAGTTCTTATTAGAGCAGGCTATGCGTATTGACCTACCCGGCAATATGAAGACTATGCGCCGAGTTTTGTGTCAGTCTTAAAAGTGGTCTAGTTTCTCTCTACGACTAGCCGACCTGCAGCTAAAGCAGCACTGCTAGTTGCGTACACCTGACCATCACTCAATACATCTAACTCACGATTAACCAGCCAGTAGCGATAGCCATCATCCTGCTGGCTGATTTCGATGATCCAACCCACACGGGCAGATACTTGCACTACCTGGGTGATGTCCATCAGGTTTTCCTCATGTGCTATGTCTTTTAGGGTAGCAAACAGCTCACCCTTACTAACATTGGCGTTGCAAGAGATCAGCATTGAGTGTTGAGTTTTATCGCTTTGCCCACATCGTTCACACAGCGATCGCTATGGGTTTTCATTTTTGAGTTGTTTACTCTAAAATTGCCTGGGTTGGTAGCGCTTATTATCTTTATGCCCTCAAAGCCCAGCACTTACAATTCAACACTCTCTAATGTCTACTCAAATTCTCAACCTCGATAAAAATCTCTACAATTACTTACTTTCTGTTGGTGTTCGCGATAGTGAGATCTTAAAACAGCTGCGAGAAGAGAATGCTCAGCATCCTAGAGCTGTTATGCAAATTGCTCCAGAACAAGGACAGTTTATGGGATTGCTGATACAGCTGCTGGGGGTTAAAAAGGCGTTGGAGGTAGGCGTATTCACTGGCTATAGTTCGCTAGTGGTAGCCATGGCACTGCCTGAGGACGGCAGACTGATTGCCTGTGACATCAGCGACGAGTATACCCAAATGGCGCATAAGTATTGGCAGAAAGCAGGAGTAGCCCATAAAGTAGATTTACGCATTGCCCCGGCGCTAGAGACTCTTGATCAATTAATTACTGAAGGTCACAGCAACAGCTTTGATTTTGCATTTATTGACGCAGACAAAAGTAATTATGACAACTACTATGAGCGTGCACTAAAGCTGGTGCGACCGGGTGGATTAATCGCAGTCGACAATGTCTTGTGGTCGGGACGAGTTGCCAATCCAGTTGAGGAACAGGACAATCGCACTAAGCACATTGACGCTCTCAATCAAAAAATCCATGCGGATGAGCGTGTTGCCATAAGTCTAGTTCCGATTGCTGATGGACTTATGCTAGCGATGAAACGCTAATCATCTCTTTTATGATTGGGCTTGTAAACATTGAACCAGATGGCTAAAAACAGATTGAATCTTGCGTTTTGCCTGATGAAATTCGGGCATGTCCCAATCAGGAATGTGTTCTTGCTTAAGTAGACTCAAATTTAGATAGTTGTGATATCTCAGCTCAATCTGTAATGACTGCACATTGGCCATTTCACCATAGTGTCGAGTGATGTATCCACCATTAAAAACATGGTTTCGCGCTACCTGATATCCCTGGGAAACAAACGCTGTATCAACCGCAGATATAAATTCTTCAGAGCAGGTGCTGCCATTGCTGTTACCTAAACAAACCTGATCAACAATCGGGCCTGCAAAGCTGTGTAAATCTAATAGATACACATAACCAAACTGGTTAATCACCTGCTCTAAAAGATGAGACAACTGATGATGATAGGGGTGATAAACCTGATCGATCCGCTCTTTGATTTGTTGAAGTGATGGCAGCTCACAATACAGGGACTTGCCGTAGGCGGTTTGTTTTGGTACGGCAGCCTGCCAAAAACTTCCTATAAAAGGAGCGTTAGCAGCTCGGTTTAGATCCACAACATAGCGGCTGTAGGCTGCTTCTAAAACCGTAATTCCTAGCTGAGGCAGACTATCATAGAGCTTATCAAGGTGCCAGTCTTGGTGGGGCAGAAAGTCTCGATAGTTGGGCTTTAGGGCAGCTACCATCTCTTCTGGAACTATCAAACCACTGTGGGGGATACTGGCCACAATCGGGCATAGATCTACTGTGGGATGATGAACTCGAAAGGGAATAGCCTTAAACAAGCGTTGATACCTCTGTCAG
>JBHJIV010000232.1:0-6769 GCA_050043105.1 Leptolyngbyaceae cyanobacterium | reverse complement strand
ACCTTCTTTAATGATTTGCGGGCACTCACACGCTATATGTGCTTTGACACTTGGGATCATCTGCTAACCTTTATGATTCAAGGCTTGGAGCTTGAAATCCCGGCTGATACTAGTTGAAATCTCATACTGAGAATTGCTGCTAATTAGCGGAACGATTGAAGATTTAGATGGCAATCTTTTAGGTACAGCTATTGGAAGCTTATCTTCAGTGCAAACAGCTGACCAAGTCGGTAATTTTTCTATTAATTTAGAAGGAACCGCTATTCCAACGCCAGCGTTGCTACCAGGTCTATGTGGCCTGGCCTTCGGAGTCTTACGCAAACGAAACAACGAGATTGTACAGGAGATCACAGAGGAGGTCTAAAATCTCTTCAACAGTGATTACTAAACACATCTTTTTGTCATAGTAGGTGTACGTATACCTTAAATCTCCTGAGCATTTCTAATTGCCCCAAGCAGGCATGCTCAGGAGATACTTTTTGATGTGAGATCTGCAAATCTAGACATTCACCAATTACTTGACCAAACAATAAAAGTTTATTGAAGAGCCATGTCTTAACATAACTAACCAGCTATCCAGGGAACAAAAGGATGAGTCTCTGATACATTTTTTCATATTGTCAGAGAAATAACTTATCCCTACTTCCAGGTAGCATGACTAGACCCTTTAAGTTTTCTCTAAAGGAATACTATCTCTCTGACAAAATTCACTATTCATCTGAAAAGCTAGCTGTAGCAAACAACTTCCTCTATAGCCAAGGCATGCTAGCAAATGCCTACTTCTTTGGGCATCCCATTTGGGCAAAAAGAGACTTCCAACGAGAAACCCATAACCGTTTTTGGAAAAGTCGATGGCAACAAGTAATTAAATCCTGGGATGATAAAGTTGTTGTCGATATTGGCTGTGGGTTTGGTCATGTGCTCGAAACCATAAGCGGTAACCCTGCACTGATTATTGGAGTAGATATCAGCCTCGAAGCCTTAAAACATGCCGAGAAACTAGGCTACTGGCCGATGCCCAAAATTTGCCACTTAAGTCCAGTTTTGCAGATATTGTCACGCTCAACGCCACCCTACACCATTGTGATGATGTTGCTAGCACCCTCAAAGAAGCTGCCCGTTTAGTTAAACCAGGCGGTCTGTTGATCACAGATTTAGATCCGCAAAAGACCGCCTGGGACTTTAAAGGTTTAGGGCTTTTAATAAATCGAACCCGTCACCGCTTCCCGATGTATTGGCTGATGCGTTTTACGCGCTACCGTTCTCGCACAGAAATCAACATGCGGCTGGCAACAGAACTGCATAACGATAAACCCGGCGATGGTCTTACGCCTCAGCTATATCACCAGATTTTAGATCCTCTAGGGTTTCAAGTGAGTGTCTATCCTCATAATCACAATGTCGGTGATGAGATCTTTATGGGTCATCTCGGGCAGATGCCATGGCATTATCAGCTGATACAGTGGCTATCTGGAATTCAGCCAAATCAACAAACATCAGCGCAATCCATTATGTGTGTTGCCCAAGCACCGCTCTCGGAAAAAGAATAGTGATTTTGATTGGCGCAACATCTATCATCTCTGACCATCACTTCCGACAGACCACTCAAAGGCAGCTGTTGCCGCTGCCGTTTGTTCACTGCTAAATAATGCTTCAGCAATACTCGGTGAAAATGTAAAGGTATCTAGCCCTTGGGTAGCTAAGTAGGCAAGATCGTTTACATCACGAATACTAGCCGTCAAAATGCGGGTGGAGCTTTGTACACCGTTTAGCGCCTGTTGCATCTGTGCTAAAGCGTCTCGACCGTTTCGACCCGTGTCATTAATCCGGCCTAGATAGGGAGCGGCGTATTCTGCATTCAGGGCTGCTGCAATTAAAATCTGCGGTACTTCATAAACAGCCGTCATGGTTATTCGAATATTGTCGGCAATCATGGCGGCGGCCGCTTCGGTTCCTAACTGGGTGATGGGCACTTTCACTACTACGCGGGGGTCAATTGCGGCCAGAGACTGCCCTGTTGCAATCAGCCTCTGTTTTGTGTCGCCCCACGTTTGCATCTGTACTTCTTTTGCACCCAGGTCAAAGGCTTTTGTCGCTAAGTTTTTGAGTGAGTCAAGCGTACAGGGTACCCCAGCTCGCTCCAGCAGCATTGGGTTAGAAGTGACGCCATAAAAAATCCCTACAGGTAGCCAGGTTTCCCAAGCAGATATATCAGCAGTATCTAAATACAGACGCAAATTCACGGGTAGATCTCCAGTAACTGCACCGAGTATTTCATAAGAGGTCGAGCATGAGGAGTAGGGCAATAAAATATTGTTAGAAATTTAGAATGCCAATCTCTTCCAGCATTTTTTTGTGTTGAGAAACTGAGGCTAGGGTGTTAGCCAGCATCATGCCGCTGGCAGCCACTGCAGGCAGACCAATTCCAGGAAATGTAGAATCACCACAGCACCATAAATTCTTTATGGGCGTACGCGGTCCAGGAAAAATCGCTTTACCAGCGCGAATGGCAGGCCCATAAGAACCGTGATGACGCCGGAGAAAACGTCCATGGGTTAATGGCGTGCCGACCAAGGTAACCTCACATCGGGAGCGAATATCCGGGATGATGCGTTCGACGGCTGCCCACATCACCTCAGCCCGCTGCTGTTTTAGCTGGGCATATTCCAGGGTTTGGCGATCTAGCCCCGCCCAATGTTCATAGGGTTCATTACCCGGTGTGTAAACATGGAGCGTATGTTTCCCAACCGGGGCCAAACTTGGGTCCAGCACTGACGGAATAGAGATGAGTACGAGATTTTGTGGTGCCTCAATTCCCTGACTCCAGTCATTGACAACTATATAGTGACAAGCCAGGTCGTTAAGCCCACTGGCATCAATGCCCAGATGCAGATGCATAAAGCTGTCGCACTCAGGGATAGTCTGTCGTTTATTGACAAAGCGCCGCAGTCTTGGTGGCAGCTCCGGCAACAATTTTAGCGTGTCCCACACCGATGCATTCGAGATAACGGCTTTCGTTGCATATATCTCTTTGCCGCTCCGTAACCGTACACCAGTAGCCCGATCACCATCTACGACAATCGTGTCGATGTGGGTATTGAGTCTAAGCTCACCGCCGTGTTTTCTAAGTCCGCGAGCGAGGGTCATTACCAGGGCATCGCTACCGCCTTTGGGGTAATCTAGCTGCACATCAGGGCGATACCAGTCGGCAAACATAAAAGCCACTTCAGCGGCAATTGTGCCGGTAGCTGGTAGCCCAGAGAGGAGAAAACACAGCATATCTAGCCAATGGCGAGCAAAGTCATCCTGCACCACACCATCCATAATGCGGCTAAAGGGTCCGGCCAGCTGAGCTGTTTTTAATCCTTGTTTTAGTAGCGATCGCAAAAAAGGTCTCACAGTTTGCAATACACCTAAATCAAAGCGTACAGCCGCTGGAGGTAGAGCCACCGCAGCCGCCCCTAGGGGTCGCATAATTTGTTGCAGCTGCCGCCATTCTTGAACAGCAGCCTCTCCTCGCAGATTTTTTAGAACATCGCAAAACTGGTCAGCACCAACGGTCGTATCAAAATCACCTTCAGGTAAACAACATCCCCAGGTATCGTAATTGAGCCATGCCGTGTCCTCACCAATAGCATCTAACACCTGCCGCAGCGGATTCGCAGATGGGCTATAGGACAGGCCAGAATATAGCGATGGCCCAGAATCAAACAAAAAGCCACCCCGCTTAAATCCATGGGCGGCACCCCCGGCAATACTATGGCTTTCGCACACAACAACGTCGTATCCATAGCGAGCCAACAACGAGCTACAGCAGAGGCCACCGATGCCGCTGCCAATCACCACAATTTCTCTACGCTCCATAAAAATGCTCCATACAACCGCTGAGGAATCCAAACTTCTCAAGTTTTGCGATTGCTGATTTGGGAAATGGATCGATCTAAATTATAAAAGAAATCATGCCAAAGCCACCCCAGACAGCAAAGTAGCTATGCTGGAGTGGCTCTAGTATAGGCGTTTTTAAATGAACCGGTTCGGTATTGAACTTTAGAGGGTCCTAAGCTCCAAAGGCTGGGTTCAGTGTATCGAAGTCGTTGCTCAGAGTCAGCCAACCAGTAATAAAACGCCAATGTCGCTTGCAAAACTTCAAAAATGTGGGTTACCAAGGCAGCTTACTACCATCCCACGAGAAAAATGAGCCGTTATCGTTCAAGGTGATGTTCCCTAAAACACCCATTAAAAGAGCCACAGTTTTTTCAATCGGGAACAGTTTTTCGGGAGGCACACCCCGCTGAAAGGGTTCAGATAATCGAGTATCGGTTGTCCCAGGATGCAGCATTACGATAGCTGTTTGTTTGCTGCGTCGACTGTATTCAATAGACGCCGTTTTTAGAAACATATTTAAAGCAGCTTTAGAAGCTCGATAGCCGTACCAGCCCCCCAAACGATTGTCTTCAATACTGCCGATTTTGGCAGAAATAGTGGCAAAAACATTAGGTTGCTTATGGTTAAGCAGCGGTAGAAAATGTTTTGCCAGCAGCACAGGGCCAATGCTGTTGACCTGAAAATAACGGAGTAGGTGATCTGAGTGCAGCTGTCTTAGTGCTTTTTCAGGGCTGATGGCACCCTCGTGAAGAAAACCAACACAGTTGATGACAAAGTGAAGCTGGGGAGTAAAGGCTTTGATTTGCTCTAGTCCATGTTCAACTTGAGATTCTTCGGTTAAATCCATCGCAACGCACCGCAGCTTACTGTTGGTCTGGGCTAGCTGCATCAGTTCGTCTGCCGTATCGGCACTGCGGTAGGTGGCAAAGACTTGGTCAAAATGTCCATCGTTTAACAAATGTCTGACAAACCCCAGGCCAATACCTCGGTTGCCACCAACAACTAGCGCTTTACCGGTCTGTATGCCCGAAAAAATTGTTGTGGATGAATTGGTCATGGAATAAGCATGGGGTGGTATCGAGCATTAGCGTAAGATAGCGCAGGCAGTTTGCACACGCTACTGGCATGAATCAACCAACAGTTCTTGATATGAGTTCTATGAATCCGTTTGCACTACCCGCCCAATTTATTGCAAACGCGGACCCAACGACCGCCCCTAAGGGCGCTGCATGGTGGTTTGGATTTTACGGCTCACAGCTGTTGGTTACCGTGGAAACGTTAGGAGCGCAGGGAGAGGGTGTCATTGATATCCCAAAGATGGAGAACTTAGAGGTCCTGGGAGTGCAGACGGTGCGATCGCAATATCTAGGCACCTTAGCCAATACCCCCTGCTATGCGGCCCAGCTGCCCAAAAAGCTGGACCTACCCGCCGGTCTAGAACTCAGACCCCTGCGCGATCTCTATGGTCACCTAGACGATATCCGCTTTGCCCTGGCCGGTCATGCCACTCAGCTGGTGGAATGGGACCGCACCCATCAATACTGCGGCGGCTGTGCCACCCCCATGGAACAATCGCGTCACGAGCGAGTAAAGCGCTGTCCCCAGTGCGGTCTTAGACAATATCCACGGCTCTCACCTGCGGTGATTATGTTGGTCTCCCGTGGCTCTGAACTGCTGTTGGCCCGTGCCCCTAGATTTCGAGCCGGCATGTACAGCGTACTCGCCGGGTTTGTAGAGCCTGGCGAATCATTAGAAGAAACGGTCGCCAGGGAAGTGCGAGAAGAAGTCGGTATTGAAATTAAAGATATCCATTACTTTGGGTCTCAGCCCTGGCCATTTCCCAATTCACTTATGATTGGATTTACGGCCCGCTATGCCAGTGGTGACATCGTTATTGATCAAAATGAAATTGAAGCGGCAGACTGGTTTACCAAAGACTCTTTGCCGCCTGTGCCTGGCAAGCTCAGCATTGCTAGAAAGTTAATCGATTGGTTTATTTGTGAGGAAGCAATGTGAACACCCCCAGCCACGTCATCTTGAACCTCGCACTGCTAGGTCGTCGGTCGCGATCTCAGCTGAATGGCCCCATCTTTTGGGGGGCATTGGTTCCTGACTTAGCTTTATTTGGCTTCTATGGCTGGGTCAAATTTATCGATCAGCTGGATGAAGCAACTATCTGGCGAGAAGCCTATTATGAACCCTTCTGGCAAAACATTTTTGCTGTTGGTAATTCCATTCCAATCGCGCTGATGGTGATTGCGATCGCAGCTTGGGTAGGTCATCGTCGCCCCAACTGGCAGCCCCTGACGGTTGGCGTCATTTTTTTGTCTGCCAGCGCTATCTTGCACTCTCTAGGAGATTTACCCGTGCATGCAGACGATGGCCATCGACATTTTTGGCCCCTCAGCAACTTTCGATTTGCCAGCCCCATTTCCTATTGGGACCCAGACTACCATGGCGGTATTGTTGCGCTCATTGAATTCTTGATGGTGATGGTGGCTAGCGTACGAGTGTGGCAGCTGCTGCGCTCAGGATGGCTAAAGGGATTTTTGATCGCAAGTAATGGCTTGATGTGGGTGGTTTATGCTGGGTTCTACTTGTAATCAAGTTTAGCCAGGGCTCCGAAACATTTCTATATAAACTGTCACGATAGTATGCGAGTCCAATCATATCGTCCCTCACCGATGTTATGACTATTGGCTATTCAAACTTTGGAGCGTTTGATAAAACCTTTGGGGCCCAGCGAATCTTGGGAGGATACGGCCAAATCCGACGTTATATCCTCTGATGCAGATCTGCTGGCATCATTGCGAGCTGGCCAAATAGAGGCTCTGCGTACACTTTATCAACGCTATGGTCGGTTGGTGTACACCCTGTCACGTCG
>JBHJIV010000231.1:0-33253 GCA_050043105.1 Leptolyngbyaceae cyanobacterium | reverse complement strand
ATATTAGCCAGAAACTCACTTTTTGCATGATTAGCCGTATCCGCAGCATCTTTGGCGTCAGCTAACTGAACCGTACGCTCAGCCACCCTAGTTTCTAACAATTCAAAAGAGTCTTTGATTTGTTCTGCCATCCGATTAAATGCAGCAGACAGCCCACGCAATTCTTGAATTCCTTTCACCTGGAGCGTTTGGCCAAGATCTCCTGTGGCAATGGCCTGACTGGCTAGATTTAATCGCTGAATGGGGGTCGTAATCCGCCGTGATGTCAAAATCCCCAACACTGTTGCAGTCAACAGAGCCATAAGACAGAGCATGATGGTGTTAAGGGTGTTTGCATTAATTACCCCCATAAAGTCAGACTCTGGAATGACTACGACTACCAGCCAGTCCAATCCGTACTCATCCTGCCAGGGAGCGACCTGAACAAACTGCTGATCACCGTCCAGACGAAACTCTAGCTGATGGTTGGCTTGGACATTGTCAAACCCGTTAAATTCAGTTTTCAGATACTGGGCAGTGGCGCGAATTATCGGGTCAGAACTTTCTAACGCACTCAGGCGTTGGGTCTTCCCATCGACCACATGATATGTTCTAGCATCACTAGAATTTCCAATCAGAAGCCCATCACGTTCAAGTAAAAAAGCTTTACCATTAGGGCTAATGTCTAATTCTTTTAGAAAATTACTAATATCACTCAGAAGCAGATCAATACTTAGCGCCCCCAACAGAGCTCCTTGCTGATCAAATAAAGGATAGGCCGCCGCCGCCGCTACATAGCCTTCAAACCCGTCTGCTGTATAAATGCTACTCCAGGTGGGCTTACCAGCATTGACAGCGTCGACATACCACTGGTCCTCAGGAGCATAATATTCAGTAGCATCTAATATATCGGTACGATTTCCTCTATCGTCAGTTCGGTAGGTGTAGTCTTTTCCATCGGCAAGTGAATGTTCTACGATGGTGACGTCTTCGCCCTCAAGCCATCGCCCAGCACCATCACCCTCTCCGGACTCCAGATAATAGCCAATAAAGTTGATATCTGGATACGTTTGTGCCTTTTGCCACAGGGTTCGACCAGCCGCCTCAAAATCCCTGGCGTCAATGGCTCCTGTATATAGATTGTCAACAGTAACTTCAGCTAGCTCGTGGGGCAGCGATAGATAGTCATCTAACTGCTGATCAACACGGCTGCTAATTTCATCACCGAGACGTAAAACTAAACTGTTAACGGCCATCTGACTATTTTTAAAGGACAAATAGCCAACGAGTCCAACGGCTGAGAAAATTTGCACCACAAAGGGAACGACCAGCACAACGCTCAAAGGCGTCCCCCGTGATGTTTGGCACTCTTTTTGGTCCACAGCCATAACGTCTCTGAGGTAACACTACAGGGAGAATAGAGCCGAGATACTTTACCAATTTCTGCAATGCCACTGGAAAAGACTCGATTTAGCTATACCGGCTATAGTGCCCAACAAGAAAAGTGGATAACTATAGGTACTGACCAAATATGGTATCACTTCCTTATTATGCAGGTAGATAAACTCAAGTGCCTATAGGGATTAGTTGTAAGACTCTGAATCTTTTACATAAGCTCAAGTATCAGAAGATTTGACTCCACATGCAAAAATTGTATAGAAAAATCCCTGTTCTGAATACTCGGGTAAATCCCTAACACGAATATCAAGATTGACAAAACCATTGTCTAAAAAACAACTCAGTATATCCTGAGGATTTAGCTCCGTAGATGGAAAACAACTCTCACCAACTCGATAGTAGCTACCAGAACCACAGGCTGATGTGATTAGCATGCCGCCAGGTTTGACCATACTCATGATATTCCTCATATAGGTACGCCACTCGTCCTTATTAAGACTGATACCCTCTGCACAATAATGGGCGGTCACCAGCGGATAAAAATTGCGCTTAGCTTCTCCTAGAGGATTGGGGTCTCTAACATCGCCTGGTGTAACATAAGTGACTTTTTCACGGGTTTTTGTTTCCCTTAGCCCTACATCTGAGGCATCAGGGGTTTGGTGATTTTCTAACCGCAAAATTTCTTGAGTAAATGGTCGCCAATCGTAGGCAGCTTCATCCGCAGAAAACCACTTTCTTAGTTCGACCAAATTTGACTCTACATACTCGGATACATGAATTTCCTTGGCTTTAGTCACTAACGGTAGAATGTGAGAAATAATCGGGCCGCTACCAAAATCTAAAGCAACCGGTACAGAGTCACTGCGCTTTAGGGACTCGATTAAAAACTCTAAACAATATTGTTCATCTGGCATGATACTTGCATAGTATTCCTGTAGGTACTTTTGAGGATCCCAATCAGAATAGTTAGCATACTTAACTTCCAACGTTTGCATGGGTTTTCTCCTTATAGGGTAAAAATCGGTTGACACATGACAGAAATTAACAATGTCAAAAGACATATTTGAAGACTATCAGCTCAAATGTTCACTGATGATGGGGCATCAAGTGTTGGTTCAGATTGGCCATATACTTCTCTAATAGACGAATATCAATTGGTGGACAGCTGATGGAAGTCTGGCTCAGGCTTTGTAGTGTGTTTTGACAGTCAAACATTTGGGTGCCCGCCAACCACATTTCCAAGCGGGTCAGGGAATGTCCAGGCAGCACTTCGGTGATGATTTTCGCAAGTGGGCTCAGGGCTGTCTGATGGTTGCGTATGCTGTTTTGCCACTGGTCATAGGGTGTATATTCGACGGCATACCCTAAGTGTCTGAGTTCATCGACAAGACGCGAAAGTGGATAGGGATTGGGATTAACCAGGTGAAACGCCTGGTTAAAAGACTGTGGCTGCAGTGAGAGATTGACGATAGCCTGACTAACGTAATCCACTGGTGTCATATCGATCGCCCAATTTAAGTTAGGCACACTTTTGAGCTGGATAATGCTGCTTAAAAAACGACACATTAAGTCTGTTGGATTACAGAGTCCTGTTTGGGTATGGCCAGAGACCATGCCTGGACGATAAATACAGATAGGAATGCCTGCGGTTGCAGCCCGTGTAATCAGTTGCTCTGCCACCCATTTGCTCTGGGCATAGCCTCCTGAAATCCCTATTCCTTGGGTAATGCTGTCATTTTCATAGATGATAGATGGGCAGGTTGTTGCTAGTGATTCAAAAACATCTAACGTTGAGACATAGTGAACGGGTTTAAGCTTGCTCTGGCTGGCCAGGGTTAACACAGATTGCGTGCCAACTATATTTGTTGGTTTTAAGGCCGCATAAGGATAAAACAGATTCACATTGGCAGCGATATGGTAGATAACGTCTACGTTTTCCGCCAGGTATTCAAATTGTCTTTGGGTTAATCCCATTTCGGGGAGAGTTAAATCACCGATTAGTGGTTTAATTCTGTGATCAAAACTGCCGATGTTAGGTATATTTTTGCGTAGCGACTGTTGCAGCTGCTGTCGACCGTTGGTAGCGGATCGCACCAGACAGTAAACCGTTGCATCTGTTTTTTGCAATAGCTCCTGCAACAAAAATCTGCCGATAAAACCAGTTGCACCCGTCAATAAGACTGTTTTTGGTTTTGTCCAATGTTGTTGAGGTCTTGACCAACTATAGGATGGCGGTTCAAAGGTAAAACGTGCTTCTGTGTGCAGCTGAGCAACCGACATAAATTCTGTAGCATTGGCAGCACGCTTTTTATGTGATAGCTGACTACTTAGGTTAGCAATGGTCGGTTGCTTAAAGAAATCAGCAAACGAAATAGTCACTTCAAACAGACGCTCGACCTGAGTCATGAGCTGCATCAGCCGCAACGAATCACCTCCTAGCTCAAAAAAGCTATCGTTGATTCCAATGGGGAAAACATCGAGTACATCTGACCAAATATCTGCTAACTTCTCTGCTTGAGACGTACAAGGCTGAACAAACGGAACCGAGAGTTCTGGTCGAGAGGTGTCAGGGATGGGCAGAGCTTTGTGGTCAATCTTGCCATTAGCACTGAGAGGAAACGTTTCTACGATGACAAACGTTGAGGGCACCATATACTTCGGCAATGTCTGTTCAGCATAGGCTCGCAACTCGGTCGACAAGGTCTGAGCTATTTTGGGCTGGAGCGGGTTATTTGCATAGAAAGACCAGGACTGAAGTGACGTTGACTGTCTAGAGGCTGGCAAAGACTCGATATTGCCTGGGTTAGCGTTAGCCATAGCAGGCTGCGGTCTAAATAGGGCATTAAAAGCACCTTTATTTTCTATGCTGGGCCAGCTGAGCATCACATCAAGGTTTAGCTCACAAGCAAGCTGTCTAAGAGCCTCAGGATCTACTCCACCGATATCTATGTCGTTGAGTAAATGCGTTTTTAAGTCAACAACATACTCCCATGGGTGGGGTGCGTTAAGTAAGTCAGCAACTTTGATACACTTTGAAACTCTCGCATTAGGGATGTTGCGAAACCCTAATGCTTTTGTAGAAGGTTGTTTTAACTGCTGCCGTAAGTTGGCCAGATCGACATTTTGCAAATACCAGTCTGTCCAGACAGTTTCAAGCATCGCCTGGGGTGTAGAACCTACGTGCAGAACAACATCATATCGAAATTGGGTAAGCTCATTGTGAAACCGGCTTTGCTTCAGCAAAATCTGAACCTGGCTGATTTGGGGTAGATGTTTTTGCAGCGCCAGAAAAAATGATGGATCAACCGTTAGCTCCTCTTCCTGGTTTATTCTTTTTTGAATCCGCTGTCTGAGTTCTTGAATGGATAGATCATCTGGGGCGTTGAAGAGTTCTATGGAAGTTGCAAACGCTTCTTGTAGACAGTAATTTCTGACGTCGCCGATAAAGAGCGCACCCCCCGGTTTAATTGACCGAACGGCTCGCTCTAGGACATTCACTAAATAGCCGATATTGGGAAAGTACTGTAAAACAGAGTTTAGAATAACGGTATCGTAAGAGCCTGGTTTAACATCCTTAAAGTTGTCAGCAGCAGCAAGCTGGAGGGTAACTTGCGAGGCAAGCTGTTGGTTGGCAAGTTGTTTTTTGACGTAGCCTAGGGAACTGTCTGAGATGTCTGTGCCAACGTAGCGTTTACAGTGTGGTGCTATTTGAAATAGTAATAATCCAGTTCCACACCCTAACTCTAAAACGCTTTCTGGTCTGAGATTTAGAATGCGCTCAACCGTGTTATCGACCCATTCATGCATTTCAGCAGCAGGGAGTAACTGGCCAGTGTAGCTGCTAGTCCAACCGCTGATGTTAAAGGTGTTATCCCATGCTGTATCCACTGTGTTTAGATGATCATCGTTGTGGATCGCTTGCCACTGGTTGATTTGTTCTTGTTCTAGCAGACTGCAAATTGACTGATTGGTGCGATCGCAACTCTGTTTCTGCGCCATAAAAGACTTCTGCTGGTTTGCCACATACGCAACTAAGCGACTTTGGCCCAGGCTAGTCTCTTGAGCTACAACGACAGCACCTTGTACCGCAGGATGCTGCATCAAGACATTTTCAATCTCTTGTAGTTCAACGCGAAACCCTCGAATTTTAATCTGATCGTCAGTGCGTCCTAAGTACTCTAGATAGCCATCGTCACGATAGCGAGCTAAATCGCCAGTTTTATAGAGTCGAATCTCTGCTGTATCTGTCGCTAGCGTAATAAATCTCTTGGCAGTCAAGTCAGCACGATTTAGATAGCCTTGCGCCAGACTAGGGCCACTGATGTATAACTCCCCTGGACTCCCCTGGGGTAGAAGCTTCATCGCCCGATCTAAAATATGAGTTTGAAGATTGGCTAACGGTCGACCAATGGGAACTGTGTCAACGTTGTCGAGTTGGGCCGCATCCAAGTCATCGAGTTGGGCCGCATCCAAGTCATCGAGTTGAGCCGCATCCGAACCTGTTAAATAACAATAGGTTGCAACCACAGTTGTTTCTGTCGGTCCATAGGTGTTAACGAGTGAAACACGGGGGCTGACACATCGCTTCCAAACAGTTAACCACTGAAGCAGCGCGCGTTCTCCACCAATAATGGTTAGCCTAACGGTTGAGGCTAAGGATACTGTATCTAAACAGGCACACAGCTGATGCCAAAAAGCGGTAGGAAGGTCTAAAACAGTTATCCGTAGAGCTTCACAAGCCTGTAAAAAGTCTGGAATCGACTTTAGCATAGCCTGGGTGCGCAGCACTAGCGTTGCACCTTGGGTCAGGGTTAGAAAAATTTCTTCGATGGCAGCGTCAAAGCTAATGGATGCAAATTGTAAAACGCGATCGCTTGGTACCACACCATAGGCTCGATTTGCGGCTGATACAAAATTTGCCAAAGCCTGCTGCCCAACCATCACCCCCTTAGGCTTACCAGTTGAACCAGAGGTATAGATTACATAAGCTAGCAAATCTGATGCGGTTGGCAAGGTGAGATTATGCTTGGGTTTTTGAGTAACTATGGGCCAATCTGTTTTGAAGCAAATAACATCTGCCGCACATCCTAGGAGATTTGAACCCAAGGGTTGCTGGGTAAGTAAAACCTGAATCTGAGAGTCTTTTAACATCCAGTCAAGACGCTCTCGGGGATAGCTCGGATCAAGAGGGACATAGGCTCCACCAGCTTTTAAAATGGCCAATACTCCAACAATCATCTCAAACGAGCGCTCAAGATATAGACCTACTAAAACATTGGGGCCGACTCTCCGCTCACGCAAATAATGAGCTAGCTGATTGGCGTAGGTATTTAGAGCTTGATAGGTCCAACATTGTCCCCTGTCTTCGATTGCCAAGGCTTCAGGTCGCTTTCTCGCCTGAGCTTCAAATAATCTACAGACCGATACTTGGTTCTCCACTTTAACCGTGAGCAACCGATTCCTAGAGTCTGTAAAAACCATGCCTTAATTTCTCTCACATATAAACTATGGTGCTGATGACTCTAGATCTCACAACTAAACACAGGGCACTTCAAGCGCTTAGACCTGCAATTGCACTGCTGACGTGTGAGACCCTTATCTACGAGGGATTGGATAAGTTGTTATTCAATAGTTGTCACCGGCAAAGCTATAGCCAGCGGTCAACCGTCTGGCTGATTTCGGATTCAGACGTTAGCTACCAAGCACCCTAAAAGTACTTGAAGCTAAACAATGCTAATCAGTACCGACAGTTGTTAGACAACCAAGCAACTCCAAAAGCTTAGGAATTCATACCAATAGCTCTGACAAAAGATTTTCTGGGCGTCCATAGACTCGGCAATTTGTAAACGTATTATCTCAAATCAAACGTTGACATGTGCTAACCCCCAACACAGAACTGTTCTGTATCAAGGGATCGACTGGGTTAAAAATTGCCAATCATTTGTTATCTGAATCAACAGACAACTTATTAAAAACAAAGTTAGAGGTTTTCTCTCTAACTTTGTTTTACGCTTTCTCTTCACTTTATAAAAACCGTATTCTCACATTTCCATAGTATCAAAAGATACAATAATCTTGATATGATATCTTTCATTTTTCTGAATTATAAAAAATCTCTGAAGTCCCAAGGGCTCCAGCTAGAACCCTTACGTGTAAATACTGAGACCTCTAAGCAACAAAATACTTATGTGTTGTACACACTCTCAGTGATGGGTACGTACAATACATAAAGCTATGACTTTGACAACAGACCTAAGATCAGTAAATACAAAAAAGATTTATTGTGGTTTCTTGATAACATCTCCGTATTTTCTCTGTTGCCATTCATGGCAAACTGCTGAGTTTATTGATCAGTTTGCTATGAATGGCGGTTGTTGGCTAAAGCTTGCAGCGATCACCACCGCTGTAAACTATGGGCGCAGAGCGGTAAGTAGAAAAACTCATTAATCCAATTTTTTCTCCACAACAACCCAGCGACAAAGCTGTGAGTGTTTTACGCTGTTTATTCACTCCGGCAACAGCTTTGATGACGTTTGTGAAGAAATTGCTGCTCGTTAAAAACAGTGTCAACGGCTGAGATTTGTTTTAAGGCTGTCTTCTGGAACTGTAAGCGTACGTCAAATGTACAGACCAGCCCCTATGTACAGACTTACAAGCGCTTTATACAATTTTTCTATAGAGCCAACTGTATTAGCTAGGAGCCCCCTAATGAAACTTAAGCGATGGACATCCCTTTCACTGGCTGTCACCCTATCAGCACTTGTGGTTTATCAATCTCCCCTATCTGCCCAATCCCAACTGGAAGCACCGTTGATGACGGTGCCAGTTGCCCAAGCAGGAGTCACGATTCGTATCGTTAATCAAACAGCAGATGCGATTACCTACGAGGCCCTAGGAGACACTCAGCCTCGTACCTTGACGGCGACTTCTAATGTCACCCTCCAGAGCCTTAATGTACCGACTACACTTACCTTTTTCTACGAAGATATTCCGAAAGATCGACAGACAGGCACAGGTTTACTGCAGGCAACTCTGACGATGGATGACGCTAGCGGTATCCTAACTATGATTATTCAACCCACCAATGACTTAAATGCGGATGTGAGCAATCTCACAGTTGAAGCCAACGGTAGCGTATTTGTGTTTTGAGCGATAGATACCAAGGTGTAACTAATTAGCGTGGGGCTGAGCCGGGCGGAATGGCAGGTCGGCGACAGCCTCTGCGCTATCCAACGCCTTCACCTCAGGGTTGCCCAGAGCTATCAGAGAGCTACCTAAAGCTTCGGCTAATGTGCCAAGGGTTTGCTTAAGCAGTGAATCTGGATTGAGCACAACCCAGCCGTTTGCTGTCAGCTGACGGAGTTCAAAGTGCAGGTGAGGCCCCGTAGAATTACCTGTGCTGCCCACCAAACCAATCACTTCTCCTTGCTCAACCCATTCACCTGGCTGCACCAGCAGACGTGATAAGTGAGCATAGCGGCTTTCTAGTGTGTCGTCGTTGTGACGTAACATCACCGTCAGACCATAGCCACCTAAAAATTCTGACAACGTGACTCGCCCAGACTGGGTGGCTACTACAGGCGTTCCTAAGGGGGCGGCTAGGTCAGTACCTGTGTGGAATCGTCGTGCGCCAAAAATAGGATGTATCCGCCAGCCAAACAAAGATGATAGCGAGGCAGGCGTCGTCAGGGGAAAGATAAATTTTTTGCCAAGCTGCAGTTGAACAATAGGTTTCGCCGCCTGGTTGTAATAGTCGCGACTGGCTGCAGTTGTTGCCCCCGGTAGCTGAATGCCTGGAATATTGCTAAATGAAGCGGCTGTGCCTGCTTGAGACTGGCCGGGACTAATACCGTTTGCGATCGCACCTGCTAAACGTTCCACCTGTCTACAGGTCGCGTTTGCAATCTTATTACCACCTACAGAATACTCACAACCACTAGAGCGCTCTGAAATAACCACATCCGGCATAGTAGCGCCAACGCCATAATCGGTTGTGTCAACCTGGTCTGCACCATAGTCATCAGGTGAAATCAATTCCACCGCTGGGGGGGCGCCCGCATCACCCGAGCGATTGCCATCGAGTAAAGACTCAATCGAGGGGCTAGGCTCGACAAAAACGGTGCCATAGTCGGTGGATTCAGACGCCGTCGACTCAATTGAAGATGGCACAATTTGCGTTGCGGGCTCTACAACCTGGGGAGCTGGTGTAGGGACGGCAGGTTGAACCACAGGTGAGCCACCAGGAGCAGGAATTACTAACTCAGCCGCGCCCGGCTCAGTCTGGGCCATTACAGCCCGAGTAGTGAGTAAGCCAACTACAGCAAACGTGCCTAATTTAAGCAGCTGTGACCGCTGGGGGAGTGATCGTTGAGTCACCTGAACAAGTTCGTTATCAAAAGCAGCCATGGCGAAATCAGTGTTTGAGTAGAATGCCTTGCCAGTCTCTAAATTCATCTATGCAAGCGCTTAGATTGGTAGTTTGAGCGTCTAACTTAGCCACACATAACAGAGTAGCAATAAATTAGGAAAACCATAGTATGGGGACGCTAGAATCTGACAAACCTGAGCATAGGCCAATTCGACAAACTCTGCGTAGCTGAACTAACACATATTTTTTGGCACTTTATATTTAGAGATCGCTTGTAGTCTATGGACGGCGAAACAATGTGAGCCTCCCCAGTGGCGAAAAATTGCACATCAAACATTACACAACAGCCAGGACAGTCATTACACAACAGCTGTGACAGTTAATGCCATAAAGTATTGCCCTGTAGGCCAATAATGTACGTATTTGAAGCTTTTACAAACAATTGCCAAGCAAGACCTCAAAGCAGGTATGCGGGTGTACCTTACTACAAAGCTAACGTGGCTGTTGTTTTATACCGATTGAACGACGATGAGTCTAAGCCGTTTCCCTAATGCTGCTATGGCAGCCTATGTGCTGACCGGTCAGTTGACAGCTGTAACGAGCCTATCTGTACCGGCATTAGCCCAGATGAGCTACCCGGCTGCCAACAACAGTATTGCTCAGGTCGATGCTGAAACCGAGCACACCTTTACGCTAACCAACGAAACCTCTGTTGATATGTTGGGGTTCTATGCCTCGCCCCAAATGGCTACAGATTGGGAAGAAAATGTATTAGGCGATAGTGCGATTCAAGCCAACGGTGATCGGACTATTATTACGCTACCGAGCAGTCGCGGCTGTATTTACGATTTTTTGGCTGTTTTTGCCGATGGTGACAAGCTAGAAAAGTACGGAATCAACGTCTGTGACCTGGAAATCCATACATACTATGAGAACTAGACGCTGATAGCTTCCGTCATCTGTCTGGGAAAAGTGGGACATAGCTGACTCGCCATTGCCTAAATGACACAGTCACGGTTCATCCGATTGCTTCAAGCCCACGCTCATCGGTTAACGATCCAGGCAGTCGCGATAGTCGCTGTCTGGTTTGCTTTAGCGTTTCCTGTCCATGCGTTTTGCGGTCTTTTTGTAGCTAGAGCAGACAGTGCCTTAGAAAATACGACATCACAGGTAGTCATTGCCCATAGCGGAAATCGTAGCGTCTTTATGATGGCCAATGATTTTCAGGGTGATGTTAAAGAATTTGCCCGCATTGTTCCTATTCCCGTTATCCCTAGTCGTACTCAGGTAAGTATCGGGGATGGCGCATTAATAGAAAAACTCAGTGCGTTTACCTCACCTCGCCTGGCCCAATATTTTGATCGCCCTTGTCAACAAGAGCACAGCTGGTATCGAATAGTTGGGGCTCTAGCACTGCCCATTGTTATCTTCTTTTTCATATCGTGGCTACGACCAAGCATTAGCAAGCTGGCCTTGGCGATTGCCCTGCTGATGATTGCCACCCTGGTGATAATTGCTCTGCCTTCATTTCTCAATCAGGCCAATAAAGCTGGGAGCAATCGTCCCATTGTCCAATCAGCACCAGCCATCACAATGGAGGAGCAGTTTACCGTTGGAGAATACGATATAGCAATTTTGAGTACGGCTGAATCTGACGCCTTGGTAGCTTGGCTACAGCTAAATGGTTATCAGGTAGGTCCAGAAGCAGCGTCGATGGTGCAATCCTACATCGACACAGGCATGAAGTTCTTTATTGTGCGGGTCAATCTGGAGGAATTTCAAAAGTTAGGAAGACAGTTTTTGCGTCCCATCGTACTGGACTATGAATCTACAGACTATGGGCTGCCCATTCGTTTGGGGACTCTGAATGCTAGCGCTGAACAAGATTTGATTGTCCATATTTTGTCTCCTACTGCCTATGCTGGCACGACAAATTATGAAACGCTACCCATTGCTACAGATACAGAATCTAAAGCCCGTTGGCCATCTGGTTATGAGATTCCAGCCTTTGTTCAAGATAACTTTGAAGACTTTTACGACACACTGTTTCAAAAAGCCCATAGGGAACACAGCAATGCTGTCTTTTTAGAATATGCAGCCCGTACATTTGGAGGCAATATTAAATGCGATCCATGTACGGTAAATGCTGAATCAATCCCCACTGAGGCAGACCTAAAATCAATGGGAGCTTGGTGGAGCGATGAGTCTCCTGAAACATTCATTACTCGGCTACACGTACGCTACAGCCAAGATACCTTTCCAGAAGACCTGTGGTTTGAGGAAATATTGCCAGAACAGCTAGTCCAAAAATCTGGTATCAAGGGACGGTCGTTTCCCCAATGGGCAGGGGTTGATTTCCAAGCGCGGTACGTGATTAGACGTCCGATGGGGTCTGCTATTTGCTTATCACGCTGGCGATATCGCCGCGCGATGACTCAGACGGCGAATAATTTGGCGGCGCTAACGGGGTGGGATGTGGCAGATATCCGTCAGAAAATGTTGGCTGAGCGTCGCTTAAATGCCCTAGATGCTAAAGGGAGAACACAGCTGCATCGAGCAATTAGTAAAGATGATATTGCTAAAGCCAAGCGACTGGTTGAACAAGGCGCCAATGTGAATATTGTGGGCAATCAGACGTGGGATATGACACCTTTGGTAAGCGCGATCGCAAACGATCAGCCAGAATTTGTCCAGCTACTGCTTGAAAATGGAGCAGACACTAATGTTAGCTGGCGAGATCAGCCTATATTGCTTTGGGCCATCGGGTTTAGTGATCTAACCATAGTAAAACAGCTACTAGATGCAGGGGTTGAGCCCTCAACTCTCACCCTAGTGTGGGAAACGGCTCAAACCTCTGGCAATGAGGATCTAATTGAGCTATTGCGCCCCTATGCAAACCAACAGACCTGATAGCTAGGCAAAGAAGGTCGAGTCGCAAATTTCTAACCAGCGGTAGATCTTAGCAACAGTCGTCTAGACAACAATAACGCCCCAAACTCTTATCCAGATAGATTCTTAGGAGATATTTAGCACTAAGCGTGGTAATTCTTCCATATCAATCGCTAGAAAGCGGTCAAGGGCCAAATACATCCAATAGATAGCAGCCTGGCTATCTAAGCCCGTTTTTTGAAAACCAAGGGCAGTGGCAAGCGGCTCATAATGGCGATGAATAATCAGAGTATGCAGATCACAAAGATTAGGAAAGTCTTTCTGCATAGTCTGCAGCGTGGTTTGAGCATCTTTTAAGAGCAGCAATGCCTGATCCTCATAGCTAGAATCAATATTCCAACTACGAATAAAGACTGAACGGCACATCTTATCCCCAGGTTTGGCCAGAGTAAAGGGGTCTTTATCAGAAATACCGCTCAGATGTAACCCTTTATTGGGAGGGCCAAAAAAGTGAATTTCAGACTCTCGTGTCGTGGGATAGAGCAAACAAAACCCCACAGGATTAAGATTATCGCTACGTCGTAGCACCCGCACTCCACAGCTATAGCTCTCGGCCCACTGACGCAGCAGCTCGGCAATACGATAGGGCACAGCCGTATTGCTGTTGTTCATCCAGTTATAGCGGCTAGCCAGTAAGTTAGCTATCGGAATCGCATCACAGCGCGGGTCAAACTGATCGGCGATTACCTGAGCTGGTTTAGGGCTGGCCTGATAGAGTTCGGGCGGTTTAGGGATTGCGATCGCAATTGTATTACCATCAAACTGCTTATGAATAAGTCCCAATGCCGTTAGCTTATCCAGCATCATGCCAGCCGACCGCTCACTCCCACGTTCAGACTCGGCATAAAACAAAGCCGCCGCTTCACGACAGGTACAGTCCACCCAGCTATCAATAGGCTTTAACTGTTCTAAAGGTTCAGACGACTCCATCTGCTTTAGCTGTAGGTAGGCCCACAGCCGCACAAAACAATCTGCCCGTCGTCGTGTCAGCCCCACACGCCCCAGCAGACGTTGGACATACTGCTGCTGCTGTGGCTTCGAAAAAAACTGTTCCAGGTACTCCGGCGTCATTCTTATTAAGGCAGCTACGCTTTCAGGATTCTAAGCTGTTTAGTGAAGTTAATCTCAACAAGTGTGACAATTCTTGTGCCAGTTGTGCTGGTCTATGCCCCCAGGCTAGCTGGTAAAGTAGCGTTCGTACTGTTTGACCACCCTAATGACCGTTATTGCCGCTCGTAAAACTAAGGACGTTATTACGTTTGCATCCGATTCCATCTTGGTGGCAGGCTATCTCAAAGCCACTGATAAGGAAGTTATTTACAATAAGCTCTTCCAACAAAACGACATGGTCATTGGCAGTACGGGTACTGGGTATGAAGGCACCATGATGGAGTTGTTTAGTCGTAATCATCGGCCAGTGGATGGTGGTCGGCTAGCAATCATCGACTTTTTTGTCGAGTTCCGTGAATGGATCAACAAGCGCGATTCTGGTCATTCCCCAGAGAATGACTATCTAATTGCCTACGATAAAAAGCTATTTCGTACCTATGGCGGTCTCGACATTTATGAGGTGCCAGAATTTGAAGCCGTAGGCGCTGGTGAAGATTTTGCTAAAGCAGCCCTACATCTTGGCCATACACCTCGCGAAGCCGTTGAAGTCGCCTGTAAATTGTCTATTTATTGCAGCGAACCCATCTCTGAGATTACGGTAGAGATTTAATTGAAAATGGATAATGACCAACGGATATCCCCTGTAGAGGCATCCCCTCGAGGGTGCGGTTAATCGTCTATGGGGTGAGCGATGCTCACTACCCAGGTTAAAGACAAATGTCAGATACTCTATCGCCCGTTTTGGCCTGGTCCAAACGTCAAAAATGGACCCCCTTACCCTTTCAACAACAAACCTGGAAAGCCTACCTAACAGACAACAGCGGTCTGATTCAAGTCCCCACTGGCTCAGGTAAAACCTATGCAGCCGTAATGGGGCCTATTGCCAATATGCTGGCTAATCCTGGTAAAGGTCTGCAGCTGCTTTACATTACCCCCCTGCGAGCCTTATCGCGCGACATTGAAAAGTCCATCCAGCAACCCATCACAGATATGGACTGGCCACTCCAGGTGGAGTCTCGTACTGGAGATACTAAGGCGTCTCAAAAGACACGTCAAAAAAAGAAGCTGCCTGAAATTTTGATTACTACACCCGAATCCCTTTCGGTGCTGCTGTCCTATAAAGGCGCTCAGCAGCGCTTTGGCAGCTTACGGACAGTAATTTTGGATGAGTGGCACGAGCTGATGAGTTCAAAGCGGGGTACTCAGACAGAGCTATGTCTGGCCCAGCTACGGTTACTGCAGCCAGCGCTAAAGACCTGGGCAATTTCGGCCACTCTTGGCAATTTAGAAGAAGCCGCGCAAACGGCAGTGGGGTCAGGGGCTAAGCCAGTCATTATTCAGTCCAATATTCGTCGTGAGACACACATTCGCAGCATTTTACCCGAGTCAGTGGACAGTTTCCCTTGGGCAGGGCATCTGGGGCTGCACCTGTTTCAGGAGCTGGTCGATAGCCTTGATCCAGAGAGATCAACGCTGATTTTTACCAATACGCGATCGCAAGCTGAACGGTGGTTCCAGGCCCTTAGTTTTGCTGCCCCCGAGTGCCCCATGGCACTCCACCACGGCTCAATCAATATGACCGAGCGTCAAGCTATCGAGGCCGGCATCAAACGTGGCGACATTAAATGGGTTATCTGTACATCATCGCTAGATTTGGGGGTAGATTTTCATCCGGTCGAGCGCATTGTGCAAATTGGCAGCGCCAAAAACCTGGCACGATTACTACAGCGGGCCGGGCGCTCAGCTCACCAACCCGGCGGTACGTCCGAGGTATTTTTTCTGCCGACCAATGCCTTGGAATTAATCGAAATTGCGGCCTTTCGCCAGGGTCTGGCCAGTGGTGATATTGAATCGCGCTATGCTTTACGCTTGCCCTACGACGTGCTGGCGCAGCATCTAGTAACCCTGGCCTGTGGCGATGGGTTTGAGCCTGCCGCCACCCTACAGTCAATTCGACAAACCGTCGCATTTCAAGACATCAGCGATGATGCCTTTGCATGGATACTAGATTTTCTAGAAAAAGGCGGACGCTGCCTCAAAGCCTACCCCCGATATCAAAAATTGGTGCTTGATGACGGATACTACAAAGTCTCCACACCTCAGATCTCTCGGATGCATCGCCTCAGCATCGGCACTATTACGGGCAATCAGCAGATTCAGGTGGTTTACACTAACCGCCGTAAGTTAGGCACCGTTGACGAAAGCTTTGTCTCTCGTCTAAAAAAAGGCGAAGTGTTTTTCATTGCCGGTCGCCAGCTGGAGTTTTTCCAGATAAAAGACATGGTGCTATACGTAAAAAATACTCGCAAAAAGTCCACAACAGTACCGGCTTGGACGGGCGGAAATCTGGCAATTTCAGACTGTCTAAGCCATCATCTGCGCCGCCAGCTCACCCAGATAAAATCAGGTGAGTGCATCAGCGCTGAAATTGAATGTGTGATGCCAATTTTAGCTGCCCAAGACCGCATATCTCATCTCCCTGAGAATCAAGAACTTCTAATTGAGTCCTGGAAAAGCCGTGAAGGACAACATCTCTATGTATTTCCATTTGAGGGGCGATTTGTCCATGAGGGTTTAGGTTTTTTGTGGACCTATCGCTTTGCTCAGCATAAA
Organism: Leptolyngbyaceae cyanobacterium; assembly: GCA_050043105.1. Lineage (GTDB taxonomy): Bacteria > Cyanobacteriota > Cyanobacteriia > Phormidesmidales > Phormidesmidaceae > Leptothoe. The sequence goes on along the minus strand of JBHJIV010000231.1, from coordinate 16,836 downwards.
AAAGCCACCTTTACAGTCTCCGTCAACGACTACGGATTTGAGATTCTGGCCCCCAAAGGGTATCCCTTCGAAACTGTTTTCCAAGAAAACAACTCTCACTTTTTTGAGTCTAACAACATTGTGAGAGATATTAGATCCAGCCTCAATATTTCGGAACTGACTCAGCGACGATTTCGTAGTATTGCTCAAGTGGCAAACCTAGTATTTCAGGGCTATCCATCATCCCGTAAAACCGGTAGCCAGCTTCAGGTGAGTGCGTCTTTAATTTACGAGGTTTTCTCCAAATATGAGACTGAGAATCTCTTACTTAAGCAAGCTGAGCGAGAAGTCTTAGAACAGCAGCTTGAGTTAGATCGGCTTAATGCTGCCCTAGAGCGAATGCAACACCATAGCGTAGTGTGGCAGACAACAAAACGACCATCACCGCTAGCATTTCCACTACTGGTTGAGCGGCTTAGTGCTCGACTGTCCAATGAGAGTTTACTTGAACGGATTAAACGAATGAAAGAGAACCTGGGCAAACGGTAGAGTTTAGCCTTTTATAAATGAGTATCTTAGAGCCAATGAGTATCTTAGAGCCAGTGGCTAAAATGTGTAATCATGCTCATAATCAACACATTGATCATCTTTCCATTCTCGATAGCTGTTCTCACATTGTTCTTGATCGTACTTAAAGGGCACGACGGTCGGATGAACATTATTGTCTGACGCATCTAGTTCAAAGGCTGAACGTTGCTTAGCTGCGGACATCATCCGCTGTCCATAAACCAGCCCTAATAAGGTGGTGCAACCACAAAGCACCACACCTGCTAGTAAAATTCTAGGTAACACTTGAAACTTTTTATCAGTGAGTAAACGCTGTCGCGAACGTCGTTCTTTACCTGCAAAAATAACCAAATAAAATCCTTTACCAGGAAACGGGACAGACCAGCGTATGTGCATAGTGTGGGATGTTCTGGGGAGAGATTGTTCAGATTTATACAGAACAGCAACCTGGCGATCGCTAAATGTGTAAAGTTCTTCAGGAGGCAATTGCTCAAGAAGACGCTTCACGAGAGAATTTTTCAGGGCGCTCATTCTAAACTCTTGTATATAGACAATCCTTAACGGTTGAATACAACCCTAAAGAGTGAAGCCAATTAATAATCAATCTGCAGTTTTGAAAGAGACATTACTCTTAGATTTCAGCAATATTATTTGCTATAGAGTCATTACTTTTAGTTGCTCAATAAGAATAGCAATTTTATTAAGGTAGACATATTAGAAGAAACGCGGAACTTTAAGCTAAAACACTTAGATGTTCATTCCTAAGCACAGTCTGTTTTGCGCCCTATTCACTCATTTAAGGGGGTTTAGACCACTTTAAGCAGTCAGCTCATAGCAATAAAACTTCGAGAAAAATCACGGCAGTAACAGTACTCAGAAAAAGGAATCTATTCTCTCAAAGTCAGGATATTGATGATACGATTAGACGCTGTTGGAAAAATTCAAAAGGTATAGACAACATGGCAGTTGGCCATCCGTTGGATCTATTGCAGGGCGAGCCGCTGGTGCTGCTAGATCAAGCAGTATATGTGCCTGACTACCAGGCTTTACTACTGTCAGATGTGCATTTGGGCAAAGCGGAGACCTTCCAAATGGCCGGAATTCCTATCCCACAGCAGGTCAATGGAGAAACGCTGGAGCGGTTGCGATCGCACTACAATCAAGTCAATCCTCAGAGAATTTTTATCTTGGGCGATCTATTTCATTCCCGTCAGGGGATGGTCACAGAAATTATAGACGCCTGGTCAGAGTTCCTTAAACCCATTGATGCTCAAGTCACCCTAATTGTTGGGAACCACGACCGAGCCGCTCTAACTCCAGTCTTTGATATGCAATACAGCACTGAGCCAATATCCTTGGGTAGACTCTTACTCAGTCACGAACCGGTTAATCAAGCAACCATCCCCAAAGGACATCTCAACATCTGCGGTCACATACACCCGGTTGTCAAACTGAAGTCTGCCATCGACAGTCTGCGTCTACCCTGTTTTTACCACGAGCATCCGTCTCAGCGACTAACGCTGCCTTCATTTGGCTCATTTACAGGGGGATATGAGGTTGCCATCGGCAAGGGTAAAACAGCCTATATCATTGTAGAAGGCTGCCTTATGATACTTGACAACTCATCTGAGATAAGCTGACAAGCTCTAACAGGCCAGATTATTTACTCAGGATGCAAGGAAGCAAGAGCCATCAGAGATCGGGCCTGCAATTGTGCCCTGATCCTTACTCAATGTAGGTTTTTAATTCTGTCAGGGTAACAATACGATAGTTTCGGTGCTGAATTTCTGGCAAAATTCGATCCAGCAGCTGTACAGTTCTCTGACCGCGATTTTTGGGACCATCATGGAGCACTAAAATATCACCCGGATCGAGATTATTAAGCACAAACCATTCAGCAAACTGCACCGATGGTAGGTGAGTATCATAGGGAAACAGAGACCCTACAACTAACTGATAGCCCTGGCTCTCAATCACCTGTAGCATAAAGCTGTTATACCAACCCATACCGGGACGAAACCAGATTGCGGAGCTATAGGCTGACAGCGCCTGGTCGGCCATCATAAATTTGTTCTGAAACTCTTCAGCTGGCAACCCAATACTAGATTCATCAGCTGTCATATGATTTCCCAATTCATGCCCCGCAGCAACCAATCGTTCTAGTGTTGCTTCATATCCTGAGAGTTCATCACTCAGCTTAAAAAACGTTGCGTTGTCCCCATGACGTTCCAACACGTCCAAAATTGCCTCCGTTGTCTCAGTATAGGGGCCATCATCAATAGTTAAGGCAATAACAGGTTGGTCAGTATCCACAAAAAACAACGCGCCTGGCCTCAGGTGAGATACCAACCGAAATATCCACTGGGGCTGACTTAAGCCCAGAGATACAAGCAACAAGACAACGATACTGCCCAAGCCCAGAGTGATCTTATGCCAATGTCTCACAACAAAAATCTCATAAAAAAAGGCGCTGCGGACGTTCTGTCATCGACGTCCTATAGCAGCACCTAGTACAGATAAAATTTAACAGCGTACTGGACCAGCGGCAAACCGCTATCAGCCCCCTGCAACAGCAGGGACAATACTCACTTCATCACCATCGTTAAGCGCTGTTTCTTTGCCATCCAAGAAACGAATATCTTCACTGTTGACGTAGAAGTTGACAAATCGACGTAACTCACCACTATCGTCACACAGACGACCTTTGATGCCAGGAAACTTACTTTCTAACGCATCTAACAGTCCAACAATATTGTCACCGCCAATTTCAATAGTGGCTTCGTTGTTGGTGAATTTTTGCAGCGGAGTGGGAATGAGAACTTTAATAGCCATGAAAACAACAACTCAAAAAGAAAAACAAAATCACCCTCAACAGGTTACCGCAATAGGTTGGATTACCCCGTAGGGTCGGTGCAGGCAACGACCCTACGATTAACGCAATGGCAATAATCCTCTAAACCTGGGTTTGTTGCCAATCTAAACGGTTTAGCGTATTTGCCCGCTCCCAAGCACGTTCAAAGCTATCCAGCTTTGGATCAATAAACAAAGGCTCACCAGCAGCACCACTCACAGCTTCTTGGGTCTTAAGACCGTTGCCAGTAATGTAAGCAACGGTGCGCTCATCGGGGTTGATCTTACCGGCTTCCACCAGTTTCTTAAGGACGGCAATTGTAGTGCCACCCGCCGTTTCAGTAAAGATGCCCTCAGTCTCAGCCAGAAGCTTCATACCGTCAATGATTTCAGCATCAGTAACATCTTCAATGTTGCCGTTGGTCTTCTTAGCAATTTCCAAAGCATAGATACCGTCAGCAGGATTACCAATGGCGATGGACTTAGCGATGGTATTGGGCTTAACAGGTGTGATAAAGTCGCGACCTTCCTTAAAGGCTTGGGAAATAGGGGAGCAGCCTTCGGCCTGAGCACCGCTAAAGCGAACGTGCTTCTCGTCAACTAGGCCAGTCTTAACTAGCTCATTGAAGCCCTTGTAAATCTTGCCGTAGAGAGAACCAGAAGCCAAAGGAGCAACAATGTGGTCAGGCAGTTCCCAACCCAATTGCTCAGCTACTTCAAAGCCTAGAGTCTTGGAACCCTCGGAATAATAGGGGCGCAGGTTGATGTTTACAAAGCCCCAGCCATGGGTGTTGGCTACTTCAGAACAGAGCCGGTTGACCTGGTCGTAGTTACCATGAACGGCCATGACAGTGGGGTCATAAATCAATGTGCCCAGTACCTTTCCAGCCTCTAGGTCAGAGGGAATGAATACACAGCAGTCGAGACCAGCATGGGCCGCAATCGCCGCTGTAGAGTTGGCCAGGTTGCCAGTACTGGCACAGGAGACTGTCGTAAAGCCAAGCTCACGGGCACGAGTCAGCGCCACTGAAACTACCCGATCCTTAAAGCTCAGGGTGGGCATGTTCACCGCATCGTTCTTAATGTAAAGCTCCTTTAGACCCAGACGGCGCGCGAGACGATTGGCCTTAAGCAAAGGCGTCATTCCAGTCCCCACATCAATGGGGTTGTCGCTAGCAACTGGTAAAAATGCTTTGTAGCGCCAAATCGAGTGGGGACCAGCCGCAATACTTTCACGGCTAACCTGACGACGAATCGCGTCGTAATCGTAGGTCACCTCCAGCGGACCAAAGCACTCTTCACAAACATGCTTCGCAGTGGGCTCATAGGTGGTACCGCACTCTTTACATTTCTGATTGCTAAAGGTTGCGGATTGCAGCGTTTGGGTAAGTGGGCGGTCGATGGCCTGGGTCATGGGAGTGATTTGATGTATGACAGATTAATTTGAAAGTATCACGGTGCTGAAAATGACGTCAAACATACCCGACCAAAATAGTCGGGTATTCTAAAAAGCCTATAATTCAAGGTTTTTCGTAAAAATTCACAGGGCAAGGGTAAAAATCTATGGGGAAAACTCTATTTTTTTATGCGATCGCGCCAGCGTTGACTTGTCAGTTCGCAACTCTTAAAATCCCAAATCAGCCCTGGCTACTTCAGCCGCCTTAAAAACCTGAGCGTCAGGCAGCTCATCCCAAGCCGTTGCACCGATTTCAGCGTAGAAATTGGCATCGTAGGGGCGTGTACGCACCACTACCGGCATAGGGACAGCATGGCCCAGCAGTAGAGCCTGCTGTTTAGAGTCAAGTTTAGCCAAAACGGAGCGAAGATTTTGACCACCGGAAACGCCCGTAAAAATGGCATCAATGTCTTTCTCATCGTTAAGCAAGGCCGTGATGCGAGTGCCAATTTGTGACATGACTTCGTTGTCGATACCAGACGGACGCTGATCCACCACTAACAACGTGACAAAATACTTCCGCATCTCTCGGGCAATGGTGCCAAAAATCGTTTGTTTAGCCGTAGCTGGGTCTAGAAATCGATGCGCTTCTTCGATGGTGATAACAAGCTGGGTCGGGCGATCGCTAGGGTTTTTAGTTTGCAAAAAGCGATCGGCTTTGCGTACATAGCTGGCATGGATACGACGGGCAATTACATTTGTTGCCAACATGTAAGACAGCATATTGGACTGGGAGCCAAACTCAACAACCGCATGCTTTCCTGCATCCAAGGCGTCCAAAATTTGTTTTACATAGTTATGGGGGCAGGTGTTGCGGATATACTTTAGCTCGGCCAAACGCGTAAGCTTGCGCTGCAGCGCCATAATCGATGACTTGCTACCCATTTTCACTTCGCAAAATTCCTGAATCTCTTCGTTACTCATGGTGAGTAAGCGATTAATCCAAGACTTGCCAAATTCATTACGCAAGATAATTGCGTTTTCTAAACTGGCTTCAGATAAATTCAGCTCACGACCGATTAGGGCCAAATCTTCCACATCAATCTGGTCAAAGCTGATGTAAAGTTCCTGAGCGTCCCGCACTCCCCGTCGTTTTGTTGCTTCTGGATCTAGGGTGAAGATTTGTACCTGACCTGGAAACAGCTGACGCAGCCCCTTGACGGTGCTAAAGTTGGCTCCCTCACTAACGGCCTCCCAACCATATTCTGAGTGCATATCAAAAATGAGATTCACAGCAGCCCGCTGTTTAATAATGCCTGAGAGCAATAGCCGGGTGAGAAAAGATTTTCCAGTGCCTGATTTTCCAAAAATACCGTTGCTGCGTTCTACAAAACGATTTAGATCAATACAGATGGGCACATCCATATCGATGGGCTGCCCAATGACAAAATTGCGGCGGTGGGGGTCATCTTCCCAACCAAAAACAGAACGAAAATCTCGTTCGCTGGCATCGTAGGCCTGACTAAAGTGCCCTGGAATTGTTTTCACCGGCAGCAGCTGATCGTTGTCCACCGTATCCCCACTACCCTCTGGGGTGAACATCAACATGGGGGCTAGATCAATGGTGCCGTAGGTGCCACCACCTGCCAAAACTTCCTGTAAAAACAGCTCGGTAGGATGGGGAGGGTTAGCCAGAATACGCTGGCTAGCGGTGGCCAGCGAGACATCGGTAAGCATACAGAAGAATCGCGATCGCACCCCCTGTACCACCAAAAACTTACCCACCCGCATATCCTCCACACTCACATCAGCATGAAGACGCACTTCTAAGCCCTGACTCAGGGACCCTTGAATAACTGAACCTAGGGGCGTTTCATTGCTCATACGATGACATCAGGTGAGTTGTCACTGCCCATCCTAGCTTGAGAATCGCTTTTCAATACATGCGTTCTATAGAAATAATCCCAAATAATAACGAGCAGCGTGAAAAGCACACTGCTCGTTGTCGGGTTTCCCAAATCTTTGGAGTACTTATTTAAGATGCTTAAGCGTATTAATTACCAAAATTCCAGCCCACACCAGCTTGCACAGCGGTTGCAGTACCACCATCATCTTCAAACGCATCAAAAGCAAAAATAGCATTGCCAAAGACCACAAGATTGCTGCCTGGCACCGCAAAGTCTATTCCTGGTTGGAGCACAAACGCAGTTTCATCGCCCACAGGTGACGCATCATCCCCTGTAGGAATAGAAACGCCTGCCCCTAAATACACATCGGTCTGGAAACTAACGGGAAAATCGTAAGAAACCGTTGGCACCAAAGCCAAATCCCCATTTAGCAAAAACGCCTGGGCACGGAGCGAAATGGGAACAGCCAACAGCTTATAACGCCCTGAAATAACCAGGCCAAGACCATCGCCATCACCTTCATTATCATCGGTGAGGCCAAGGCTACCACCAGCACCAACATAACTGCCATAGGCTGCTTGAGCGCTGGCTGGTTTCACATCTAACACCGCCACCAGTGCGGCCGCTGCAGTCGCTGCCAAGCCTAAACGTCCCAGCGTAGTTTTAAGCAGGCTGATCATCGTTACTCACTCCTTAGATAATGTCCCTAACAATTTCTGAAGACCGCTCCCAGTGGAAAGACCGCCTCCCAACAAAAAGACCACCTCTTGAAGACCGCTTTTACAGACTGTGCTCGGTCACCTTAAGATAGCTGCTAAACCTGCACATAGCAGGATTACGCCTACAGATAAAGTATGAGAGCGCCACAAAGTTAACGCGTTGTTGGGAAAATGTCAAAGGTTTTTTAAAACTAACCCGTATTCCGCATGCCGGCAGCGATGCCGTTGATGGTCAACATAGCGCCTCGCAGCAGTTCGCCACGGCTGTAGCGCGACTGAATAACCCCTGTCGCCAAGGCAGCCGCATCACGGTGCTGGCGCAGACGCTTTAGCAAGGAGACCTGTAAAAAACCAAGGGGAACAATGGTACCGTTGCGCAACTGTACAGAGCGTTGCAGGTTGAGGTCTCCATCTAACAACGCCTGATTACCCGTCACCTCTAGAACCATATCGCTTGTGAGGTAAAACTCTTGGGCAATTTTATCAAACACGGCTTGAAAACTATCCCGCCGTTCTCCTGCTCCCAGCTCATTTACATAATGCTGGGCAATTTGCAGATCAACCTTGGCCAATGTCATTTCCACCTTAGAAATAGCCATCTTAAAGAACGGCCACTTGGTGTAAAACGAGCGCAAGAGCTTGATATTCTCCTCAGGACCTTCGTCGATAAATTCTTTTAGGGCTGTGCCAACGCCATACCAGGACGGCAACAGAAACCGAGCCTGAGTCCAGCTAAACACCCAGGGAATGGCCCGCAGGCTGGCTAAATCCTTTTTGCCCCCCCGGCGAGAGGGGCGAGAGCTAATTTGCAGCTGGCTAATTTCTTGAATCGGGGTGACATGGTGGAAAAACTCTACCAGCTCAGGATCTTCATAGATCAAGGCGCGATAGTGCTGTCTAGAGCAGATAGCCAGCTTCTCCATAATTTCTTGCCAGGGGGCAATCTCATCAAAGCTGTTGCTTAACAAGCTAGCTTGGACGACAGCCGTCGTTGCAGTTTCCAGATTATAGAGCGCCAAATCCTTGAGGTTATACTTGGACGCCAACACTTCCCCTTGTTCAGTAATCTTGATGCGACCGTTGATGCTGCGGCCTGGCTGCGCCAAAATGGCCTCATAGGCAGGTCCCCCGCCACGGCCAACGGAGCCACCACGGCCATGGAAAATACGGAGGGATACTCCATATTTCTCAGTCACTCTTTGCAAGGATTGCTGAGCTTTGTGAATTTCCCAGTTACTGCTCAAAAAGCCAGAGTCTTTGTTGCTGTCAGAGTAGCCCAGCATCACCTCTTGCAGCGCGGTCTCTGCGGGTTGCTCTGAGCCATAGCCGCCCTTGAGCATCGATAGGTACAAAGGCAGCTCAAATAGCTGTTCCATCACCGCCGTAGAGCGGCGTAGGTCTGCCACTGTTTCAAACAAGGGCACAATGTGCAAACTGCCGATACCGGTAGCAGGATCATACAGGCCGGCCTCTTTAGCCAGCAACAAGACTTCTAATATGTCGCTAGCATGGTCGCTCATACTGATCACATAGCTGCGACAGATATCCTGACCAAATTCCTGGTGCAGTTTTCGCACCATGTGGAACGTTGCAATGGTTTCTCTAGCTTTTTCAGAGATGGGTAGCTCTGTGGGAATTAAAGGTCGCCGTGTGCTGAGTTCTGTGGTCAGCCACTCTACTTTCTCTTCTTCAGAAAGGTCGTTGTAGAGTCTAGGCAGCTGTAGATAATCGGTAATCTCGTGAATGGTATCCGAGTGCCGAGTACTCTCCTGGCGAATATCCAGCTGGGCCAAACTAAAGCCGTAGATTTCTACCTGGCTTAACAAGATATCCAGCTCTCGGCAGACAAGCCCCGTGTCCTCAAGGCTACGATAGATTAGCGTTAACTCAGCTAGAAACGCGTCGCCAGATTCGTATAGTGTGCCTGGAGATGCCATGGCATCTTCTTCTTGCAGGTAGTCGCCTTTGTAGGGCTTCTGGCTGCGCTGATGGGTATTGGTCAAACGCTGTTCGATATAGGCCAGCTTGAGCCGATAGGGTTCTTGGCGATAGCGAATGGCAAAAGCCTCATACACATCAGGCATTTGCAACCGATCCTGTTCTAAAGATTCCAACAGATCGGGCAACACCTCACTCCAGTGCAGCGAAGGGCTAAGCAATCCCGAAAGTTTGCGGACTGAGGCAATGTATTTGCCTAATACCAAGTTGCGCTGATAGGAAGCTGTTTTCCAGGTGACCTGGGGGGTGACCGACGGATTACCATCGCGATCGCTACCCACCCAGGAGCCAAAGCGACAAAATCGATGGCGGGGTGGCGTCAGTCCAGGAAATGTTCTTTGCAATGCCCGATTAAACCGCTGATAAAGCTCAGGAATGGCCTCAAACAGTACTACATCAAAGTAGTGCAAAGTGAAATCGACTTCATCCAAAACCGACGGCTTAAACTGATGCAGCTCATCTGTGCGCCACCACAGCCGAATCTCTTCGGTCAGCTCTTCTTCTAGCTGAGTGGTTTCCCAGGATGAGGTACGTCCACGCATGCGGGCTTGTTCTTCAGATAGGTCCAGCCGCCGAAAAATACTTGAAATTCGACGCTGTTTATCACGGATGGTATGACGAACAATCTCAGTGGGATGAGCCGTAAAGACCAAACGCACATCTAGCTGATTGATTAAGTTTTGGATGTGTCTGGGAGGAACATTTAGCTGATCGAGAAGAGGAAATAACCAGTGAAACGTCCCCGTACCTCGCTGCTTTTGGGTGATATCACGAATATCGGTATCAACTAAATCTTTTAGAAAGGTATCACCGTTATCAGAAGATTTTTTAGATCCGTGCCGAGACCCATTATCTAGTTCGTCCGCTACAGCCTGATAATGTTTACGCTGATCTTGCTGGTCGTAATGTTGCTCAACAATATTGATCAGCTGAAAATAGAGGGCAAAGGCCCGAGCCATGCGGATAGCATCTTCCAGACTCAGGTGTTCAATCAGCTGCAGTGCATTTGCATTGTCTAAAGCCGGGTCAGCCTGACCATCCGGAGCACACATACGGCGGATATTTTTGAGCAAACTGACTAGTTCTGCACCGCATTCAGTCTCTAACACTGATTCCCAGATGTTTTCAACCGTAGTCAGGCGGTTCCTTAGAAACGCTGCGGATGCCTCTGCCGGAACAGAAGGGCTCTCGGATTTCGTTAGGACCATATCATCTTGGTAGGAAACAGTTGGACTCATTCAACGTCTGCAGTAACGGCTGAGAGACAGAGATGACCTCAGCATCTCCGAGAAAAATGTAGAGGCATTCGGCCGCTCCAAGGCATGTTCTGCTCGGATGATCGACGAAAATGTTTATAAAGGTCTGCGGGGATCAGGGTCTAGCGTCGGCAGCTGAATACCTCGAAATATCTCTTCACTAGCCATGCCAAACTGGGTCAGCCAGTAGGATAAAGTGCGCCCGACAATTAATAGCCCTAAACACGGTAAAGTAGCAAACGCTAAAGCAAGCTGAGGATTGTTAACGAACGTAAACGGTAAATTATTAACCGTTTTCTGGGTAGATTTTTCACGAAAAGGTTGCATAAGTCAGGTGCTCGTAGTAAAGGTATAGCAACTTTAGGGAAATACACAACGTCCCGTACTGGCACGTTCACGCTATTGCGATTCTCTGAATTTTGGAACAAGTTCTATTTCAAACCTAGCAGGTGCTATCAATTCTGGATGCTCTTCTCATCGTAATATTGCGAACTGTTTCTAGATTCTTGGTTTGATTTGACTATACGTATGGGTGTCTGTCTATGTACAACTCCAACAGAAAATTTCTATTGCTCCTGTGGAAGTTGCTGGAGACGGGGCTTAACCAGTTGGATTTTTCTGCATATGTGCTATCCCTAAGTAGCAACTTTAAGTGCTACTTGACTAAATTCGCTTTGGAAACTACATTTTTGCGGTCAAAGCACTTTGGTTGTCGAGCTGTTATGGGATCTGAGGGGTCATGTTTAGTCAAGTAAAGTCTGACCAGCCATCGGCATTAGATCCTGAAGCCCTACTACCCTGGCTTAAGGATGTGGTAAACAGCGACAGCTGTAACCTAAAGACTAAGCTGAGGGGCAATATCCTACATATCTATGCTCAATCAGCTGATGGGTTAGATCGAGAATATATTCTGTTACGGCTGGTGCGATCGCTACTAGATCCAGACCGTAAAGCCTCCATCCTCAAGGATTTTCCTCAGATCTATCAGCTTTATTTTTACAGCGGGCGTTCAGAAGGGCAAAAGCCTGACTGGTCTACACCTATTTATCTAAATCGACTAGAGCGGCATCTACAGCAGTTGGTAGAAACCAGCGTCGACCTTGAAGAAATGAAGCGCTCAACAGCCCATTTAACATCAGGGGTTGGGTATTTCGATGACGAGACATCAGCGATTGTGCTCTCCAACGCAAGTTTAGCCCGTAAAGGCGATCCAGATGCGATCGCACGCTATCTTAGTCAGACCCTCAGCGCCTTAGATGTAGGAGTAGATGTCGTCGTTAAGGCTATACCCGGCAAAGCCAAGCGGGCCCAGGGAGTTATTACAGCTAGTACAGCGATAGTTGATCCAAGTCGAGAACTGATCAATCGTCTGTGGATTTTATGCCGAGCCGCCTACAGCCCTGACCCAGCAATGATTGCTGAGCCGACCGCCCAGAGACTGCGGGAGCTTAAACTTACCCAGTTTCAAGATGCGGTTATCTCAGTCCAGGTATTGGGGGAAGAGACTCCCGACTGGCGATTACGGGTAGATCTGACGCCAGATGAAGAGATCCTAAAAGAATGGAGTCGATGGGGTGACATTGATTCGATTGCTCGACTACTAAACCAGGCATTGGCTCCGCTAGATGTCAGTGTTTTACCTGAAACTAAAGACTCCACACTGCATCTAGTGTGCCAGCCCTTGGCCCTTGGGCAGACCATTGCCAGCGAGGATGCTCCGGCGCCCTACACTGGTGGGTCTGAAGCGGAGATTATGGATGCGATCGCCCCATTACTTGAGCAGCTAGCCCCCCAAGGACTAGGGCGAGCCATGGTTTACGGTCCCAGTTTAGACGGCGTCAACCCAGTCTGGCTAAAGTGTCTAGAATTACCGGCCAATGAGCATCCAGACTTGGCTGTTTCTACCGAACAATTAGCCCGTCAAGGAGACCTACCCGCCATTGCCTTCTGTTTGACTAAACAGCTCAATCCTGACTTAGACGAGCAGCTAGCGACAGGAGGGATTCGCGTACAGATACTGATGCGAGACAAACGGCTGCACATCATGACTGACGCCCCCGTTTGTCCACCCCGCCGTCAGGTTGTTCCATCCCTTAAACAATATCTTCGCCAACATCCCATCAAAGGATTGGCTGGCATTCGTATCTACGGTCGTCGTGCAGGGCAAAAACGTCCTGACTGGAACCACGGCTACGATCGGCAGCCTAAAAAGCGTTTGGTGCCAGAAGCAGCACCCGAATTTGCAGCATCCGATGCCTATTTGGGTGACCTGATTCAGCCCGATGAGGAAGCGGCCAATCAGGCATGGGAGCAAAACTGGCCCCAGCGAGTCTTAGAACAAGTGCGAATGCTGTTGATTAAAACTCAGCTATTTGCAAGCGCCACCAATAACCCTGAAGAACCCTTGTCAGGCGCTCATTTACCAGGGAGACGGGGTATCACTCTAGCCTGGGGGACCTTAGGATTACTGCTAGCGTTTCAGGCTGATTGGATTGCAGGCCAGCTCTTTAGGGCTCAGTCACTGGTCATCACTGCTCAGCAGCAGCCCGTTGAACCAGCCCCCGCCCTGGCACCACAGCTCACTCAATTTGAAGAGGAGCTGGCCAAGCTCGACTGGGGACAAAAAAATGGCGATGACTCCATTACTCTAGACAATCAACTACCGGGGTTTGCCAGCTCAGCCATCAATGACACTGATCTACTGGGTAGTCCACCCCAAACGACAGTCTCTATGTCTGAGGTGTTAGCAGAATCTCCCTATCCTCCATTCAAAAGTCAGCAGCTCAATGAGAAGCTTGCCCTTTACGATTGGTATGTGGCTGAACGAGGTGCACCAGATGTACTGGTTTTCGGTAGTTCTCGAGCTCTGCGTGGAGTAGATCCAGCCGCTCTCAACCAGTCCCTTATACAGCTTGGGTACAGCGACGTCAGTACTTTTAACTTTGGCATTAATGGAGCCACTGCCCAAATCGCAGACCTGGTTATCCGTCAGCTACTAGCAAATTATCCACCCCCTAAGCTAATTCTTTGGGCCGACGGTGCTCGGGCGTTTAATAGCTCACGGGTTGATGTGACCTACAATGCGATCTCAACTTCAGAAGGGTATCAACAACTCATTAGTGGTGAACTTTTTCCAGATACCGCAAACGGTGACACAGCCGGTCCTTCCCTAAATTCTGCTCAACAGCTCAATCGATACTTTACTCGCATCGACCAGCAGCTAAGTGAGTCCCTAGGAAGTATTTCCTCAGCCCACGGTGAACGAACCCATTTTCAAAAAACCGTACAAGCAAGCCCAACAAACCCGAACAATCCAGCAGGGCAGGCAGCGGTCAATCCTACAGAAGCCGATCTAATAGACGCCAATGGATTTCTACCATTGGCCATTCAATTTAACCCAGCCACCTATTATCTTGATCATCCACGGGTTGCAGGAGCCTACGACGGAGACTACAAAGCATTTCAGATGGAAGGCCCCCAATCCGAGGCTCTGGGGCGACTGTTGGCCTATGCCCAGTCCCAGGACATTGCCGTTTCCTTTATCAACACCCCACTCACGGATGAATACCTCGACCCTGCCCGTTTAGAAGTGGAAGGTCAATTTCAAAGCTACATGCTCCAGATAGCGGCTCAAGAACCGGGCTTTTTATATCGCGATTTAGGACAACTTTGGCCAAATCGCTATGACTATTTCTCTGACCCTAGCCATTTAAACCAGTTTGGCGCCTATCAACTATCCAATCGACTGGCCCAAGATCCAATGATTCCGTGGGTTAAGCTCAACACCTCTGCTGAGACCGAATAGTACCGTACTAACAAACATCACTTCCCACAATGACACTGCCCTCTATTGTTTACGGTTTATTATTTCTTCCCGGCATTAGTTTGCTCTATTGGTTGCTGCCGGGTCGTGGCCTCAAGCTATGGCTGCTACTTTTAGTAAGTTTGGCATTTTACGCCCCGCTACAGCTACAGTACATACCGTTTCTGTTGGGTCTGGTATTGGCCAACTATGTGATTGGTCGTCGTCTCAGTGCGCCCCTCGATTGGCGCATTCCTAACGAAGAATGGCACTTCGCTCAGCAAGACTGGGACCGCAAACGGTTGGTGTTGCTATGGTTTGGTATCAGCTTAAACGTACTGCTGTTGCTGAGCTTTAAGTATATTGCTCCTATGGCTTCGACAGCCAACCCCAGCCTGCAGCTGCTAATGCCTCTGGGGCTAAGTTTCTTTTGCTTTGAATGTATTGCCTATCTAATAGATATCTATCGTGGTGCTCCTGCAGCCAATAACTTTGTTGAGTTTGCAGCCTATAAGCTATTTTTTCCAAAACTGATTGCTGGTCCAATCACTCGGTTTCAGGGCTTTATCAGTCAAATGAAACGCCCACGTTTCCCCAATTTAGAGCAAGGAGTAGAAGCTGGTTGGTTGATTGCTTCAGGCTCAGTCAAAAAGCTCTTGCTGGCTGATCGCATTGGCCTGCTGGTCAACCTTAGCTTTGACAACCTAGAACGGTCCGGTAGTGGCGACCTCTGGCTAGTAATTTTTGCCTACGGTCTGCAGCTCTATCTCGACTTTAGTGGTTACGTCGATATTGCTCGCGGCAGTGCGTTGCTATTGGGTATTCAACTCCCTCAAAACTTTGATTTTCCCTATTTCACCACCAGCATTGCCGACTTTTGGCGACGTTGGCACATCACCCTGGGCGACTGGTTACGCAACTATCTTTATTTTCCCTTGGGGGGTTCTCGCAAAGGGCTTGGCAGAACCTGCCTTAATCTACTGATCGTGATGCTAGTGGCTGGTATTTGGCACGGTGATCAATGGGGCTTTCTCATTTGGGGATTACTACACGGATTAGCCCTGGTAATTCATCGACTCAATCAATCTGTAGCGAACACCTATTCAGGTCTTAAAGCCTTCTGGAACAACTGGACTGGGGTCGTTGTCGCCTGGGCCATCACTCAGATATTTGTCTTCCTAAGCTGGATTCCCTTCCGGCTGCCTAATCCACAGGATTTAGGACTCGTAGCCAGCCATTTCTTCAATCAGGCCGCCGACGTTCAGTTTGCTCAAAAGGTTTACTCAGAATCCCTTGGGTTTAGCCGTGGAGGCATTGTGCTGATGCTACTTGGGCTGACTGGAATTATGGCCCTACTTCACGGCTTTAAACATCGACTAAAGCTTCAGATTAGCTGGCCTCTCAAGCTGATGTTTATTCCGGTTGGGTTGTACTTGGCCTGGCTATTAGCTCCCCTTGAAACCGTGCCTTATATTTACTTTGAGTTTTAAGCGATTGCTCAATATTAAATTATGAGAGCAGCTAACCATTTCTCAT
This sequence comes from Leptolyngbyaceae cyanobacterium, assembly GCA_050043105.1. Classification (GTDB taxonomy): domain Bacteria; phylum Cyanobacteriota; class Cyanobacteriia; order Phormidesmidales; family Phormidesmidaceae; genus Leptothoe. The sequence goes on along the minus strand of JBHJIV010000231.1, from coordinate 826 downwards.
AATTCGATAGATAGTCGTGTTCATATTTGCGATCGCCATCAGTCTGCAGCCTTTAAGCTACTTGATGTCATCTACATCAGGTAGGATTTGTCTCAAATCAAAAGTCAACATTAAGACATATTGCAAAAGATAAGATTTAGCGTTACATTTGTATACAAGCGAGCAAAAAAGTGATTTCACACTTTTGCAAGCCATACATACCGTACCTTTACAACGCAATTATTCATCATGACAACTACTCTACAGCAGCGCTCAAGCGCTAACCTGTGGGATCAGTTTTGTGAGTGGGTTACTAGCACCGAGAACCGCCTCTATGTAGGTTGGTTTGGCGTTCTAATGATCCCCACACTACTTGCTGCCACTGCATGTTTCGTAATCGCCTTCATCGCCGCTCCTCCCGTTGACATCGACGGTATCCGTGAGCCCGTTGCAGGGTCTCTGATTCTAGGAAACAACATCATTTCTGGTGCTGTTATTCCTTCTTCCAACGCTATCGGTCTACACTTCTACCCCATCTGGGAAGCTGCTTCCTTAGATGAGTGGTTGTACAACGGTGGCCCTTACCAGCTGGTCATTTTCCACTTCCTCATTGGCGTTTTCTGCTACATGGGTCGTGAGTGGGAACTTTCTTACCGCTTGGGTATGCGTCCTTGGATCTGTGTTGCTTACTCTGCACCTGTAGCAGCTGCAACTGCAGTTTTCTTGATCTACCCCATCGGTCAGGGTTCATTCTCTGATGGTATGCCTCTCGGTATCTCCGGTACGTTCAACTTCATGCTTGTTTTCCAGGCTGAGCACAACATTCTGATGCACCCCTTCCACATGC
>JBHJIV010000230.1:0-6605 GCA_050043105.1 Leptolyngbyaceae cyanobacterium | reverse complement strand
TGCCGGGGAGTTATGACGAAACGCCACTGCCGCGTATTCCCATTGTGGTAACGGGCAATGACTTTGCCACTCTTTATGCGCCCCTGGTGCGAGACGGGCGGATGCAAAAGTTTTATTGGGAGCCTAATCACGAGGATCGTCTCGGCATTGTAGGCGGTATCTTTTCGCCTGATGGTCTTAGCCGTGGTGATATTGAAACACTAGTGAATACCTTTCCCAACCAGGCAATTGACTTTTATGGAGCACTGCGGGCTCAAATTTATGATGAGCAAATCATCGACTTTATTCATCGGGTTGGTGTAGAGAATGTTTCCCGTAATGTCGTGAATACTAAAACACCTCCAAGCTTCAAAAAGCCTGATTTTCGGATTGGTCATCTTATTGAGGTGGGTCAGCGTTTGGTTAGCGAGCAGCGTCGCCTGCAAGAAATGGGATTGGTGCAAGAATATAATCAGGCGCTAAATAAATCTGGCTCTAATCGCAGCGGTAACTACTATCGTGCGTATCAACCTGCACCCTCGGTGCCACTACAGCCGATAGCGAAATCTAACGGTACACCGAAACCTGCTCCGACACCGCCGCAAGTTTTTGACAGTGATGCTCTGCCTGATGAGGTGCAACAGGAGGTGCGTAATCTGATGGCTCAGGGATACAAAGTTGGTATGGAGTATGCGGATAAACGTCGCTTTCGGACAAATGCCTGGCAGAGTTGTCCGGTGATTAGCGGTAGTGAAGGGAAGGCATTGCAGGCTATTTCACAGTGTTTGGGAGATCACTCTCAGGACTATGTGCGTTTGATTGGTATTGATCCCAGCAATAAGCGGCGGGTGTTAGAACGGATTATTCATCGGCCATAAGAGAACTGTCATGTCTTTTGAGATAAGAATAATCTTGGTTTAATTCTTCTGTTATTGCTGCTACATTTACCGAGAAGCTTGGTTCTTTTTGAGCAAAAGCTCTCATGCCATCGATGCAGCTGCACTGATTGAAACTGCTGGTATGGGGCATAAAGGAAACGGATTGCGCAAAGCTTATCGACACCTAAGAATTGCTGCTGCGAGATTTACAAAAATGAATTTACGCGTGCAGAACTAACCATAGCCTTTGCAGACGCAAATAATTGGCGATGTTGAGCTCAATGTAAGAGACATCTTTATATCGAAGTAATCTCAAAGATGTAATTAAATCAGCGAGCGAACTGTTTCTGTCGTTAGTTCATCACAGCCGAGCTGGTATCGATTATCATCAACCCAACGTACAACAGTTTTTGCTAGCTGGCTCTTGCGTTTACTCTTTCTAAGAGCACTTGCTACGTCAAGTTGCTTAGCAGTATCTGGATGCTCTAAATCGAATAAACCTGTGTTGACAAGATCAATTCGGTTAAACTCATCTTCTAAATTTGTAAAAATTGTCAGAAAGTGTAGGGCAGTCTCCAGCTCGGGTGGATTAAGAATTGGGCAATCTGGGCCAGCTAAAAAAGTATTCACGAGGTACCTAAAAACTGCATAGACGGTTGGGCCTCTCTGCAAGGGGGCGACGCAGAGTGGTCTTTAAACGAGATACCCATAATTGGAGGAATGATTTTCCCTTCTTTCAAGACTATCATGCACTGTATTACTTGACTTCCGAGGCTCTTGTTATATCTAGTACCCGTATGAAGTTAATCAATACTCGACAATTACTGGGGTATGGTCACTGGGTTTTTCAAGCTTGCGTGGTTCAATATCAATCCAGCAGCGTTTGGCTTGTTTGTAAAGCTCAGGAGTCAGGTAGTGGTGGTCGATGCGCCAGCCCATATTGCGTCGAAAGGAGGCAGCCCGATAATCACACCAGCTTAAGTGACCGCCTTCATCGGTAAATTTTCGAAAAGCATCTGATAAACCTACCGTCAGCAAATCTTGCAATGTTTCACGCTCTAGCGGAGAAGACATGATGTGTTTATCCCGCTTTTCGTCGGTGTAAATGTCTTTATTTTCTATGGCTATGTTAAAGTCGCCGCAGACGTTGAGCTTTGTAGTTTCCTCTAGCGTTTTCATCAGGTACTGCTTGAGCAATGCCAACCAGCTCATCTTGTAGTCATATTTCTCGCTACCGATGGATGATCCGTTTTGCACATATAAATTGAGAATGCGCACACCGTTGAGCACACCGCTGATTACCCGTTTTTGCTCGTCTAGATCGCCAACAGCTTCTTCCTCTAGGATGGCGCTAAACCCCATCCGCACATCTTCTAGAGGGGGTTTACTCAACAGAGCTACGCCGTTGTATGCCTTTTGCCCATATATATAAGTGTGATAGTCAAGCCCCTCAAAGGCCGCTCTAGGAAAGTCGGCATCGACGACTTTGGTTTCTTGGAGACATAGCACATCCACGTCTGGGTTTGCCTGAAGCCAGTCAGTGACATGGGTTAGACGAGTACGAACAGAGTTAACGTTCCAAGAGGCGACTTGCATTCGATTCAGTTTCAGCAGAGACAACGCTGCTCAGATCCGATGTGTCGGTCTGAATTAGCTCTCGTATTTTAGTATTGGGCAGCGTCGATAGCGCAATCGATGCTGTAGAGGTCATCTGAAGAGTGACTGCGGTAATATCAAATTCTTTGAATAATGAGGTTTGGAGATGGTTTAGTAATACATCTCGTCGACTGGTGCTGGCTGTATCAACCATCAAATTTGCTGTTAAATAGACCTGCCCCGGAGCAATGGCCCAAACTCTGAGCTGTTCTACTTGGGTAACATCCTTAAAGGTGAGCAGATAATGCTCGATAGCCTGAGAGCTAATATTTTTAGGTGTTTGCTCTAACAGTATGCTCAAGCTTTGACGGATGAGAGAGATGGCTCCTGCCAGAATCAGAAGTGCGATCGCAATACTCATAAATCCATCTGTCCACTGCCATCCGAACCAATGGACAGTAGCGGCCACACACAAAACGCCCAAACAGCTCAGAGCGTCGGCTAGCGTATGCAGAAATGCTCCACGCAAATTTAAATCATCATCGGTATGGCGATGCAATAAATAAGCATTGATGCCATGAACACCTAGGCCTCCCAATGCTGTCAGAGCCATAGGTTTCGTTAAGATTTCGCTGGTGGGCACTTGCAAATTCACAATCGCTTCTTGAGCGATCCAGCCTGCGATTAGCAGTAGTCCAATGCCGTTGACCAGGGCTGCCAAAATTTCTACACGACGATAGCCAAACGGTGCGTTTGATGACTGGGGCCAACGCGAGATCCAGGCAGCGAGGAGAGACATTGCGATCGCAAACACATCAGCGATCATATGTCCTGCATCTGCCACCAGCGATAAACTGTGGCTGTGATGACTGACCCGCAGCTCCACTATTGAAAAACCAGCTACCATCACCAGGGCAATAGCCAATACTCTTAATTTTTCTGGCGATGTCTCTGTCGGGCAATCGCAGATCCCAAAACCGTGGTTATGCATAACTGTTTATTGTTCACATTGATTATGCCAATGCATGTCTTGTGAAAGCATTTCCTTGTCTCGTCAATGTGACGCAGAAGCATCAAAATGCCTACTATATGAGGGTGCCACGCTTAATCAAAATCGACAATTAGTTCTGTGACAATCTCTGCCTACGTCCTTAAATTACTATGTCCGACCAGCCGCTTCAGGGCGATGCTCTGATTAAAGAAACCAATCGTCGTATTCGCCTGGCGAAAAAGCTATGGGATGCTCATAACAATGCCGGGTGCCGACGTGAGCGTGAACGAGCACTAAAGTTGTATAACCAACTTACAAAGGTGCAGAAGGAAAAAGTTCCACAGCAGCTACGAGTTTGGTTGCGCTATCGTAGCGAAAAATATTTTGGCGCTCACCGGACGCCACCAGGAAGCAAGCATCGATCATCAAAGCGTCGAAAATAGTCTCAGGCGTTTCTTTTTGCCTTCTCAGCCGGATCCGTCCACCGTTCTAGCCAAGTGAACCCCTGAGAGAATATTAGGTTTAAGGCTAAATACGTCAAACCAACGGCTGTATAGATTTCAAAGGCACGAAAGTTGGTGGCGACGGTTAGCTGACCGCGGCGAAAGAGTTCTTCTAGACCAATTACAGCGACTAAGCTAGTGTCTTTTAGTAATGTGGTGAACTCATTCCCTAGAGGGGGGATCATGCGACGCAGGGCCTGGGGCAAGACGATGTAGCGCAGGGTTTGAATTGAGTTGAGACCCATCGATGATGCGGCTTCCCACTGACCGCGATCAATAGATTGAATGCCACCTCGGACAATTTCAGCGACATAGGCTGCCGAATTTAGACTCAGGGCCAAAACGCCAGCAGACCACCGGTCAAAGGTAAAGCTTAAGCCCAGGCTTTTGAAGAGGGCTGGAAAGCCGAAGTAAATCCAGAAAATTTGGACCAGTAGCGGAGTGCCGCGAAAAAAATCGATATAGGCGCGAGTGGCCAAACGGATGGGCCATAATTTGGAGAGTCTAGCAGTACCGAGTAAGGTGCCGCCAATAAAGCCAAAGAAAATGGAGAGAGCTGTCAGCTGTATGGTCGTTAGGGCACCCCGAAGTAGGGCGGGCAGAGCATCAATATTATATTCCACGTCAGTAGGGCCTCTCTGTGAGGTCCTGTGAATAGTTAGGCCAGTCTTGTGGGATGAGGGTAGGATTATTGCTCAAATTCCATGGAAGACCTGCGCCTTCCATGGAATTTTAAGGTTTAAGCTCGCTAAAATGCCGCTTCAGGTAAGGTGCCAGTAGGAGTGGTGCCAAACCATTTTTCATAAATAGCATCATAGGTGCCATTTGCGATCAGCTCCTCAAGGGCTGTATTCAATGCTTCTACATTAGGCGAATCCTTTGGCATTGCTATGCCATAGAACTCTTCGGTGAGCAGCTCGCCCACAACTTTGACGCCGCCGATATTGCCAGTTGCGATCGCATCTAATGTTGCCGGTGCATCGTTAATTACGGCATCAGCATTACCATTGGACAGTTCCTGTAGCGCCAATGGTGCAGAATCAAAAGTGCTGACATTAGCATCCTTAACAGAGCCAGCCATATTTGCACCCGTGGTGCCAATTTGTACTGCGATGGTCTTGCCTTCTAAGCTCTCTAGCGATGTCGTTTCTGTATCGTCCTCAGCCACTGCGATCGCTAAACCAGCACGGAAGTAGGGACGAGAAAAATCTACAGTTTCGCCACGCTCTTCGGTAATGGTCATGCCGCTAATGGCAGCTTCAATCGTGCCAGCCTGTAGCGCAGGAATTAGTCCATCAAACGGGAGACTCTCGAACTCCACCTCAACACCGGCCTGCTCACCAATGGCTTGCATCAGGTCAATGTCAAAACCGACAAGTTCTCCATTTTCATCCTGAGACTCAAAGGGAGGAAAAGCAGGCTCAGTACCCACTACCCAAGGACCAGTGGCGACATCGCCACCGTCGCTGCTGGGTGTAGAGGCTGTATCGCCACCGCCGCAAGCAGCCAGTACGACAGCCGCGCCTAGGCTCAAAAATGCATTTCTTAAAAATTGAGACCGTATCATAAAGCTCAATTGGCTCCTTATTTTTATTGAGTAACTAACCTACCGCAGACGATAGGACGCCAGGGCTGCATCAAGCTGATATCTGGCCCAAACGAGTAATTTAATCTACCAGGAATTAAAAAACAGTGTTGTTTATAGCGCTATAACTGCTTACTTTTCTTTACTCTCTTTGGCGTCTTGCTGCGTCGAGCTGCAGCCTGTGCTTTTTCTATCCAGCTCAGCAGTTCTATCGGATTTTCTAAAACTGTTTCTGGCAGCTGATAGTAAGACATTTGAATAGGTTTACCGTGGCGTTCGTAGAGAAATGGCCCCATGCCAAAGTCAAGATAGTCAGCTCGATTTTTGTCATCAACTTTGAAATAGAGGGTTTCGTAAGCAATCAGAGCAAACATGACGCCCTCTGCGTAGAGACCATAGCCACCGAACATAAATCGAGCAGTTACAGGGGCCACCTGATTTAATTGGCGAACGATTCTGTCCTTAAATTCCATTGCTTCTCGAGATGGCATGGAGTGCTCCTAATGAATTGATGACTTAAAAAACACTGTGGTTCGTGGTTTACCCGCAAAGTCAGAGGTATTATGCCTTTCAAGACGTTATTGATAGGTGTGCTGTGACAGAAGCCGCAATTTATTTTGCAAACCTGCAGAAAAACTATGGCGACCTATCGGTGTTGCAAGGCATTAACGGTCAGATTGAGCGTGGTGAAGTTGTCGCTATCATCGGTTCTTCAGGATGTGGTAAAAGTACACTGCTGCGGTGTTTTAATCGTTTAGAAAACATCAGCGGTGGACAGCTACTCGTCAATGATATTGACCTGTCGGTATCTAATCTGAGTGCTAAATCGCTACAGCAGCTGCGGGCAAAAGTAGGGATGGTGTTTCAGCAGTTCAACCTCTATCCCCACATGAATGTTTTAGATAACCTCACACTGTCACCTCGTAAAGTGCTGCGACTGTCCCTCAATGAAGCGGAAGAACGAGCACACTTTTATTTAGATAAGGTTGGCTTAGCTGAAAAGGCGTCGGCTTATCCTGACCTGCTTTCAGGGGGGCATAAACAGCGAGTGGCGATTGCTCGTTCCCTCTGTA
>JBHJIV010000229.1:0-3520 GCA_050043105.1 Leptolyngbyaceae cyanobacterium | reverse complement strand
ACCCTTCTGGTAACGGGTGGCTTTTTGTATCACCTGGCTGCGGCGCTCAAGGGCAAATTGACCGCAGTTGGGGCAACGTTTTCTGACAGCGGTGATGCCTCCCACAACCGAGATAACCAAGAAACCTGCTCCTGCCCAGCTAAAAAACGTTGCTAGAGGAGACTGTTTTTTGACCCAATAGTTAGTCTGAGGCTGAGTGATGTCTAGTACGCCCGTGGGAAACTCTAGGCGAATATTTAGGGCATCTTGCGGTGCCAGGGATCCAGCGGTAACAAACTCAAAGGTGGTGTTATCAAGCTTGCGATCGCGACTTCGCACCCCCTCACCCTGAAAACTGGTGATCTGACCTGCCAATGCATCAGGTACGTGCAGTGTGACCTGGCCTCGATTAATGGCGGCATCACGCTGAGGAAATAGAGCATTCCAATACAGCTGGCTGCGATCTGCTTGAACCTGGATGCCGCCAACCACACGATAACTAATCACAAATGTATGAGCCTCAGGCGGTGTTAAGTCATGCTGCCAACGTATCCAATAGTTGTTGTTGCGAATCCCAGTTTTGGCCGCTAGCGGTTCGTTGTTTTCATAAATAGCGACATCCGTAATACTGCTAATGCCCTCTAAGGGAATATATCGATAGCGTTCATTGCTGTGACTATCCGTAAACACATAGGTTTGAGTTTCTGTTACCAATAAGTCACCGTTCGCCTCCAGGGTCATATCTACATCAATGGAGTCCCAAAAGAAGGGCGTTGTTGCCTGGGCTAACCCCATAGTGAGACAAAGAAAACAAGCAATGGCTGCAGTAAAAATACGCCAGCTCGCCATCCGTTTGAGCATAATCATAAACGCTTCATTCCGACAGGTGTTTCTGGCCTCAGCGTAAGCGTGCTGACTGTTGGCTAGAGCCTGTTGCTGGTTATGAAATAGGTTATGAACTAAGCTTGGTAAGATTGCATATGGCTAAAGACTATCAGGTAAGATTATTCATAGTTTGTTGTCCCATCTATGGCTACAGAACAGCTTTTTGCGCAAGCGGCCGCACAGTGGAATCTGGACCAGCTTTATGAAGATCTGGCCAAGGCTAAGGCTGAACTGATGCCCCATAAGCGCTACGGGCTGACAGACTTAGAAAAAACTCGACTGCGGGGTTTGCTACTGCGCCATAGCCCAGCTGAAATTGCCAGCCATGAGGGCATTGAGGCACGAACAGTGGAAGTGGCCCTAAGCCAGGGGCTGTATCGGTATGGGGAACAACTGACGGATCGCGATCGCAACGCCCTAGAAAGCTGGCGCGATGTCGCCGATTGGCTAGAGACAGCAGGCTACCGCACCACCCAGGTTGCCATTAACTGGGAGCAAATGCCGGATGTCCCCATTCTCTATGGTCGGCAGGTGGAGCTAGACCAGCTCCAGCAATGGATGTTAGGCTCATCAGCCTGTCGGTTTATATCGATTATTGGCCCGGTAGGGATGGGCAAAACATCGCTGGCCATCACCCTGGCGCAAGCGATACAGAATCACTTTGATGGTGTCATTTGGCAATCTCTGCGTCATCAGCCCACCCTTGAAAATGTTCTAGGCCAATGGCTCAACGAGCTGCCTGACGATGTGGTATCCCATTCAGACGAATGGTATGACCAGCTCAGCGCTCTAATGAGCTACCTACGGGAACATCGCTGTTTGGTGGTGTTAGACAATCTGGAAAGCATTCTCAGCAGCGGCAGTCTTGTCAGTGAGTATGAACCAGACTACAGCAACTATCGCGAACTCTTAAAACAGCTGGGTGAGCAACCGCACCAAAGCTGCGTGGTGGTTACCAGTCGTGAACGCAATCGAGAAATTTCCGGGTCCAGAGCAACCAATAGCCCCGTTCGTTATTTAGAATTAGGAGGCTTAAAATATGACGACGCTGCTCAGCTTTTAGCGGCAGAACGTCTGCCAGCCTCAGGTAAACCCCATTGGAAAGCGCTGACCGATCAATATCGGGGTAACCCACTGATGCTCAGAATTGTCGCCATGACTATCCAGGAGTTGTTTGACGGGGACGTAGATCGCTTTCGTAGACATGGTCGTACCATGTTTGGCGATATCAAATACTTAATTGACCAGCAATATGAACGGTTATCGGAAGCAGAACAAGAGATTCTCGGTCAGCTGGCTGAAAAAGCTGAACCGATGTCCATTGAGGATATCCAACATCCTGATGGTCTAGCGGCCATTAGTGCGCTGCTAAGCAAATCGCTAATTGAAAAAAGCCCTGCCGGTTTTACCCTGATACCTGTGGTGATGGAATATGTCTGTGAACAGCTACCCTAGGAGCAAATCGGACGCTACCGTCCTTAGGTGACCATGAGCTACTGCATTATTCCTCGGTGGAGGCATCGCGATAACCCAGACGGACTGTCTCACTGCAAGTCTTGTCACACGCCTCTGTTGCTAGAGGGCCGCTATCGACTGCTCCGACCGCTGCGGGAGCTAGATGAGTGGGAACCCTCTGAGGTGTTTGAAATTGATGATCGAGGGCAGACAAAAGTTCTCAAGGTACTAAAAAAGAAAATTCTTCAACCCTTATTTGAGCGTGAAGCCGCTACATTACAAACCCTCAAACATCCCGGTATTCCACAGGTAGACCCTGATGGTTATTTCTCTCTAGAAATTGAGGGTCGCCCGCTTTACTGTTTGGTCATGGAGAATATCCAGGGCATCAATCTAGACAGCTGGCTGCAGCAGCATGGCCCGATTGATCAAGACACCGCCCTTAACTGGATGAAACAGCTAGTAGATTTACTAGCCCAGCTTCATAAAGAAGAACTGTTTCACCGTGATATTAAGCTGGCTAACATTATGCTGCGCCCCAGCGGTCAGCTAGCCCTGGTAGATTTTGGCACCGTCCGCCCCATGACCAGCACCTATTTTGCCAAGGTGGCCGGGCAGCGCGACATCACCAGTGTGGTGTCACCAGGGTACACGCCCCTAGAGCAAATTAACGGTCGTGCTGTGCCCCAGTCTGACTTTTACGCCCTGGGTCGTTCGTTGGTTTATCTGCTAACGGGGAAACATCCCATCGATTTACCTGAAGATGACACCACCGGACAACTCAACTGGCTTGAGCAGACAGTGCAGCCCATCGATGCTTGGTTCGCCCAACTTTTAAATGACATGATGGCCCCCTTCCCAGGGCAGCGACCCCTTAACGCTGAAGCTTTGATGGAACGTCTGGTTAACCCCTCGCCACCCCAGGTAGCCCCAGCAAGCGATGAGAAAACCAAAATTCGTCTGTTAATCGTCGCCAATATTGGACTGTTGTTGATACAACTATTTGTGGGCTGGCAGTGGTGGATGGCGCGTCAGCGTTTAGCAGAGCAAACCCTTAACCGCCCTGAGAAACCGGCGGGCTTAGTAGTATTTCGGTCTCTGTTTGAGCCCGGGCCATAGCCGCTTCGACAGATTGTTTGTTGCTCACAATATCACCCAGAGCGGTTTGCAACATCTCGGATGCCGCTCCGTACTCTTTGAT
>JBHJIV010000228.1:0-16584 GCA_050043105.1 Leptolyngbyaceae cyanobacterium | reverse complement strand
ACAGCGCCAAATGGCTAGCTGTATGGTAGCCGCGCTGGAAGCGTGGCAAAGTGATGCTTCTTTAAGTGCCCTGGTTGACGAAGCTCTTTGGGAGGATTTTGGCAAAATATCGGAGCAAGGTGGTACTAACTTGACATCAGTCGCTACACCTTCAGCACTGGAGAAAGTAAATATTCGAGAGCTAGAGTTTTGTGACAGCAAATATTTAGAACTGCAAGGTTTTCTCGAAAAAGAACTCAAGAAAAACTCTAATGAGAAATTTGTAATTTTTGCCTACTTTCGAGGAACATTAAAGTATTTACAGCGTCGTTTAGGAGCAGCTACTATCTCTAACTGTCTGATTATGGGGGATATGGGAGACGGTAAATGGACAACGGTCGAACAGTTTCGCCAAATTGATGGTCCTTCCGTCCTATTATCTTCTGAGGTAGGAAGCGAAGGTATTGATCTGCAGCATTGTCGGTTTTTGGTTAATTATGATCTGCCCTGGAACCCAATGCGAGTAGAGCAGCGTATTGGTCGTTTAGATCGATTGGGGCAACCTGCAGAGCGTATTTCAATTATTAACTTTAGCTTGATTGATACTATTGAAGAAAGAATTCTTGAACGACTTTAAGATCGCATTCAGATATTTAAAGAGAGCATTGGTGATATTGAAAGCATTTTAGGTCAGGCTACTGAAAAGTTATTAGTCGATCTCTTCTCTGCAGACTTGTCTCCTAAAGAGAAAGAAGAGCAGGCAACTCTAACCGGCGATACGCTCATTAAAAATCGACTCTTGCAAAATGAGCTAGAAACCGAAGCTGTCAATATGTTGGCTTTTTCAGATCACATTTTAGACTCTATCAATAAGAGTCGAGATCAGGGGAGATGGCTACAGCCCGACGAACTGCTAGCCTTTGTAGAAGATTGTTTTTCTCGTTACTATCCTGGCACGGTGATTGAGCTAAAAACCAATGAAACCAAACTTTACAACATTACTTTATCCGAACAGGCCAAGATTGACTTGCAATTTTTTATAGGCAAGAATCGCTGCGCCACACCAACACAGTTACATAAGTCAGGTAGACCCGTGAGCTGCTTTTTTGATCCTAAAATTTCAGGCAGTATGGGTAAGCGTAATGAGCTTTTAGACCCCACCCATCCGCTGATTCTCTGGATTCGGGAGCAGTATACAACTTCGGAACAGACTCTACATCCAGTGTCTGCAATCAAAACACAGACAAACGAGATTGATCTATCGCCGGGACTTTATACCTATTCGGTACACCGCTGGACATTTTCAGGCATTAAAACAGAAAGCCAAATTGCCTATAAAATGATTCGCATTGATGATAGCCATGTTCTCTCTGATCAAGACTCTGAGGCTATACTATCTACGCTCATGAAGCAGGGACAGACCAAGCCAAACGTACAAAACTTCATTGAGGATATTGACGGTGTGCTTGCTCACCTATCAACCTGTAATGAGTATATTGATAAAGCATTTGATCAAGCGCTGGAAGATTTTTATATCGACAATGAGAATCGCTGTAATATTCAAGAAAAGAGTGCGCGCGCCTTTGCAGAACGAAAACAGAGTGAATTGGAGTCTCGTTTGGAACGTTTTCGGCAAGAAGGTAAAAAACAAATCATTCCAGCAACCGAGGGGCAGCTTAGAAAGGTTAAGCGTGAACTTGAGGTTCAGCTAAAAAATATTCAAGAGAAGCGTGATGACCTGACGTGTGAGCCAAAACAACTAGCAGCTGGTGTTATCTTCGTAGAATCAACCGTTTAGCTCATAGGCTGAGAACCCTAGGATAGTCTTCAACTAGAGAGGAAGTCCAGTTTTCTCATGCTCAGCCAACGTCTGGACAGATGATGTTGCCAACAACTGAGCATCCGAGGGCGGAGATCCATACCCATCGCCCAACCCATGGAGCAATGTATAGAAACAAGGAATCACAAATAGCGTCAACACTGTCGCCAACGACAGACCCGCAAAAATCACCACTCCTAACGGCTGCAAAAACTCTGAGCCCTCGCCTACACCCAACGCTAGCGGAAACATTCCCAATACTGTTGTTACTGTTGTCATCAAAATCGGTCGTAACCGCTGCGGAGCTGCTTTTAGCATGGCTACCATGCGACTGCACTCCTCGGTTACATAAATCTGATTTGCCAGCTCCACCAAAATAATTGCATTGTTTACCACAATGCCCACCAGTAGCACTGCTCCGACAACAACTGTTGCCCCAATCGCTGTTTCGGTTACATATAGACCCAAAATTCCGCCTGCCAAAGCTAGCGGCACCGTCAGCATAATTACTAGCGGATCAATCAGTGAGTTGTACTGCACTGCCATTACGGTAAACACTAAGAAAACTGCTAGACCCCCGAGTAGCCCTAACCCTTGCTGGATGGCTTCATTGCTTTGAGCACTAAAGCTAGGTAGTCGAGTTACACTGTCTGGCAAGGTTACCGTTGTCATTATCTGCTCTACTTCATCTAGAGCTTCACCGAGGCTGGCTTCTTCTGCCAGGCGACCCTCAATGATAAACACCTGCCGCTGATTAATTCGCTGAATTTCACCCAATGACTGACCGCTTTCAATCGTGGTCACATCGCCTAAACGTATCTGCTGGTTCTCACTCAGCAACGGCAGCTGGCTGAGCTGAGCCGGAGTTTGTACCAAACTATTTGGAGTTTGTACCCGCACATCCACCAGTCGATCACCGCGCTGTAGCTGAGTGGGCACCGTACCCGAGAGGATTGTTTCTACAGTGCGGCCAATCTCCTCGGCTGAGAGACCGACGTCAGCCGCTCGCTCCCAGTCAGGGCGAATCTGGATTTCGGGCTGGGGTGGGGCTGCATCGGGCAGATAGCTAGCCAGTGTGGCCTGTCCCAGAGCATCCAATACTTGTTGGCCCGCTTGCTCAAGCAGTGCGGTATCGCTGCTTTGCAAAATGACATCCACATCGCCACGTACAGGCGAGTTGCTAAGAATTAAACCTCGTACAGAACCGGGAGAGACTCGCATCCGAGCGTTTACCAGGTTAAGCTGTCGCAGTGCCTGATTCATGCGGTCGGTAAAGACTTCGACATCTGTGCCCGGCTTTAGGGTGAGGGTGCTAGAACCGCGCAGCGCATTGCCGATGCTGGTGCTGCCAAAGAGAAACCCACCGGCTGTGCTAAAGACGTATTCGGTTTCTGGCTGAGCGAGTAAAACGTCGTCGACAGCGGCCATTACTTGGCGGTTTTCTTCTAGGGTGGTGCCAGGCGGCAGCTGCACCCATACTCTGGCCTGCCCGTTACTGATGCTGGGTAAAATCTCTTGCGGAATTTGTTGCACCATGGCCCAGCTGCCGCCACCAAACACTAATAGTGCCGCAGCGATGACAGTAACTCTATGCTGCAGCACCCAGCTGAGAGTTTTTCCATAGCCCAAGGTTAACCCCTGTAAACGCCGACCAAACCACTGAATTGGCCAAAAAGTTTTGATGCCGCTGGATTTTTTGACGGCTAACAGTCGCGCTGTGAGTGTCGGGACCACGGTCAGGGCAACCACCAACGATGCGGCAACGGCTAAACTGATGGTGATAACTAGCTCGCTAAATAATAGTGAGATAAACCCACCCATGAGTAAAAATGGCAGCACTGCCACCAGATTTGTTGTTGTTGAGGCGACTAGAGCTGACTCTAGTTCCTGACTGCTGGCTTCTGCTTGACGAATGGTTGAGCGCGGGCTGCGGGCGACGCCTTCGGCAATGTTTTCTAACATGACAATGGCGTTGTCTACCACAATGCCAACGCCAAGTGCAAGACCTCCCAGGCTAAATACATTGAGCGACAAGCCAAATAGTCCTGAGAGTAACAGGGTGACCAATGTGGCCAGGGGAATGGCTAAAACGATAATAAATGTCTGTCGCAGGGAGCCGAGAAAAAGAAGAACGGCGATGGCTGCTAACACAGTACCTGTCAGACCTGCTGTTGCGACATTGCGGATCGCGTTTTGGATAAAAATTGATTCGTCTAAGGTGACATTGACAACAAGATCGGCAGGAACTGCTCCTGAGATTTTGAGCTGCTTTAATCGCTGTTTGATGCCATCGACTACGGCAATGGTGTTGGCGGTGGGTTGTTTTTGTATGCTGACTTTGACCGCTGACTGGCCATTTAGGTTTACAAAGATACGCTGTTCTTCGCTGCCGTCTACCACATCGGCAAAGTCTCGCAGATAAACTTGCTGATTGCCCACCTCAAAGATAAGGCTGCGAATTTCATTGGCATCGCGAAATCTGCCTGCTACACGGGTGAGGGGTTCGCTGGTGGGGCCTTGAATGCGTCCCCCAGAGGTATCTTGGTTACGCTCGTCTAATGTGTCGAGCACGTCTGTAATTCCTAAACCCAGGGTCTGCATGCGAGATGGGTCAAGATTTACCTGGACTTCTTCCTGGGCACCGCCTGAAACATCGACGCTGGCAACGCCAGGTACGGTGTTTAGCTCTCTTGCTAGTTCTTCGTCGGCAAATATTCGTAAATCTCTACCCTGTAGTGTTGCCGATGTGAGGGCCATTTCATAGACCGGTAGCTGAGATGGGTCAAACTTAAATAGACGTGGCTGGTCAATGGTGTCGGGCAGTCGATCACGCGCCCGATTTAGGGTGGCGGTTGCATCGTTGAGGGCTTGGTCAATGTCACCGCCTGGCTCAAAATATAAATCGACACTAACGCGCCCTTCTCTGGTTTGGGAGACAATCTGGACAACGCCCTCTGTGGCTGCTAGAGCCTGCTCTAGGGGGCGGGTAACTTCATCGACTGCTACATCGGGTGAGATACCTGGTGCATCTGCCCGTACTCCAATACGTGGATAGGTAATTGAGGGCAGCAGATCGACGGGTAGCTGCGATGTGAAGAATAGACCTAACACGATGACGGCGACCGAGAGCATCAGCGTGGCGATATGACGACGGATGGCAAGGGTACTGAGACTCATGTCCTACTCTCCCAGTCCTTCGGACAAAATGCTTAATCGTACTGTTTGCCCGGCCTCTAGTGGCCCATCACTTTTTACAACAAAGGGTTCGTTGGGCTTTAGCCCAGAGAGAATCTCGATGCGTCCTTTTTGTTCTTGTCCGACGTCTACTGACCGTGCCACTACTGTGGCTTGGTTATTTTCCTGTTCAATTACAAAAATGGTGTTTTCGTCAGCTCCGTGTTCTAGGGCACTGGCTGGTACAACAATGCGTTCATTACCAGGTGGTATAAATCTCACTCGGGCTAGCAGCCCGCTGCCAATGCGACTATCGGGGGTGGTCATGGTGACTTCCACGGTTATTAATCGCGATGTGGTGTCGGCCACTGGGGAAATGCGAGTAATGCGACCGGTAATATCCTCAATGTTTGGGAAGGCATCGAGGCGAATCTGGGCTGGTTGCCCAACCGTGAGCTGTTCTAAGTCTAGTTCAGAGACTTGTACGGCAACTTTGAGGGTGCTGAGGTCGCCCAGTTCAAACAGGGTGCTGCCGGGCTGCACATAGTCACCTGGGTCGACTAGTCGGGTAAGGACCGTAGCGGGCTGCTGCGCTGTTAACTGCACCCATCCGAGCTGTTCTTTGGCCTCTGTAACGACGGCTTGCTGGGCATCAACTCGGCTAGTGGCAGCTGCGATCGCATTTTGCCGTGCTCGTACTTGAGCCTCAGCAGAGTTAACAGCTTGTTGTGCATTCACCAGGGCTAATTCCGCTGCCTCAGCCGCTTGCTGAGAAATTGCACCCTGGTTAGCCAGCTGCCGTAGCCGGTCTGCATCAATCTTGGCTTGGTCGCGTGTGGCTTTGGCTTGAGCAGCAGCAGCCTGGGCATCGGCGATAGATACTTGACCTTCTGCAACTTCAGAGCGTCGTACCGATAGCTCTGCCTGGGCCTCGTTCACCCGTGCTGTTAGTAAACCACTGTCTATCTGTGCCAGTATTGCGCCGGGCTGCACTGAGTCGCCGATATCCGCGCTCAGCGCCACCACTTCACCAGCGGTTTGGGCCCGTAGGGCAAACTGCTGCTGTGGTTGTGTGGTGCCAGTATATTCCAGTGGTTCTGCCAACGTGCTAGCTTCAGCCCGCGCCGTTTCGACGGCGGGTGGGGCTTCAGGACGACCTGACTGGCTAACCTGGGCCTCACTGGGGGTAAAGAAACCGCAGCTGGGCAATAGCAGCGCCAGCCCCAACCCACCAATTAACTTAAAACTGTGTCCCAGTCGCCAAGTAGTCATAGGCTGTTCCTACCGTTTGCCTTGAGTAAAAAGGTCAGAGCGACGCGCTGTGTTCTAGACGCGGCCCGACACATCAGATTTGATTCACACGCACATTTTAACTTTTGTTAAGAAAATCGGGCGCATGGATTGTAGAGACCATTACTGAACGGAAAAAAGTAATTAGTATGCTTGTGCGTTTACCAAGCTCAATGTCCCTGTTGTATGTTGACCAGTCAAATGTCGACAGATTCTCCAGACAAGTCTTCCTCAGTCTCTCTATTCTTTAAAACGGTTGACACAACCTAAATATCTGTCATTTCAGCTCGTGAGATGATAGAACGTGAAATTAAAGAAAGACAGCGACGCTTTTCATCAATCTACGCTAGATGATGTCGTTAAACTAATGACTAAAATTGATGCCGTCAGCAGCGATCTCAATGTGCTATCTCGCTGTCTACATAAACTCTTTTTTGAGGCAGGTGAGACTCTTGCTGAAGAGGGTATTTTCTCGCGAGAATCCTTTCAAACATTTTCTGAAGCCTATGATATTGTCTGTGAGACAATTGAGCGGAAAAAGCGTGAGCAGCGGTTGGGGTAAAAATGAGCAAGCGTTATAAATTCTGACAAGAAAAGACATTCCATACAACGTCTGTACGCCCTGTTGGTGATAGCCCATGAGGGAAATAAAAAGCCCCAGAAATTTGAGCGATATGCTTCAGTAAATACAAGAATGCCAAGACCGTCTGAGTTTGCTCTGACTGCTAATTGAAGTTTGCTTAGAGCATTTCTGAGACTGTCTGAGTCAAGTGTGTGACAGGAGTCACCATCGCTCTTAACCCCTTAAATACTGAGATTGAGCCCCAAGCGGTGGTTTAGTTTAGCTTTCGTAAGCTAAAACGTATATTTATTGAGTTTGTGTCTATAAAAGATAGTCGCAAACTATCATGGCTTATCAATCGTCACTCACGTCAAAGGGGAGGAATAGAGCCATGACTCAACCCATTAAATATGCCAACATTGCCGACATATACGATAGCTATGTCCAAACAACTTTAGACATTCCCTTTTTGCTCGACCAGGTCAGGGGGGCATCTTCAGATATCTTAGAGCTGATGTGCGGTACAGGACGGATTTCATTGCCCTTAATTGAAGCAGGAGCGCGGCTATCCTGTGTGGATAAATCCCCTGAGATGTTGGCTATTCTTGAGCGAAAATTGGCTCAGCATGGTCTTTCTGCAACTGTTCATCCGGTGGATGTGTGTCAGCTTGATCTAAATAAGCAGTTTGATCGTATTCTGTTGCCGTTTCAATCGTTTGCAGAGATATTGTCCCAACATGAGCAACGACAGGCGCTTGATCGAATTCATCAGCATTTATCATCAAACGGGCGTTTTATCTGTTCACTGCATAATCCCAAAATTCGCTTAAAAACGGTTGATGGTCGATTAAAGCTCAGGGCCCACCCCCCCTTGCCAGATGCGTCAGGTTCATTGATGCTCTGGACGATGGAAACCTATGATCCCGATAATAAAATTGTTCATGGTCTGCAGTTTATTGAGACCTACGATCCCCAAGGAACTATGCGGGCTAAGCGATTTATGGAGATTCAGTTTAGTGTCTTGGAAAAGGAAACATTTGAGGCGATGCTCAACGATGCTGGGTTTAAAACCCTGGCGCTATATGGCGATTATGCCTACGGAGACTTTCAACCGATGACCAGCCCTTTTATGATTTGGGTACTTGCTAGAAATTCTTAAAACAGTATGGATGTTGGTGATTTAAGACAAGAATATAGTCGAGACGGTTTAAGCCGAGAAGACCTGGCCTCAGATCCGTTTAGTCAGTTTGAACATTGGTTTCAACAGGCTTGCGATAGCGTAAGCGCTGACTCGTCAGTTCGCAACGTGCCAGAGCCCAATGCCATGAGTTTAGCCACCGTATCAGCCATCGGAGAACCATCACAGCGGATGGTGCTGCTGAAATATTTTGACCGTCAGGGGTTTGTTTTCTTTACCAATTATGAAAGCGAAAAGGCCCGTCAAATTGAAGAAAACTCTAACGTATCACTGTTATTTTTCTGGCTTGCATTAGAACGTCAGGTACGCATTTCAGGAAAAGCCGTCAAGATTCCTACTGCTGAATCTCTGAAGTATTTCACCACACGACCACGCGGAAGCCAAATTGGAGCCTGGTGCTCACAACAAAGCACAGCGATCTCTTCCCGTAAAATCCTAGAATTAAAGCTAGATGAGATGAAGCGGAAATTCCATAATAAAGAAGTCCCCTTGCCATCAGCTTGGGGAGGATATCGAGTACTCCCTCATCGATTTGAATTTTGGCAAGGAAGACCCAATCGTTTACACGATCGCTTTTTGTATTCCCTTACAGATAAGCCATCTGATTGGGCTATTCAACGATTAGCTCCCTAAAGTGTTGGCTAAAACTAAAGTATCTGGTTGCACAGCCTCTCTATGCTCAGGAGATAGATGGTTAAGCTCGGGCTCGAAAGAGTCTTGGAGCAGCTGTAACTTGATTAAGCCCCAAGTCTTTTGTGAAACTAACTTAGGTAAGACTAACAAAATAGATGATTCGTTGTCTTGCATGATGTGCATCAGTTTCTGAATGGCTGCTTTTTGTAATAGCTCATCCGTTTCATACACTAAGACTTGGTCTAACCCAATAATTAGCGCATACACTGCCATGTCTGCAATGCTTTGCTGTGCCAGGGTGTGAACACTAGCTTGAGCGGGCAGACGGCACAGTATTTTAAGCAGTGGTAAGACAGCTGCACTGCCAAATTTGGGCAGCAGAGTTGAGAGCTTTTTACGGGTTTGCTGTGATTGTGTTGTTACAAATAGATGAACAACTAAGCCTAGAAGTTCATCAAATCTGTAGGTGTCAATACACTCAACTGTAGTTTCAGCCGTTGATAGCTCGTAGATTTCTAAGAGATCGCCATACTGAATAGAATGTTGGCTATATAGTGCGATTAGGCGAGTATCTAGCAGAGTAGACATGGTAAAAATCAGTTATGACGAGGGTAAGCAATCGCGACTTGAAGCATGTTCCAGTCGCTCTCGGGTGGTTTGTAATTTTGAGTTGGACAGCAGATTCAAGAACCGAGGAGTTGTCTAAATCTATCAAGACAAATCCTTAGGCAAAAACTCCACACATGCCTTGACGTTCAAATTAAATACTTAAGTAGCGGACGATACGCTTTATTGGTTACTTCACTTGTACAACGAGTTCAAGAGTATTGCAAGCTACAGCTTGAAAAACTTTGATGTACTGTTTCAGTTCCATGACATTGATGAGTCTGATAGGCCTATCTACGAACGGCTTTTTCGGCCTTAAATATCTTGATATATGCGTCAATGCCTCTCCTGTCAGAGTCTCTGGGCAAAGCTAAACAGAGATAGAGAGTCAATCTTTTGGGAAAACGATAAGCTTAAAGAGCACTCTGAAAATTTCGATTTCATTACAAATTGAGTAGTTGTGTTCTATCGGCCATAGGTTCAGGGATCTGAACTGTAGATTTTTTATGTATGTTTCTCGCATATGTATAGACAAATTTTGCTAACCCCATTCTCAGTGCCAAGGGGGTGTTGTTTAGAAAACAGCTAGCAGTAGAGTTACGGCTGATAGTTGGAGGTGAGCAGAAAGCCACAGCTCTGTTGAAAATTAGCAAGCTGATCTAGCTGGGTATTGTTGAGGTAGTCCTCTACATCAACAATACTGACCTCGACACGTTCGACCACAACAGGTGCAACCCCTTTGTCAATAACGCCAAGTTTAGTGCCAGCTGAATAAGAAACTAGCAGAGTATCATTCCAGTCATTCACTTCAACGACAACAGAATGATTTGTTTTTTCGGACTGTAGGTGAATTTTAGAACCGGGTGGCAAAAACTCATGGGCCGCTGTATGGCCGAGTTGTCAAATGTTTCTCCATAAGCCGTTCTCTCTATTAAGGGCTAACACTCGACTAAAATAGTCTCTTAGATCTTGTAACCTACGTTCAACTGACCCATGTGAATCGCACTTAGAAGTGTTTCTATTTTGGTTCATAGCCATGCTGAGTAAGCACCCTTGATGGTAAGACGCTGGTTGAGAAGTGTTGTATTTAAGGGAGTGATCAGATTGTGTATTCGAGAACACAAATGCTTCCTTAGAAATTCAACAGAGAATAGTAAGGTACGATCGCATCTACGGCTCTCAGCTACAGCAGCAAAATTATCAAAGCGCTAACTAGAATTGCCATGATAAAACCGCCTGGTTCACCTCCCAACTGATGTCTTGTCGTATCTCTATGAAATCCGCAATTTAGACAGTGATAATCAGTATTTCCTTGTTTTACAATCGAGTGTTTACCGCATCGAGGGCATTCAATTGTGGTTTGAAACTCTAACGGGCTTAACATGAGTATATAAAACCTTTGAAGGTCTACACCCTGATGTGCGCTTGAATCAAAAATGTGACATTATCTCTTGTTTTTTCTATGTAAAAATAAATGAGATTTTGATAAATGCTTAAATTGTTGTTTAAACAACAATCTGAAAGCCTTAAAGAGGGTCTGATAGCCCACACTGTTGTGCTGCTTCAAGAAAAGTCATGGGCTTTCCTGAATTAATAGGGGGCTCAATACTGCTGAATTGAGCCCTTTAAACATAAAAATGGGCACCTGCAAAGAGGTGCCCATCCATCGCATTAGAAACTATGGCTTATTGTGGTAAGCTCTCAGGCCTGACAGCTACAGTTTGACGTTCACCATTACGCTGTACCTCTATTGCCAGTTGCTCACCAACTCTGCCGTTGCCAACAATCCGCTGCACTTCGTCTGACTCAGTTACAGAACTACCATCGATTGACTTAATCACATCTCCAGCTCTGAGACCACTTTTAGCAGCAGGTGAGTCAGATAGAACCCGCGCAATCAATACACCCTCATCTTCATCAACAGACAGTCCGCTGCTAGGGTTAGTGTTAATATCCTCCCTGACATTTGGGCTCAGCGTAATCATCTGAATTCCTAAGAAAGGATGTTCTACGCTGCCGGTCTCAGCGAGTTCGGTCGCAATCCGTTCCACCATATTGATGGGGATTGCAAAGCCCAGCCCTTGTGCACCATTAATAATGGCCGTATTCACACCAATGACCTCGCCCTGTTGATTGAGCAGTGGCCCCCCTGAGTTACCAGGGTTGATCGCAGTGTCTGTTTGAATAAACTCTACTCGCTTGTCGGGCACACCCACCTGATTACTGGAACGTCCCACCGCGCTGACAATACCGACAGTAACCGTATTATCTAAGCCCAATGGGTTACCAATAGCGATAGACCACTCTCCAGGCTGCAGTTGATCGGAATCACCCAAGGCGACTGTAGGCAGATTTTGCTCATCTACTTTGATGACCGCGATATCTGTGACAGGGTCACTACCGAGTACTTGCCCCTCTAGAATGCGACCATCTTTAAGGGTGACTGTGACAGTATCCGCGCCATCAACGACGTGAGAGTTGGTAATAATCTGACCGTCCTGGCTTACGATAAAGCCTGACCCAAGACCGCGCTCAGTTCGCTCTTGACCACTTTGAGGTAAACGACCGCCAAAAAATTGACGAAAGGTGGGGTCATTAAAGACATCTGGAATTCGCTGACTGACGGTGCGTGATGCATCGATACGCACAACGGCTGGGCCAACGCCGGTAACAACGTCGGTAATTAAGTTAGGATTTGCTGTTGGAATGGTCGGAGCGGCAGGTGTCGTCTGAGCAATAGCCACACGATTTTCACTGCGCAGCGGTGACTCAGGTGACCAAGCCAAAAAGCTACCCGCTGTAGCAAGCCCAGCGCCCATAAACAGGCTGCCAAGAACTGAGAAACGCCAGGGACGGGTAAATTTGCGATGAATCGAATTGGACATGATTTAGGACAGTTTCGCTTCAGTTGTCCCTAGCTTAAGAAGCCGATATGACATTTCTGTGACAGCGAGTTGCCAATTACGTGTTGAGTATCTTAATAGACGCTGAGTTAGGTTCGGCTTTGCTCACCCAGCGGTTTGCAAGCTGGCTGAGCGGAGTCGAAGCCAGCGACTGATTCAGCTGCTGAAATAGATTTATTACAAAAACACCTCACCGATACCGCTGAGACTTAATATCCTCAACTGCCTCTCTGATCGCAGTCTCTACATTAAGCCAGGCTTCATCACGGTCAGACCATGAGGTTATCGGTTTTGCATTCGTAGGGAATGACTGTAGGACACTAAATGGTGTTTTTTTCCAGTCAACATGGCGCAGAATGACAGGAATAACCCTGGCTTCGCCAGCATGGTGACGTTTCATTGCTTGTTTGAGTTCAATTTCGTAGCAGTAGTCTGAAGCGATAAAGTCGGCGCTAATTAGTAACAAGATAATGTCTGCTCGCTTGATATTGTCGTCAATTTCTTTAGCCCAGTCTGTACCAGCAACAATGCAGCGATCATGCCAGGGTTGGATGAGCTTTTGACGCTGGAGGATTTTGAGGTGAGTTTCGAGTTGATTGCGTAGGGTTTCGTCTTTGTGAGCATAGCTGTAGAACAGTTTTAGAGCCTGGTCGTGGCGTTCGATGTCAGATGTTTTCTGGCGGCTGCCTTCGATATCTACGCCGTTGAGTAAGTCTTGAACATTGAGTTCAAGTAACTCATGTCCAACAACTTCCTCAAATGATTGTCTGCCCTTGCTTTCTCGAATAAGTAGATCCTTATAGTTGACTGTGATATCGGGATAGTCAGGAACAGGTACCAGTTCTTTTGGAATAAACTTGAAGTTACTGTGGATGCGCTCAAAGTCAGACCGGATGATGGCTAGTAAACGACGACGGCTGTTAAGTGGGCCGTTAACACTAATACTGACAGATTTTTCTTGAGGGTCGGCTTTAACCAAAGCTTGATTGCCTTCGAAATTGAGAATAACGCCCGTACGCCAGCGGAGCTGGTGGTCACTGAGAACATGGGTGCGAACGATAAATCGAGGGAGCAAGCCCTCTGGCAAAATAGGGTATGCGTAGCGAAAGTTTAGACATTCAGTGGGGGCAAACTGAGATGCTGCTTTGGGTTGTTGTTTGTCGAGTAAGTCTGGAATGAGGTAGCGCTTTTCATCATCCTGGAACGGAAAGCATAGCTCGAACTTGCGCATTAGGCCCAGTAAGAAATCGTGGCGTTCTATTGGATAGTCTTTGGGGTCTAGTAGTCTGTTGAGACAGTCAATTTCTAGTTCACCGTTGGTTGCGGTGAGGTCATGGTCATTGAGAAGGGTGTAAATGCCGTTGGTGACCCAACGGGGATTGAGGACGTGAGTGTCGCGGAGGCGGCCATCGTCTTTGTAGTTGAGGGCAATGCCGAGGCTATGGAGATGGACGGCTAATGAGTTTTGAGCACTGGGTTCGGTTTCTCCATCGGCTTGGCAAATTTCTCGGTACTTTTCAAAGGATATATAGTTGGTGGCCATGTCTGAAAGGCGTCTCTTGATTTCAAACCAACTGCCGGGAAATGGGTCTCGTAGGTGTTCTAGTCGGTCTGTTTCTCTTTCAATGGTTGATCGTAGAGTGTCAATCCCAATTTCTATATCACAGTCAGTTTGAATGAACTCACAAATGTTGGGAAACTTTTGCTGTAGGGCACGGCGGTTGATATCAAAGGGATGTTCTGCGACTTTGTTTAGGACAACAATAACGGGTGAATCGCCTCCAAAGCTTTGAATTAGCTCTAGCCAGTATTCGGCATCGGCATCTACATGACCTTGGCGACCGTTGAGTACTAACAGGTAGAGGCTACGCTCGGTGAGAAAGAACTGGTGCGTGGAGTGCATAATCTCTTGACCACCGAAATCCCAGACATGGAGGGTGATGTCTTCGCTTTGATTAAGCTGCAACGGCCACTGAGTAATGTTAATACCCTCAGTTTTCTTTGAGGTTGGGTCAAAAGTGTTGTGGATTAGACGGTTAACCAGGGAGGTTTTACCCACAGCACCGAAACCTACAAGAATCAGTTTTGCTTCGTTTAGGGGCTGACGATCGGCTTGTATGCGGAAGTAATAATTGAGAATATCTGCTGGTTTGGCTGGTATTCCTTCCTTGTCAACCTCTGGCCAGGTAGGACCAAGAATTTCTGTAGCAATACCTAACTTCTCGTTACCGTGTAGATAAAGTCGATCTAGTTTTGTGAGTTGCTCCAACTCTTTAGGCAAAAACTCTAAACGATTTTGATCAAGGTATATTTGAGTCACATTCATCAGCTGACCAAACTCTTGAGGAATTGAAGTCAGATGATTTTGGTCAAGATCGATCCGAGTCAGATGAATAAGTTGACCAAATTCTTTCGGTATTGCAACTATTTGGTTAGCATCAAGATAAAAATGCTTGAGTTTAGTAAGTTGACCAATTTCTTTAGGTATATGCGATAGAAAATTCTGAGTGAGGAAAAGTTGTGTCAGATTCGAGAGCTGACCCAACTCTTTGGGTATCATTGTCAGTCTATTGTTGGAGAGATGGAGCTCTGAGAGGTTATTAAGCTGACAAAGCTCCATGGGTATTGAAGTGAGTTGATTTTGGTCAAGAGAAAGCTCTGTGAGGTTATTGAGCTGTCCGAATTCTCTGGGTATGGAGGTGAGTTGATTTTGCGAGAAGGAAAGGAGTCCCAGTTTGTGTAGCTTACTCAACTCCTTAGGCACTGAGGTGAGTCGATTTTGGTTGAGAAAAAGTTCTGTGAGATTGTTGAGCTGTCCGAGTTCTTTGGGTATTGAAGTGAGTCGATTTTGCGAGAAGGAAAGAGATTCCAGGTTTTTTAGCTTGCTCAGTTCCTTAGGTGCTGAGGCGAGTTGATTTTGGTCGAGAACAAGTACCACGAGCTTGCTGAGTTGAGTCAGCTCTTTAGGTATAGAGCTCAGCTGATTTTGATTGAGGAAAAGGCCTTTCAGTTTTTTGAGCTGAGTTAGTTCCTTAGGTATAGAGCTCAGCTGATTTTGAGAGAATTTCAGTTCGATTAGGTTATTAAGCTGCCCGATTTCTTTGGGGACGGAAGTAATTTTGTTGTCAGAGAGATCAAGCTGCATCAGTTTGTTGAGCTGACCTAATTCTTTCGGTATAGAGGTGAGTTCTAAATCCGATAGGGTCAGTTCTGTCGCTTTGTTTTCTATAGCTTCCTGAATGCGTTTTTGGGCCTCAATAAATCCTTCGTGGTTTTCGCTTTCTTCCGCAGTAACAAGTTCTTCTGTTGTCACTGTCAACACCTCAGCAATAGCTGCAAGGCTTGCCTCACTCAACCGCTTACCCCGCTCCGGGTGAAACAACCGCCTCACCGTATCTGCACTCACGCCCGCCTGCTTAGCAATCGCTGCAAAGCTCAGGTTCAGTTCAGCTTTAGCAGCCTGTAGTTTTTGCACTCCTTCAGGGCTGGCCAGAAAACTGCGCGATTTGGACGACATAGACGGCTATTTGCTCAGTATCGCTACTAAGATACTTGGCATAACCCCAGGCTGCCAGAAATCCCTAAAATTTTTAATGGATAGTGTGCGGTGGACACCCTACTAGTTAACCAAAAGGATTTAGAATTTCAAGCTGCCCATTAACAAGCAGACCATGTTGCATATCCTCTGAATACAACGTAGAAAGACCTGCATGAAGGGCACTGGCAACGATTAAGCTATCCCAGAAAGACAATGCATACCGTTCTCGCAAACTAGACGCCTGTGTCAAAATCTCCATATCAAATGGAATCACCTGTGATCCTTGATAAAACGCAGTGATGAGTTCCCTGACCTGTTCCTCGGAAAAGTAAGATTTTCGAAGGAGATTAATGTAGACCTCATTGATTACCTGCGTACTCACCACAGCTGATGTAGTTCGAATTAGCTGAGCAGCCACGTCCTGCTTTTGTTGATCCTGACCATCGGCTAGCGCATAAATCCAGATATTGGAATCCAGAAAATAACCCGATAGTTTTTTAGCGCTCATAAATTTCCCCTCGTGTTAGAGGAGTCCCATCAAACGCAACAGGTGTCTTAATCAAATCAGCGATAATTCCAACGGCAGAAGTAGGAGCAGTTATCTCAACAGAATCCTCAGCTGCAGGTACAGTTTTCTGCATAGTTTGCTCAAGTAGTTGCACAAGTTGGCTAACCAAATGCATTTGGTCAGTAACGCTCATATTACGAGCCTGCTGAATGATTTCTTGGATAGTCATAGATCTAGGAGTTACGCATTGACAAAAGCGCCATCAATAGGGTCAAGCGAAGGTAGATTCTGTTGCATGGTCCAGAATAAACTGTCGAATGACGGGCACAAACAACTGTCTCGATATCTCGTAACAGTTTTCAATCACCCCTTGG
>JBHJIV010000227.1:0-32266 GCA_050043105.1 Leptolyngbyaceae cyanobacterium | reverse complement strand
GCGCTATGCGCCGGTGAGCAATTAGGGCGGCGCCCAATCGAGTAGCTGCTTGATCCTGATCGACTCTATGGGCAGCTGCGATCGCACACCATTGAGGCCGCCGAATTCTCTCCGCCTGTGCTCAGACAGCTGGTGCAATATTTGCAAACCAACCAGCACACACTACCCTTTATAAAGCTGCTTGTTGTGGGCTCAGACAGCGTTTACTGGCAAGATTTTACCACCCTCAAACCGCTGTGTGCGCCCACAACACGGTTGATTAACTCCTATGGTCTCAGCGAAGCCACCATTGACAGCACCTATTTTGAAGTACCCCTGGCCGACTGCGCTGACACACACAGGCTAGTCCCCATCGGCTACCCCTTTGTTGGCACCCATATTCATATCCTCAATAGCGACCAGCAGCCGGTTCCCATCGGCATTGTAGGTGAGCTATACATTAGCGGAGCCGGGCTGGCACGGGGCTATTTAAACCAACCCGAGCTAACCCAGCAGAGATTTTTGAAGGCTAACGCAGCAACAGAAGCACAAAGAAGATTTTCCGTTCTCCGTCCTCCGTCCTCCGTTTTTTACAAAACTGGCGACCTTGCCCGCTATCGCAGCGATGGCTCAGTAGAGCTAGTGGGCCGAAGTGACTCTCAGATTAAGCTACGCGGATTTCGGATTGAAATTGGCGAGATCAAGTCGGTAATTGCACAATATCCCAATGTGAGTGAGACAGCTGTTGCTTTACACAGTCGTGGCGATAATCAGCAGCATTTAGTGGCCTATGTAGCGTTTGATAACTCTGGGCAACAGCTAGATATCTCAGGGCTACGTACCTTCTTAAAAGGTCGGCTGCCCACCTATATGGTGCCCTCTAATATTGTGACCCTTGAGACAATGCCACTGTCGCCCAATGGCAAGATTGATCGACGGGCATTGCCGGTGCCAGATGTGTTTGAGCGTCATGTCGAAACCGGGTTTGTCGCACCGCGAGATCGGATTGAACACACTGTCAGCGACATTTGGTGTAAGCTCTTAAAGCTAGAAACAGTTGGAATCTACGACAACTTTTTTGAGCTGGGCGGACATTCCCTTTTAGCCACTCAGGTGATTGCTCAGCTACGTCAAACCGTCGATGTGGAGCTACCGCTGCGGACCCTGTTTGAGGCTCCAACTATTGCTCAGCTGGCCGAACAAATTGAAGTTAGCACTCAGAAGAAGATTCAGGCTGCCCCAGCCATCACGCCTGCTTTTGGGAAGGGAGAGCTGCCGCTGTCCTATGCTCAGGAGAGTCTGTGGTTTCTCAATCAGCTAGAGGGCATTGGCCCCACCTACAATATGCCAATGCCGCTACGGCTGCAGGGACAGCTGAACATAATCGCTCTAGAAAAAAGTTTGCATGCCCTCAGCCAGCGACATACTGTCTTGAGAACAGCATTTCCAACGCGTCAAACCCAGCCGGCACAGGTGATTGACTCTGAAAGTAATCTGTCGCTGCCGGTGATGGATGTGCCCGCTTTGTCGAATCAAAGCCTTGAAGACCTCATCTTTGAGGAGGCCAAACAGGTGTTCGACTTGCCCCATGGCCCACTGATGCGATCGCGGCTGCTGCGCTGCGGCCCTGAGGATCATGTGCTGGTGATTACGCTGCATCATATTGTTGCCGATGGCTGGTCCATCGATATCTTTGCGCGCGAACTGGGTGAGTTCTACAGCGCTTTTGTAGACGACCGTGCGCCTGCTTTGCCAGAGCTACCCATTCAGTATGCTGACTTTGCCTGCTGGCAGCGACAGTACTTGCAGGGTGCTGTGCTCGACACCATGCTGGCCCACTGGCAACGTACCCTGGCGGGTGCTCCGCCATTATTAGCCTTACCGACCGACTACCCCCGCCCGCCGGTACAAACCTTTAGCGGCAGCAGTGCCCGTTTTCAAGTCGATACCGAGCTAAGCCAGCAGCTACGACAGCTAGCACAGCAAACAAACGTTACCCTGTTTATGCTGTTGCTGGCCGTCTTTCAAGTGTTGTTACGCCGCTACAGCGCTCAGGATGACATTGTGGTCGGGGCTCCAGTGGCCAACCGCAACCGAGCAGAGACTGCCGGGCTGATTGGCTACTTTGTCAACATTTTGGTGTTGCGCATCGACCTTTCGGGTAATCCTACCTTTCAGGAGGTGCTCAAGCGGGTGTATAACGTGGCCATGGATGCCTACACCTACCAGGATTTGCCGTTTGAAAAGCTGGTGGAGGTGCTGCAGCCGGAACGCAGTCTCAGCCATATGCCCCTGTTTCAGGTGATGTTTGTGTTGCAAAATGCGCCAACGCCCGAGCTGCAGCTACCGGGGCTGACTATTCAGGCTTTAGAAACCGATATTATTACCTCAAAATTTGACCTCAAACTGGCTCTGAGAGAGAGTCCAGAAGGGTTAGAGGGTTTTGTTGAATACAACACCGATCTGTTTAAACCCGAGACCATTGATCGACTGATGGGGCACTATCAGCAGCTACTCAAGGCGGTGGTAGCTGACCCCAAACAACCGATAGCTGCCTTAAATTTACTGACCCCTGATGAGCAAGCCCAACAAGAGCGGTGGCAACAAACCCAGACGCTGTATCCCCAAGCCTGCATCCATCAGCTATTTGAGGCTCAGGTAGAACGCACGCCAGCGGCAACAGCGGTCGTATTTGCAGAGCACCATCTGAGCTACGGGCAACTCAATGAGAAAGCCAATCGGCTAGGGCACTTTTTGCAAACCTACGGTGTGGGGCCAGAGGTGCGCGTTGGTATCTGTTTAGAAAAATCGTTAGAACTGCTGGTGGCAGTGCTGGGGGTCTTAAAAGCGGGGGGAGCCTATGTGCCCCTAGATCCTAGCTATCCGTCTGAGCGATTGAGCTTTATGCTCGAAGACGCCCAAACACAGCTGGTGCTGACCCACTCGACGCTGGTGGAGAGTTTACCCAGCACCGAAGCTACAATTGTTTTGGATGCTCAGTGGGAGGCCATCGCCCAATTTCCCCTCACTAATCTAACCCAGGCTGCTCAACCCAAAAATCTTAGCTATATTGTTTACACTTCTGGCTCAACCGGCAAAGCCAAAGGTGTGATGATTGAGCATCGCAGCCTGGTCAATGCCTACTTCGCCTGGCAGGAAGCCTACGATCTAAAACGTCTTTCTAGCCACCTGCAGATGGCGAGTTTCTCGTTTGATGTGTTTACCGGTGACTGGGTCAGAGCGCTGTGCTCCGGTGCGCAATTAGTGCTGTGTCCTAACGAGTATCTGCTAGAGCCCCAACAGCTGTATGCCCTAATGCAGACAACCGCAATTGATGCTGCCGAATTCTCACCAGCGGTCGTGCGCCTGCTGCTGCAGTACCTGCACCAAACCCAACAAAACCTCGACTTTATGAGACTCCTGGTGGTCGGGTCTGACACCCTTTATGTCGAAGACTATCGCCAGCTGCAGACATTGTGTGGGTCCCCAACCCGCGTGATCAATTCCTATGGTCTCAGCGAGGCCACCATTGACAGCACCTATTTTGAATCACCATCGCTGGATCTGCCCGATGAGGGGACAGTCCCCAGCGGTCGTCCCTTTGCCAACACTCAGCTCCATATTCTCAACCCGGACCTACAGCCAGTTCCCATCGGTATCCTTGGAGAGCTTTATATTGGCGGCATGGGTCTAGCGCGGGGGTATTGGAACCGACCGGAGCTAACCCAGAAAAGATTTTTGCACGAGAAAAGAGGAAAAACGGCGGAGGCAAAGGAAGAGCCCTCCATCCTTTACAGGACCGGCGACCTCGCTCGCTACCGCGACGATGGTTCCGTCGAGCTGTTGGGCCGCAGTGATTCTCAGGTAAAGCTACGCGGCTTTCGCATCGAAATTGGCGAGATTGAGGCAGTTTTAACTGAGCATCCAGCGGTACAGGCCGGGGTGGTTGTACTCAGAGATGATCTGGCCGGTGGAGCACAGCTGGTGGCCTATGTGGTGGCTGATAAAAATGAAGATCAAGACCTGTTGCGCCCCTTTATAAAAGACCATATAAAAGACCATTTGCCAGGCTATATGGTACCCACATATTTTATGGTTTTAGAACAGCTACCCTTGAGCCCCAATGGTAAAGTTGACCGTCGCGCTTTGCCTGCACCAGACCAGGTCAGCAAGACTTTTGTAGCACCGTCTACACCCACTGAGATTAAGCTAGCCGAGATCTGGGCAGAGATTTTGCAGCTGCCCCAGGTGGGAGTCGAGGATAGTTTCTTTGACCTGGGTGGCCATTCGCTCCTGGCAACAGCGCTAATCTTTCGCATCCGGCAGACTTTTGCGGTTGAGTTTCCCCTGCGCTATCTTTTTGATGCGCCAACGGTGGCAGCCCTGGCCCAGCACATTGAGTCGCTGCCCAGGGTGGCGCAGACCGCCCCCATTGTTCAGTCGCACTCCACAACCGCACCGCTTTCTCTTTCTCAGCAGTATATTTGGCAAATGCAGCAGGCTGACCTAACCGATGCGGGGCTAAACAGTTCGGTGGTGATGCGGTTTAACGGCACGCTTGACCCAGAGATAGTTGAACGCGGCTTAAACCAGATTATTCGCCGCCATAGCATTTTGCGAACTGTCTTTACCACAGATGAGACAGCTAACGAGACGATGCAACAGAGTTTGCCGGAGGTTTCTTGCTCACTGGTCTATAAAGATTTGCAGCACCTGCCCATAGAACAGCGTGAGGCTGAGGCCATTAGCCTGGGTGTAGACATTGGTCAGCGGCCCTTTAATTTAACAACGGCTCCCCTGTTGCGAGCGGCACTTTTTCGCCTCGGTTCTCAAGTGCACTGGTTGCTAATCACCATGCACCACATTGTCACCGATGGCTGGTCGTTTAGCATTCTTCTGCAGGAGCTAGACAGTCTGATTCAGGCCAAAGATCTACCTGAGCTGTCCTGGCAGTATGCCGACTTTGCCCGGTGGCAGCGACAGGTGTACAACAAAACTGCGATCGCACAGCAGCTCACCTACTGGCAGCAGCAGCTAGCTCCAGCGGCCGGCCAATCGCCGCCGGCACCGCCGCCCGCCCGCAAAACCGCCCACCAGTACTTTACTCGCTTCCCAGCGGCGTTAGCCAGTGCCGTCACCGACTGCAGCCGGGCCCAAGGAGTGACGAGCTTTGTCGTCCTTCTAGCCGGGTTAAAACTAACCTTGGCGGAATGGGCTCAGCAACAAGAGATTTTAGTCGTGGCCACCGTGGGTAATCGAACTATGCCAGAAACAGAACGTCTGATTGGCTGTATTATTAATGACGAGATTTTGCGATCGCAACTCTCCCCTGACGATACGGGCCTCACATTTCTGCAGCGATTGCAGACCACCGTAAATGAAGCCATTGACCATAAAGAAGTGCCCCTACAGCAGGTGATTGATCATGTTAAACATCACCGCCCGCTCGATCTGTTGGCCAGCATCACCATGACCCCCTCAGTACAAACGTCTGAGGCTTCGCCCCAGTGGGAGCCGGTGGATCTGCAATCCCAGGCCGATCAGTGGCAGGATATTCCCACCGAGCTATATACCATCGGCACCACAGAAACCACACCCTTAGAAATCTATGCTGAACTCTCAACCACTCACCGAATTGTCGTGCGCTATAGCACCGAACGATTGACCCGTAGTGATGTCGAACAGCTATTTAACCGCTATCAAACCTGGTTAGAGTCTCTGATGGCCACCCCTGAGCTACTGCTTTCAGCCTTAAACCTGCCCCGTCTAGACCTGTAGCATGCGCCAAGTTTTTAAGCCTACCGTCAATGCCGTCTACTGTCTTTGAGGATGTTTGATGATTTACAACAATGCGATCCAAACCCTGGCCGAACTCACAGCAGTCCAAGCTGAACAATTTCCCGAGCGCAGGGCTCTAATCTGTCAGGGACAGACCCTCATCTGTCAGGGGCAGCCCCTCACCTGTCAGGGACAAACCCTCACCTATCAGCAGCTGCACCAGCGTAGCCAGCAACTGGCTCAGGCTCTGTTAACCGTTGGCATTCAGCCTGGAGCACGGGTCGCTTTTCTGGCCCAAGACTGTTTGCAAGGCTATGAGATTCTCTTTGCCTGCGCCCAAATCGGAGCCGTTCTAGTCCCGGTTAACTGGCGCTTAAGCCCGCCTGAGGTGCGCTATATTTTGCAAGATGCTGAGGTTGAGCTGTTGTTTGTCGGTCCTAAGTTTTACAGACCGGTGGCATCAATCTTACCTGAGCTAACCCAAATCAAGACCATCGTTGCCCTCGCTGGAGAGAGTCCGGCGGTACCGCCAGACTGGCTAGTCTATGAAAGCTGGCGCTCGGCTGCTACCCCCGCACCTGTGGTGAAAATTTCCTCAAACCAGGTTGTTGTGCAAATGTACACCAGCGGTACAACCGGCCATCCCAAGGGGGTGCAGCTGGTCCACGACAGTTTTTTTGCGATTGCCCGTGCCTTTGCCCGTACCGGGCAGCCGTGGATTGGCTGGCGGTCTCAAGATATTAGCCTGATCGCCCTGCCGTTGTTTCACATTGGCGGGCTGTGGTGGGCCATTCGCGGTCTGGTGGCCGGGGCAGAAAATGTGTTGTTAACCAGTTTTGTGCCCGCCGCCGCGCTGCAGGCCATCACCACCTACGGCGTGACCAAAACCTGTTTAGTCCCGGCGATGATGCAGGCAATGTTGGCAGAACCCAGCAGCCGTACCACTAATTTTGACACCCTAGATACGATTGTCTACGGCGGTTCTCCCATTGCTGAGACCTTGCTCACCCAGGCGATTAACACCTTTGCCTGTGATTTTGTCCAAATCTATGGCATGACAGAAACTGGCAACTGTGCTGTGTGTCTACCGGCCAGTGCCCATAGTCTTGAGCGTCCCCAGCTGTTAAAGGCTGCTGGCAAACCGTTTCCTGGTGTTTCTGTAACGGTTTTAGATGCCCAACAAAAACCGCTGCCGGTGGGTGAGATTGGTGAAATCTGTCTGCGATCGCCAGCCAATATGGTGGGCTATTGGAAACTCCCCGAGGCCACCGACAAGACTCTAGTCGACGGCTGGATTCATACGGGGGATGCGGGGTATTTAGATAAAGACGGCTATATCTTTATTTGCGATCGCATCAAAGACATGATCTGCTACGCCAGTGAAAATGTTTACCCAGCAGAAGTGGAAAACATTTTGTATCAGCATCCGGCCATTGCCGACGTGGCTGTCATTGGTGTTCCCGATCCCCAGTGGGGGGAAGCCATCAAAGCCATGGTGGTGTTAAAACCTGATGCTGCTGCCACCCATCTGGATATTATCAATTTTGCACGGGGTAAGATTGCCAACTTTAAGCTCCCCCGCACGGTTGATTTTATCGAAACCTTGCCTCGAACACCGAGTGGTAAAGTGCAAAAAGGCAAGTTGAGAGACCCTTACTGGCAAGGCTATGAACGCAAGGTACATTAAATGACAAACACTCCGCCCGAACAGTCTGTTCAGCAGCCACCTGTCTCCCTTTGGCAGCCGTTGACCAATCGCAATTTTCGGCTATTGGCCATTGGTGAAAGTGTCTCTAATCTGGGCGACCAGTTTTATTTTGTTGCCCTCCCCTGGCTCACGCTGGCCCTGACCGGGTCACCCCTAAATCTGGGTGCGGTCCTTATGGTTGTTGCCATCCCTAGGGCTATTTTAATGGTGTTGGGCGGAGCCCTGAGCGATCGCATCTCGCCTAAAACCGTGATGCTGGTCTCAAATATTTTACGGGCCGGTCTGACGGCAATTTTAGCGACGCTGGTGGCCACCGAAACCACCCAGCTGTGGCATCTCTATGCCCTGGCCCTCAGCTTTGGCATCATCGAAGGATTCTTCTCACCCGCCGCCGAGGCGATTGTACCCAGCCTGGTGTCAGAAGAGCAGCTGATGGCCAGCAACATTCTGGGTCAAAGCGTCAACCAGGTGATTTTGCTGGTGGGGCCAGCCCTGGCCGGTGCTGTGATTGCCAGTATGGGCGTCAGCATCGCTTTTGCCGTGGATGCCGTTAGTTTTGTGATCTCAACGACAGCTCTGTTTCTGATTCATCAGTCTGGGCGGGCCGCTGCCGCCGCCACACCGAGCTGCTGTGCCGCTGCCGACAGCGCTGCTGGTGACAGCAACAGTTTGCTCAGCGATATCTCTGCCGGACTGCAGTATACGTGGCAAAATCTGCCCTTGAGAACCCTAATTCTCTCTCTGGCCATTTATAACTTTCTCTTTCTCGGACCGTTACAGGTGGGCATCTTTACCCTGGCTCAAGAGCGCTTTGCCAACGCCAGTGCCCTCGCCCTGGGGATTACCATCTCTGCTTGGGGTGCAGGTGGGCTGATGGGTACACTGTTGCCCCAGTGGCTGCCCCAATTACCCAAACTGGGAGTGCTGATGCTGATATTAGCCAGCATTCAGGGATTGGGCATGGTCACCATGAGCACTATTTCAAACTGGCCGTTAGCCAGTCTTGTCAGTGCTATTTTGGGGGGCTGCAGCAGTTTCTTTTTACTTGTTGGGACCACCTGGATTCAAAAAAAGACCCCACCCGAAGTCTTGGGTCGAGTCATGGGAGTGGGGCTGCTGTCTTCGGTTGGCGTTGCCCCTTTCTCCTATGCTCTGGCGGGTATCTTAGCCAATATCAATCTGTGGGCGCTGTACGGTGGCAGCGGTTTGGCCATGCTAGCTGTTAGCGCGATACTGGCCGTCAGCCCGGCCATCCGAACGCTGGATTGATAGCTGCAGCTTCTATAAAAAACAACGTTTATGAACCGTTTACGATTTATTGGCCTTTTCCTAGTCGCCATTGTTTTTGTCGCCTGTCGGACAGCCGATCCTGTCTCTCAGCCAGAGGGAACGGTGACTGCAGGAGAAGAGCCCAGCTTTGTGGCGACGCTACTCTCAGACCTACCCCCGGCCCAGCCTGACCTGGAGAGTTTTCCAGTTACCATTGAGAATTGCGATCGCACCCTCACCTTTAACCAACCGCCCCAGCGGACGGTCAGTTTGTGGCAGCCCCCCAACGAAATGTTGCTGGCGCTAGGGATACAGGAGCAGCTGATCGGTCTAGCGGGCAACTATACCGATTTACCGCCTGCTCTAGCACCCGTGGCCGATTCAATTCCCTCATTGGGTAGCGGTATGCGCTGGCCCCCACGAGAGATTTTGCTATCGCTAAACCCTGACCTGGTGGTGTCAGAAGGGTTGGATGGATTTGCCTTTGATCCGGCCCAAGGCTATGCCACCGTTACCGAACTGACTGAGGCTGGGGTGCAGGTTGTTTCCACAGGCTCAAGCTGTAACCCTGGTGAGGCATTGACTCGAGGGATTGATGTTGTCTATGACGACCTCCAGATGCTGGCCACAATTTTTGGCGTGCCCGACCGCGGCAGCGCTTTGGTGGAAAAACTGCAGCAGCAACAGACAGAGATTCTGCAAACGGTCGAGGGACTCCCTACGGTGCCAACCATCTTTTACAACGGTGGGGAAGGTCCACTCAGTGTTTTAAATGCTGGGGTTTGGGGTGATGCTGTCCGTCAGGCCGGAGGCGACTCTATTTTTGATCAAACCATATTTCAAGTGGGTCTGGAAGAGTTTGCCAACTCAAACGCTGACGTCATATTGATGGGCACCTATCCAGGTCAGGATGCAGACATGTTAAAAACATTTTTGACCGACACATTTCCCAATCTACCCGCCGTTCAAAATGGCCGTCTTTACCCCATTCCCACCATTGAGACCGAGGCCAGCATTCGCATTGTGGACGGTCTAGAAAAAATTGCCCGAGCCCTTCATCCAGAAGCGTTTGAGTAATGACCCACCGTCTAAATCAGCCACAGCCTATGGCCAAACGTGTTTTGACACCCTTTAGACTGTGGCTGTTTGGTCTGGCGATCGCAACGACACTCACCAGTGTTGCCGCTGTTTCTGTGGGCTCAGTCGCCGTACCCTTTAGTCAAGTTGTACAAATTATCCTGTCGCACCTGCTGCCTGGGGCTATCACCCCTAGCTGGACACCCACCGCCGATCAAATTGTCTGGGTCTTTCGATTACCCAGGGTGTTGCTGGCCGTTATTGTGGGTGCCGCTCTCTCGGTCAGCGGTACGACACTGCAGGCGATTGCTCGTAACCCCTTAGCCGATCCGTTTGTTTTTGGTGTCTCCTACGGCGCAACGGTGGGGGCTGTCCTGGTCTTAACCCTGGGGGCACGCCCGTTTGGCGACCTCTCTTTGACCGTAGCCGCCTTTATTGGGGCGCTGTTGGCGATGATTTTAGTGTATCTGTTTGCCCAACAGCGAGGTCGCATTACGCCCCTACGGCTTATTTTATCGGGGGTGGCCCTCAGCTATACTCTCTCGGCAGTCACCAGCTATCTAGTGTTACGAGCTAGCTTCCAGGCCAATAGCCAGGTGGGTCTGGTGCTCTCCTGGCTAGCCGGTAGCTTTGGGCGAGCCCGATGGGAGCATCTGGGACCACCGGCCGTGGTGGTGGTGGTGCTCACCACCTATCTGATTTTCCAAGCACGACAGCTCAATGTTTTACTCATGGGAGACGAACGCGCCATCGGTCTGGGGATTAACATTGAGCGTTTTCGCATACAGCTATTTGTTATCACCTCGCTGATGGTCGGTGCAGTGGTGGCAGTCAGCGGTGCCATTGGTTTTGTTGGGCTAATGGTGCCCCACATTGTGCGTCTTGCTGTGGGCAGCGACCATCGCCAGGTACTGACGTTAGCTGCCCTGGGGGGTGGTCTGTTTATGGTAGTGGTTGACCTGATTGGTCGGACTATCATTGCCCCAGAAGAGTTGCCCGTTGGAATTGTTACTGCGGCCTTTGGCGGTCCCTTTTTTCTTTGGTTACTGCGCAGACCCAGTTAGACCCGTTTTTCTCAACTCAAAATCTGGCTCAGACAGCAGATCGAATGGCTCTAGGAGGGCTAACAAGGGTTAAATGACCATTGGCATATTTGAAACGTGGAATGCTTTGGTCGCCCCGATGCGCCATTGGATGGGTGAGATCGCAATCATATGGGTAAACCCAAGTCCATTGTTGCTATCTTAGCCTGTTCTGCAGGCTGCCCTACAGCTGTCGTTCCAGACGCAACATCCGGCGATAAGAAAGCCAGCCACTCACCACCATGGCCAGGGCAAACAGACCGAGAAAACTAATATGCGCACCGGCAGAGTCGCCTGCCATCGTCAGGGTCAGGGCCTCGGTCATATGAAAAATGGGATTAAACTGGGCCAGCCGCAGCAGCGAATCGGGAAAAATTGAGGTGGGCATAAAGGCCCCGCCCAAAA
Source organism: Leptolyngbyaceae cyanobacterium (assembly GCA_050043105.1). Classification (GTDB taxonomy): domain Bacteria; phylum Cyanobacteriota; class Cyanobacteriia; order Phormidesmidales; family Phormidesmidaceae; genus Leptothoe. Next base: position 20,968 of record JBHJIV010000227.1, on the reverse strand, counting down.
TCAGTAGCGGTACCCCAAAAGCGGCGACCAGGGCATTGACATCCTCAGTGCGGCGGGCAAACTGGGTACCCAAAATAAACCCCACACCGACATAGGCCAAAATGCTCAGCAAAATGATTACCCCCGCCAAAAGCCAGGAACCGGGAAAAGTAGCGCCTAGAACGAGTGCGATCGCAAACACCAGCAATGCCTGACCCACCCCAATGGCGCTGTGGGCGACGACAATGCCCAAAAAATAAGACACCCCGCGCAGCGGTGATAAAAACAGCCGTTTTAGGGTGTTTTGCTCACGTTCAGCCACAACTGTCGCTACGCTGCCCCCCAAACAGCTAAAAAACAGCGCGGCCCCGATCAATGTAGGTGGAGCAACAATCTCCAGCGCATCGGCGAGATCGAGCTGAGCCCGTTCTGCCGTGATGGCCCCGTTCAAAAACAGCAGCAATGCTGGAAAAATTGCCCAAAAAATCAAACTGCGTCGCCGTCGAATCAGCTCTAAAAGAATGCGCTGAGCGACAGCCATGATTTCTTGCCAGTACCGGGCGGCTAAATGAATCATGAAGGTTTTCTTGCTACGGTACGCTATGGTTTAAGATTTGTACCGAAATTGATTTATATCACGTCGTCCCGAACGATGTGGTCAAGGTTCATATCAAATCACTAGCAGACACCTCAGACCTGGGTATGGAGACCTTTGCCGAATAATTTAAACATCTAACGGTTAAGCGGTCTTTGTTTAACTCTGAGCAAATTAAATAGGCTTATCGGTAATCCACTACATCCTGGGTCTCCGTATATTTTTTGGCCAGTTTGTGTGCTGAACTGGCTGATAGCTCCATTTCCTTGACCTTTAAGCACTCACCGATTACTCGTATCTTCTTAATGAATCTATTCCCTGAAACCTGGCAATCTCCTGACATTTCTCGACGGAGTGCGCTTAAGCTATTAGGAGTTGGAGCCGTTGGTGGCACTCTAGGCTATACCCGCTTTGCTAAGCCCAAACCTACACTTCACCAGGTTGACCGGCTTGATTTACCCCAAAAAGTGGGTCGTTCTACCACTGCCGTTGTCGTTGGCGGTGGGCTAGCGGGTTTGGCCGCGGCTTACGAGCTGAGCAAACGCGGTGTGAGTGTAACGTTGTTGGAACGCTCGCCCCAGCTGGGCGGGAAAATTGCCAGCTGGCCAATTCAGGTCGGGGAGCATGAGCTGCGAATGGAGCATGGGTTCCATGGCTTTTTTCCCCAGTACTACAATTTGTTTAGTCTAGTTGACGAGCTAAAGGCTCAGGACAATTTTCAGTCCTTAAATTTCTACGCCGTTCTCTATAAAAATGGCTATGAGCCTGAAGCATTTTATCCGAGTAATGCAGCATTTCCGTGGAATATTGTCGATCTGGCTATTTCGTCTGAAAATCGGTTGAAATGGGGTATTAACCTTACGAAAATTAAACATTTAGAAGTTTTTCGTGAGATTACCAGCTTTCGGATGCCCCAGACCTATGAGCGGTTAGATCATTTGTCGGTGGATGAATGGGGTCAGGGACAGTTTCCTCAGGGGCTATACGATCTGTACTTTTTGCCGTTTGCCAAATCTAGCCTTAACTCGCCAGATATGCTCAGTGCGGGCGAACTGATGCAGTTTTTCCATTTTTACTTTTTTGGTAACCCGGAAGGATTAGCCTTTAATGGCACCTGCGAAGATATGGGCCGCTGTTTAGTGGACCCCATCAGCACTGCAATTGAGGCCAATGGCGGACGTCTGCTGACGGGAGTGACCGTTAGTCAGATCAACTGGGCCGACGGTAACATTGCCAGTGTTAACTATCAAAAAGGGCCAATCGCGCTGAACTCGGTGCCGTTTTGGTGCGATCGCAACCCGCTTTTAAGTACGTCAACAACTGACTATTACGGTGCTGGCGACAACCTGTTTGCTGTTGCGGTAAACAGTGACAAAGCTATCTCTCTCACCTGTACCCACCAGGGCTGCAGCGTCAACAAAGCCGCCGATGGCAGTGGGTTTATCTGCCCCTGTCATGGAGCCACCTATGATGCTGCTGGTCAGGTAGTTAGAGGCCCTGCCCAAGAGAATTTAGCCCAGTTTAAGGTGATTGCACGAGAGACCGATAAAATTCAGCTAATGGCCGCTAACCCCGTTAGCGAGACTGATGAACTAGTCAAAAATTTAGAAGCCGACTACTTTATATTCGCCGCTGATATTCCCGGCATCAAAAATCTCTTTTCGCTGTCCCAAGGGAACTCACACCCCACCGTGCTGGCCCAGGTGAATGAGCTACAGGTAGCTGACCCATTTGCCGTGGGTCGGTTTTGGCTAGATCGTGACTTTAATTGGGAACAAAGCTGGTTTACGTCTCTCTCTGGATATGATCTCACCGACAGCATTACGCTCTACCATAAAGTCCAGGGAGACTATGCAAAATGGGCCGAAGACACAGGTGGTAGTGTGGTAGAACTCCATGCCTACTGTTACAAAGAAAAAGAATTTCCTACCCAGCAGGCTCTTTTAGAAACATTTAAGCGAGAGCTATGTGAGATTGTTCCTGAACTGGATGGAGCCACTATTTTGCACCAGGAGCTGGTGAACCAAAAAAACTTTGCCGGATTTCCCCCAGGCAGCTATCCTAATCGTCCTAGCAGTGCTACAGCTGTCTCCAACCTGATGTTTGCTGGAGACTGGGTGAAGATGCCGTTTCCCTGTGGTTTGATGGAGCGGGCCGGTAGTAGTGGTTTACTGGCGGCTAATGAAGTGTTGCAGCAGGAGGGGGCGGCTCGCCGTCCGCTGATGTCGGTTAATCCTGAAGGGGTGTTTAGGGTATAGAAGTAGATTTTTGGGCTCACTATCTTTGTATCCGACAACACCGTTTTTTAAGTGTCAGATTAAGCGTTTCGGCAATCCAGCTGCCCAAGCTTCCTTTTGTGCCAGTTTGCAATCTGCGCTAACGTGATTAATCTTCAGATTTAGAATAGCTAAACACCTATTTTTTTTAATAAATTTTGTCTAGACCTCTCGAATTTAAAAGGATTTAAAGCGAATTAATTACTGCGTGTATCTACATATAAAATCCTCTGAGTAAAGTTGCCATAAACCCACGAAACTTTTTTTCAAAACGGGTCTAATAGATATTACAAGTGTCATTTTATACCTCAATTTAAAGTTGTTTTTTAATTAAAGCTTTTGGGTTTTTTCCTGGCTTTAATTCTGAGGTTGGCCATGAATTCCTTGGTGGGAAATTAGCATAGTCTCCTGTATTTATTTGAATGCTATGAAGTCATTGCTATTAAGTAATGGGTCAAAAATATATATGTAATATTTTTGATGAATGCGCATAAGCATTTTTCACTACAAATAAGCTCTTACGAATTATTCGTTACGATTTATGGTTGACTCTTTGTCTAAGGCTCCTAAGCCAAAGATTTCTCCTAACACAAATTCTCAAGACACTGCCGACGAAGAAATTTCTACTTGGTGGCGTGGACTTATTGGATTAGCCTATATCTCTGCTGGTGTTTTAGCCGTCGGTGCTGGTTTAGCATCGATTTCCTATCGCTTAACTCACGTGACCGTTGACAGCGGTTTGATCAATGGTCGAGCTGTCCGGATTCAAGCCCCCGTTGATGGGACAGTGCACAGCTTTTATGCACGATCGGGAGCCCGAGTACGAGCCGGGCAAGTGTTAGCGCAGCTAATGCCCATGTCATTAGACAACAATGTTTTATTGGTGGCTGATACTGTGCCAACAGATCAGTTGTCTACCCAGGCATTAGAAATCCGTTTTACCTCTGCTCAGCAAACGCTGGAACTATTAAACCAGCAGCTACAGGAGCTAGACCGACAGGAACAGATTGTTGAAGGAACCACCTTGACTATCGCTGCCGAAACAGTTGGGTATGCTGATGCGGCTGTTACAGCCGCGATATCCCAAGCGACCGCGGCTCGTAATAAATATGAGCGGTTTAGTCAGCTGCTAGCTAGAGGCGCCGTCTCTCAACAAGAAGTTGATGAACTCGAAGCTGACTGGCGTTCTCTGCAGGCCGCTGTACAACAGGCACAGTCTGAGCAGTCGATTGCTCGCATTGAAGCCGATGCTCTAGCTCAGCAGGCTCCACTCCAGTCCACACTTAAGGATTTGCAATCACAACAGCGACGTCTGGTTGAAGAAATTCAGCAACAGACTAGGCAAACGGAGCTATTGGCCTTAGAACTACAGCAACGCTCTCCTGAAACGGTCAACGTTGCGGCTGGTCAGACTGTTTCTGATACAACCCCATTACCGATTCCTCCTGTCTCTGACACGGGGTTGAATTCATCCTTGATTCCTCTAGTGGCTCCCTTTGAGGGGGTGGTTCACATCACACACCACGATGCTGGAGAGCAGGTCAATCGCCCAACAGCACTATTATCGCTGTTGGACTGTAATGTTCTTTGGGTGGAGACGTTAGTGACGGCAGACCAAGCCAATCGAATTGATACCAGCAAGCCAGTGCGAATTCAGTACGGAGGCCAATCTGAGACATTAATTGGTGAGGTGGAATTTGTCACGGCCATCAGCACCAGTGAGATCACCAAAGCTCGATCTGAAGCGCTTATCCCAGCCGTGGCATCACATTTGGCTGGGCAGCCCCTAGCCCGAATACGGGTGAGTATGCCACCTACTCAGATACAAGAAGAAGCCTATCGATTCTGTGGTGTGGGTGAATCTGCCAAGCTGACATTTGCAACCCAGAGTAATCCTCTGAGCTTTCTAGATCGGTTGCCTCGTCTCTAAATTATTGAGTCTTTAATTATTGGATAGTCATGCCTGTAACTAGACATCGCACCATGGGTGATTATATCAACATGGCTGCATTCTTAGCCCTGTTTGGGGTGGGTCTTAGTGGCTTATATTTACTGCAAAATGCTGGTCAACTTGCCATTTGGATTGTTTTTGGGTTAGTGAGTCTAGGCTTTGTGGGTATTTGGCGCTGGTCCTGGTTTTTACTACGGATGATGCGGGCTCGCTACTATCTCCACAGGGCGTTTCCTAAGTGGCGTCGTCGAGCTGATGCCGTCCCCGTTGAAGAGTTACCCCACATGTGTTTTTTAGTCCCCACCTATAAAGAACAACCCTGGATCACAGAGCGAGTGTTTAAGGCTATTGTGGGTGAAGCGAAAACCCTGGCTCGGCCCACCACTGTGTTGGTAAACAGCAGTAGTGATGATGAGAATGCCGCCATTCAAGCCATCGTCGAACGAGAAGATCCTGGACTTGAGTGGGTGCAGCTGGTGTTAATGACGCAGAACGAGGGCAAGCGTAAGGCCATGGCCGATAGCTTGCGTCATTTATCACAGCTAGACCTGCCAGCAGATACCGTCATTGCTCTGATGGATGGTGATTCTGAATTATTACCGGGTACGCTGCGACACTGTTTGCCGTTTTTCCGACTGTTTCCCAAAATGGGGGCACTGACAACAGATGAACTCCCGGTCGTTAAGGGCTCGTACTTCTTTTCAGAGTGGTTTCATCTGCGATTTGCCCAGCGACACATGCAGATGTGTTCCGATTCTCTGTCCCATAAGGTCATGTGTTTGACTGGACGATTTTCGTTATTTCGAGCGGAAGCGGCGCTTCAGCCGTCCTTTGCGGGTCAGCTGGAGCAAGACTATCTCAATGATTGGCTGTGGGGACGATTTAAGTTTTTATCAGGGGATGATAAAAGCACCTGGTACTGGCTGTTGCAGCATAGGTACGACATGCTGTATGTGCCTGATGCCGTTGTTAACTCGATTGAGTCTCTATCGGGTTCTGTGATAGATCGCGCCTATAACAATATGCGCCGCTGGTATGGCAACATGTTGCGCAACAATGGTCGAGCCATCGGGTTAGGACCTATGACAACCGGCTGGTTTACCTGGTATAGTCTGTGCGATCAGCGGATTAGTTTTTGGACCTGTTTAATTACCCCAGGTTTTTAGCTGGTGTCTCTTTTCCTAGGATATTGGAAAGCCACGGCTATTGTGGTGTTTTGGGTGATCTGTAGTCGCTCGTTGATGCTGATGCTGACGTTTTGGGGACGTAGTTCTACGCTTAAGCTGATTCACCTACCGCTGTTGTTGTTATCTCAGTGGGGCGGCTCCCTGGTAAAAATTTGGACTCAAATGAATCTGGCACAACAAAAGTGGACTAATCGTGGCTCTCAGAGTGTTTCAGCCCATGGCGAAGGGTTAGAAAGAAGCGTCAAACTGGGCACCTCGCGGCTGTTGCTGTATGTTCAGCTGTTTGTGTTTGGGGTGGTTTTGTGTTGGCTAACGGGCAATCTTAACCCTGTCTGGGATATTGCCGGTCTGCGATTAACCCGTCAGTCTACTGTTGTTCAAACTCCACAAGTGGTTGAGGTGATGGACTATGGCATTTGGCCCAGCGATGGTCAAGATGACAGTCAGGCACTCCAGACACTGCTCGATCACCTTTCTCAAGACTTACCGACTGATCAGCCCGTGGAGCTGATATTACCCATTGGTGAGATTGATCTACTGGAGCCTGTGACCATTGGTCGCGGTCAGCTTACCCTCAGAGGGCAGGGGCCAGACCGCACGATTCTGGCCGCTCAGTTTGATCGTTCAAAGGCGAATGCGGTTTTAATGGTGCAGCCAGAGCATTCATCCACACTAGAGCAGATTCATTTTACTGGGTTTAGCCTCAGGTCCACGGATACCGCCGCTGTTGCCCAGCTCGACGGTATTAGGCTGCAGCAGGTGGTGGATAGCTCTTTGAGTAATCTTGCGATCGCACCCACTGTCCGTGAACCGTTAACGCTGACCAACACAGACAATGTCACCGTTGAGAAAATTGTCGTTCAAGGACGGCCATTTAGTTTACAGTCGTTACCGAAAAGTTAGCAAACTCCACATAGGTGTCCTGGGGGGTGGCCCAAGATGGATCGCCTCCACCAAAAAATGTGGAAAAGAAAATTCCGTTGATTTGTAGCGCATCGACGGTGCGGAACAGAATCTCTGTTTGTTCAATCACCAGAGTGTCATTAACCCACAGCCTGATTTCACCATCGGCCACATCAGGCGTATTGAGCATAATCTCCTGGTCAAGTTTGTACCAAACCCCTGGCTCAAACTGCCACGCCCCCCGGTCAATGGATGTGCCAAAACTCTCACTGGTGGGGAGATAGGCATAGACCTCACCCTGACCCTCTGTACGCCACATGAGCCGCGTAGAAAACCCATCAGCGCCGTCGGGAATGCGGCCACCGCTAGCGCCAGCGCCGCCAAACAACCCCGGCAGCTTACCCCCTTTTACAAAGTCAAACCCCTCTGCAAATTTGACATAGTAGCTAAGCCGCAGTTCATCATGGGGTGGCACAAACAGATCCGCGTAAAACTGCGCTCCCCCCAGTGACACGTCGTTCTGGCGCGATACAGACGGACTGGCACTTCCCTCCGGATAGTACACCCGCAGCACATGGTCAAATACGTCGTCAGAGCGGATTTCTAAATTATCAAATCCCCAAGACTTACCACTGCGCGGTTCCCAGGTACTCATCCAGTCTGAGTCACTCAAATCACTCACCCATAGGGGCGCGGTAGTGTCGTTTGCCGCACTGGCCACTTCATCATTGTCCGCATCGGCCGCCTCAGTATAGGGGGCACTGTCATCAACTGAGTCTAGGGTTGTACTTGAGACGGACGGCTGAGTCTGACAGCCGAGCAGCGTCAAAGCCAACAGCCATTGAGTTGATTTAAGCATTGATGAGTTAATTCCTGATACAGCAGTTTCTGGTGGTAGACCATCCGGTTTGCCCAGGGTTCACTTTCTTTATTTTATGTAGTGCTTCAAGAGTTGTGGGTGCGTTAGGGTGTAATCTATGCCGCGATGCTTTCTATAGAGAGTCCAATGGTTCAACCCATTTCCATTGCATCCCCTAGTCAATCATCTTCAGCATTGATTACGGCTGTTCGTCGTGCCCCCATTAACCTAAACCACTGGTATGTGGTAGCCCAAAGCAGCGAACTAACCGATAGCCCCCTGGGGGTAGTGCTCTGGCAACAGCAGATTGTGCTGTATCGCGATCGCACCCACACTGTTTATGCCCTAGAAGATCGCTGCCCCCATCGTCAGGTGCGTCTGAGTCACGGTCAGGTACAGGGCGATCAGCTGGAATGTGTTTATCACGGCTGGCAGTTTAACAGCACTGGGACCTGTGTCGATGTCCCCTATTTGAGCAAAAAACAAAAACTTCCCAGCTGTCGTTTGCGCACCTATCCAGTCCGAGAACAGGACGGTTTTATCTGGCTGTTTCCAGGCGATATCGACAAAGCAGAGACGGTGCCTTTGATGGGGCTGCCGGAGTGGGACCACATTAACTACATCGCCTCCTATACCGTTATTGATACCCAATCCCATTTCTCATTTCTGATTGAGAACCTGATGGATATGTATCACGGGCGACTCCACGATAACCTGCAGGCATGGGCCAACCCGGTACTGCGCGACATTGAAACTAGCCCCACTCGGGTTGATGCCCACTACGGCGCTGAAACCTATTATAAAATCGACAAAATTTACTCCGTTGGGCAGCTGTTTATCCCGGCTATGCGGAAGCTGCGGCCCACCAACCTAGATGTGAGCTACGTTTACCCCCATTGGCAGTCTGTTTTAGGAAACGACTTTAAAATTTACTGTCTCTTTTGTCCCATTAGCGCAACCCAGACCAAAGCCTATCTTGTTCACTTTGTGGCGCTAGGGGCATTTCATCGATTGCACAAGCTACCGATGCGCTTTCGTCGGTTTGTTAAAAATCGGTTATTTAATGCTGCCAGTGGGTTGCTGACCGGGTTAGTTGAGCAAGATGTGCTGATGATGGAAGATGAGCAACGGGCTTTTGAGGCCATGCCCCATCGTAAAGGACCAGAATTTAATCAGGCCATTAACACAGTGCAGCAGCTGATCAATCACCAGGCAAATCAACCATAGCGATGGGCTCACTGCAGTTGCTTAATGGTCTCCAGTTTATTATGTCTGTTGTTAGATTTACGTTTTGTCTGGGCCTGTCGGATAAACTGTTTCAGCCCGACCGCGATAAAACGGCCTGCGGCTTCTAACATGTCTAAATCTTCTTCATCCCACATATTTGGTGTAGGGTGCCCCAGGGCAATCACCCCATTTTGCTTGTAGTGGTCAATCGGGGCGGCCATTAAACACTTCGCACTGGGCAGCTGTGAGTCAAACCGTTGACCGTGGCTGATATCTTTATACCGAACGGAACGGCCTTCCCGAATAGATTTGCCACAGATGCCATCCGCAAGATGAACACTCCACCCTTCTCCCATCGCTTCTCCGGCTGCAACAACAACTTTATAGCTATCGTTGTCAACCTGAAATGCGATCGTCACACCTGTTGCCCCAAATATGTCTAACAATACTGTGGCTGATTCTTTTAGAAAGGGCATCAACTTTTGGGCAGAAACAGCCGAAAGAGCCTGAAGTGTTTGCACCCGTGACCATCGTCGTTGGCTGAGGGCATTAATGTCCTCTATCTGGTTCACCATACTGCTGTTCATAGCAGAAACATGAAGGTTTTGTTGGGCATAGTCTCGCTCATGAATCGGCTGATACGCTTGCTCCATGATCTGAGAAACCAGCAACGCCACCCGTTCCACGACCTCAACATCGTAGGACCAGATCGCATCAAAACGTCGGCCCTTAGTGACCGGGTCCTGCCCATCCACCTCACGGGCCACAAGGGTGGCCCAAAACGTAGGCGTATTAACCAACAAAAACCATTCCCGAGCGAGCGAAGAGGCCGGGGCTAGTTCAACAAATTCGAGTCCTGAAATGGTCGGAGGCTCACAGTCTGGAATGCCAAAAACATAAACTCGTCGGCAAATTGACCCAAGTCTGCCATATCGACGTAGCTGCTCTGGAAAGCGAGAAAACCTTTGAAATCCTGCAAAAAAGTCAGTTGTGATTTGATGAGTAATGATCTGATCTTCGATCTCGTGACTGATCAGATTCATAATTGGCACACTGTTTACTCGTCGCAGTGATTCATATTGATTTTCGATGGATAGAAATAAAGAAATCCCCATGTATTACATTCATTGACATTCCATTAAAAACCGACAGTTCTGCCATTTCAACAGAAGTCAAACCTCATAAATAACGCTAAATTCAACAGATAACTCCATAGACATTGATGTAATTCAATATCTATGGAGTTTCTGTTTATGATTAAACTACAGAAACAAATCCATTCTTTGGAACGTACATTATCTCTTTACGTATCGAAACAGAGTGTCAAGCTGTCGGTTCTTGACCATAGACTCTTGTTTTTGGCTAATCTTGACCATCTAACCCGTGGAACACTTCCCTGGCCAGCTAACCCATGTTTTTACACTAGATGAGATTCTCAAGCGCCGCATTTAATGCAGTCATGATATCTTGACGCTGTATTGGATTTTACTAAATTTCTGATATGTGCGCGTTTGGCACAGCTATAAATAAAAGCGGAGTCTATATTAGTGACCTATTGTTTGGGCATATCAGTCAAAGAAGGACTGGTTTTGGCAGCGGACTCTCGCACCAATGCAGGAGTTGATTATATTTCGTCCTATCAGAAGCTGTTTGACTTCTCGCTCCCTGGGGAGCGGGTTTTGGTTGCCTGTGTGTCGGGTAATCTGTCGGTGACTCAGGCCGTTGTACATCAGCTGGGTCAGGATATTAAAACTGGTGCGGAGGAGTCACTCCATACGATTCCCACTATGTATGAGATCGCTCGCTACATCGGTGATGAAATTCGGGCAATTCAAGATGAAGACCGCACCTGGCTAGACCAGGACGGGATTAAGTTTCAGTGTAATTTTTTGGTGGGAGGGCAGCTGCCGGGGGAGCCGCCGGAGGTGTATCTGGTCTATAGCCAGGGAAACTGTATTAAGGCCACACCGGAAACTCCGTTTTTGCAAATCGGGGAGACTAAGTATGGTAAGCCGATTTTGGATCGGACGCTGACCTATGGGTCATCACTGGATGCGATCGCAAAATGTGCCCTCCTCTCCATCGATTCCACCATGCGCTCCAACATTTCTGTCGGTCCCCCCATCAACATGGTGCTCTACGAAGCCGATAGTTACGAGATTCGTCATCGAGTCCAGCTCCAGTCCAGCGACCCGTATCTTGCCAAAATTCGCAAATACTGGGAAGGGGCGCTGCGAGAAGCGACCAACAATATGCCCACCCCCGAATGGAACCGTGTTTCCATTGATGCTGAGCCCGATTTTACCCTTGAGTAGTCATAATTCTTGGATAGGACGCTATCGCCTTATCTTTTTGAGTACATCCGTCTTGTTGTCTTTTTTTGCGGACATTTATGACCCTCCTTTTTACATCAAATTAATCTAGTGATTTTGTTCCTGTAAACCATCCAGACAGACAAAGTTATTTTGTGAATAGCGAGGTGTAGCGACTGGTATGGGTAGAGGTTGATGAAGCAGAGTTGGTTGATTGTGGATGATGTAAAAGGGCAGCGTAAAGTCGCTTTGGATAGCTCTCTTTATGCACTTGGTCGCGATGCTGATCGCTGCGATATTCGTCTGGCGTCGCAGTTTGTTTCTAGACATCATGCAACGCTGGTGCAGCTGTGTCATGATGACAACACCTGCTATTACCGCATTGTTGACGGCAATCTCAAAGGTAAGCTCAGCGCCAATGGTCTATTGGTGAACGGTCGTAAGCGTGAAGCCTACGACCTGCAGCACGAGGATGAAATTGTTTTTGGTCCCCAGGCACGAGCCGTTTACTACACCATTGATCCTGAAGCCTCCAACAGGTCTCATTCGCCTGTGTCATATTCAGCGGCACTTTAAGCACTTATTGTTGAGCCGTGCAAAGAAGCCTAAGTTATTCGCTACCGGACGTTATGAGACGTAAGCTGGCCTATCAGCCTTTGAAATTTTGCAGGTCTTCTCGCAACAGCTGCAGTTCTGTCACTGTGTTTTCCAGCAGCGTCCGCTGCCCGACCTGCGGCACCGAGGACTGTTGCGCCCTAGTCAGAATTGGGTTAGCCGTTGTTTGGTAGGTATCGAGAGCGGCAAGCGCTGTCTTAGAAAAATGGGCTAGATACGCATGGGCTACCTCACGGCCAAGCTCAAGAGATAGGGGTTGCTCTGCTGCTTTTTTCTGACGTCCCGATTGATTGATCAAGTGGCTGGCCCCACCCAAAACAGCGGCACCCACCGGGCCTGCAAATACCCAGCCCAGCCCGGTTGCGATCGCAACTGGTGTCACATCTGACGCCTCCTCGGGCTCACTCGATGTTTCGGGCTGTTGCACAGACTGCCATCCCACCCATAAATCCACTGGGCGCGGCAGCTCAAAAAAGTTGCAGGCTTTGTGGACCCATTCTGTGACGGCCCGCTTTTTTTGTTTCCAAACCGGCTGTAGTATCTCTTCTAGCCACTGAGCGGCAGTATCATTGTGCAAAGCGATGGCAAAACTTTGTTGATAGTTTTGCAACAGATTGTTTAACTGCAGCCAGTTTTGTAAATCACTAACACTTTGTTGAAACCCTGCTTGAATCAGCGTCTGGGCTCGCTGCTGAATGACCGCCTGACGGGTGTCGGGTTGAGCTTCTGTTTTAAGCTGCTGCTGTAAGTTTTGCTGCACTTGCTCTACTAGGGGTAATAATCGCGGTATCCGGTGGGTGGCCAGCTGCGGGGGTCGGACCTGCACCAGGGTGTGCAACGCCGATTCCAATGCTGGGAGCCCCGTCTGGGTGGCCGCTGCCATATCTCCTTTTAGTCGTGCCCGCAGGGCTGGGAGTGCATCTACCGCATAGAGGTTACTCACCCCATCCGGCAGCGTGGCACGAAAATCTTGGGCTAGACAACGCAGGCGAGACATCACCTGGTTGCCCTCTTCCGGCTCCATCAGATTGAGAAAATTTATCACAAATAGCACGGTTGTTATGCCGCGCCCCATCAGCCAGTCTTGCAGATGTTCTCGCTCCGTTAGGGTCATAAGCTTACGACCATCCAACAGCTGAATGACCACATCAGCCTCTAGCAGTGTGGTGTAAACCAGCTGATTTTGGGCGTCCTGGGCGTCGGTTCCGGGCAAATCGATCAGCTCCACCCCTGACTGCAGCAATGGATGGGGGCAGCATACTGTTACAGCGGCCACCTCCTGACGCAGACGGCGTTGTTCATCCAGGGTGGCGTAGCGCTGCAGCAGATCTGTGCCGGGTTCTTCTAAAATACGCCCGTCGGTTAGGGTAATGCGACTGGTTAGCTCAGGGCCATAGTGAACGGTGATTGCCGCGCCAGTGGTGGGGACTAAATCAATGGGCAGTGCTTTTTCCCCCAGCAGGGCATTGAGCAGGGTGGATTTTCCGTAATTAAAGGGGCCAAAAACAGCGATCCGCAGTGTTGGGTTGGCGATGCGATCGCACTGTCTTAATACAGTTGCCTTTAGCTCTGCGTGACCTGGGTCTAGCAGACCGACTGCTTTGCGTAGGGCTGTCGTCATGGGTAAATAGATTGGGGCAGCAGCCATAAATGCGACCGGGGTGGTGACGTGGTGGTTAGTTGCGATCGCGCTCAAAAAATAGCTTATACAGCACCCAGCCAGCCGCGGCCAATAAAAGCACACCTGCCAACCAGGAAAGTAGTCGTGCAGTTATGATGACACCCACGACAATTAGAGTAAACTGCACAAATTTTGGCAGACCGGCTACGCCTGAAGCTTCTTCACGTTTGACTTTAGCCGGTGCCGCAGCCTCTATCTCAGATTCCAGCTCACGCATCCGCACCTTAATCTCACGATCCCTGAGGTTGGTTTCCCACTCTTTGAGTTCTTGTTCCTTAGATTGGTTATCAGATTTCATAGATTCTGCAGCAAACGAAGAGTTTAAGCAATTGCTGCTTTAGGGAATGCACCAGCCTGGAGCCGTAACAATATAGCGACCTTTGACAGACCGAGTGAGTCCAAGGAGCAGCAATGCCAAGGTAATCTAAGCCTCAGCAATGCCCCAATCCTAACCTACATCTTTGAATTGTAGATTGGTCAGCATGCCTATTTATCAACCTGTTGCCGATGCCATTTTCTTAACATCTGCACCGCTTCAATTTCATCGTCCTTCGCCAGTTTTAGAAAGGTGTAGAGTTGTTCTTTCTCATAGCAAAATGCAGTGATTAAGGCATTAGTTATCTGCCATTAGTCTAGTCGACTTTTGTTTATAAGCTCGACCGTTCGAAGGTTTCACTAGTCACGGTATCACCGTGCGTTAAAAAATGAGAGAGCACATATCTCCACATTAAAGTGTAGCTGTTTAGACAAAAGTTATCTACACCATACCCAAACACATTTTTATACAAAAAATACCATGATGTACGGATTCTCATTTTTGAGATGGAAAATATAAATTAACTAAACCACATTTGGGTAAAGCATCTTTAGATCAGTACTTCTATAGGGGAGTTATCGAGACAGGCAGGTTATCAGCGATTGTTTCTACGGGATGCTAAGTGCCAAACTCCTTAGATTTTATCGTTTACACAGGTTGAAAGAGATTTCTGAAAGGCTGACGAAATATCTAAACAGTAAAAAATGCGTAAACGAGATATACAAAGGGATGCTTCCGGTCCTTCGATATTTTTGTCGACAATAGCCCTGATTTTGTCAGGGCTGGCGGTTGTTGCCTACTTTATACTTAAGCCTGACGCTGACCCCCAGCAAATTGGCCGTGTGTCAGCAACTGACGATGCTTGCCAGAATACCGATGCTGACCCTGAAGCCGTATTTGAAAGACTGTCTGTACATAAAGAACAGAGCGGTAATGAATGGTCAGCATTTTGCCAGGAGCAGTTAGATAGTTCTCTCTATGAAACGGCCATCATCAAGGCAACAGAGGGACGCTTTAGTACGGCCTTTGACCGACTTTGCCAGATTCCTGAAGGGACTGAGTCAGAGTACTTTGAGGAAGCTCAATTTCTGTTTGGCATTTGGGAGAAAAATCGCAACACATCTGGCGAGCCACAAGAAATTAGGCCATTACTACAAAGCTTTTTCGAAGATTACGATAACCCCAATGAGAACTGCCCTGCCGCTCGAGAAACGTTAGAAGAGCTGAGTTAGCGTAACGGCTGGGTGGCTACCCAATGGCCCCTCATCACTAAACCTGTCCGACAATGCCTGGGGTTGCTGGTTCTCGTTGGTGGCCATGCATCTTTTGCGTAATTTCCCTTAACTATCAGTATAACTACGCAATTTTGCTGGCTAGCATACGCAAGTTTACAGATTTCTGGTGTCGCTAAAAGCTCGACTCTATATAGAGGTTTTACCTTATGTGTATTCAAGACAACATGTACGTTTGGTAACTGTTGACACCTCAAATGCGGAAATCGATCACACGAACATCAACTCTTTCAATTTTGGCTCAATGGCTTAAAAGTAAGGGCTGGCGAAAACTCCCAGCTAGTACAGCAGTATTTAACTGCTGTGATCACCTCTGGCAGAAGAAATCGAACAAGATGTCTATCAGTCTGTACAATTACGGAGCTTTTCAGGGGAATGACCCCCATGCTGATGACAAGCCGACATCGTTTGCTATCGAACTAACGGCTAAGGCTAAGGATGGCTACTGGGTAAGGTATGAAAAGTATGGCATCCGAGAGAGTGAGCTAAAGGATGTGTTAGATAGTCAGGTAGATAATCTAATCACAGCCTGGATTGCCATCAACTAGCCACCGTTAGCTGATCTACATAATGATTGTGGCGTCGCTGCCTTTTTTCTCATCCGCTAGGGTTACTCTCAGCCCACGTCTGACTGTGGTAAAAATGCCTAGATTATCTTTGACGTTTTGATAGTAGACGTCTGGGGTGAAATAGGAGAGAAATAGACCAATGGCCATCCAGGCCAACAGGCTTAGCAAAAAGGTTACTAAGATCACACAGCCACATCCCAAGAGCTGGTTTATTGTCTGCTGAGCAATCTAATAGATGCTGTTAAACTCACGCGAAAATCCTTTGCCAAAAAGGCCCACAGCCACTGTGCCCCACACTCCACAGAAGAGATGTACAGGGACAGCGCTAACCGGATCGTCAATTTTCACCAGGTCTGATTCCAGAAAACTCTCACCAATCAGTACGCAGACACCGCCAATGGCACCAATGATGCAGGCGCCTAAAATATCGACATAGGCCGAAGACGCTGTGATGCTGACTAGACCGCCTAAAACGCCATTGATAATGGATGACAGTTTGACTTTATATCCTGTCACTAGTGGGCTGTAGAGTAAAACCCCCAGACCGCCAGTGGTGGAGGCAAACATGGTGGTCAAGATGACGTGGGGCACATAGTCTAAATGTCGGGTGGAGCCGCCGTTAAAGCCAAACCAGCCCACCCACAAAATCATACATCCCAGGGTTGTAAACCCTGGATTACAGGGTTCAAAGTACTCAGTGTCTTCTCCATAGGGAAAGCTTTCTGTCTCGGCGTCATAGCCAAATTTTCCATCTCTGGGTCTTAGTAACCAAGCTCCCACCAGTGCCGCTGTTCCGCCAACGCAGTGAATAACGGTTGAACCGGCAAAATCCTGAAAGTTAAGTGCACTGGCCAGCCAGCCATTCTCGCCCCAGGCCCAGTACCCCACTAAGGGGTAGATAAACCCAACGAGGATAAAGCTAAAGAGAGTAAAGGCCCAAAATTTAATGCGTTCTGCTACGGCTCCCGAGACAATGGTAGCAGCGGTGCCAGCAAAGGATAATTGAAAAAAGAAGATGGCTGCAAAGGACCGATTGCCCCAAAACGTTCTTAAGTATTCAAACCCCTGGGGAAATGGGTTTAAGTCTGCTTCAGACGGAAACAAAGAGTCGACAAAAATGCCCACCTGACCAACTATTGGGCTACCGCTGTCGCCAAACATAAAGCGAAAGCCAAAGATAAAAAATGCTGTTGCTGAAATGCAAAAGACAATCAGGTTTTTAGCTAAAACATTGGTGGCATTTTCAGTTCGGCAAACACCGGCTTCGAGCATGGCAAACCCTGCATTCATAAAGAATACAAGCATCGCAGCGATAATCAGCCAAAGGGTGATGATGGCTGAGAACAGCTCGGTGGAAATGGGAATTTGATCGGTGGGGCTTTGAGCCAAAGCCTGGGGGGCCAGGACGGCTAAAAAGCTCACGATCAATAACGCATTGAAGGACCAGCGTTTTGAAAACCGATTGAACAAACTATTCATAGTCCCTTGGGGCAATAGGGCGGACAGGTCGTAAAAAATAACGATCTCTCGTTAGGGGAGACACATCGGAAACGGCTGAAGTCTCCACCTTTTCCTTGACGTATCAAAAAGTGTCCGGAACGTTCGTAGAAACCCGATAGTTTCTTTAAGGTTTGTCTGGCTTATCCAAGGGAGGCCATGAAGCCAATCGATTACCGGCTGCCCCATTGCCACCTACAGTGATGAGCGGGATAATGGGCGGGCAAAATATTGGATACTCCACACTCCTATGCCCAGCAATCCACCGAAGTATGACGTTTATGGCCTTGGTAACGCGCTGGTCGATATAGAATGCCCGCTATCGGTGGAGACCCTGACGGCCATCGGTATGGATAAAGGGGTGATGACGCTGCTGGATGAGGCGGTTCAGAATACTGCGATCGCACAGCTCAACAACCATAAAACCAAACGCTCCTGCGGTGGTTCAGCCGCCAATACGCTGATTGCCATCAGTCAGCTGGGGGGTAAAACCTTTTATAGCTGCAAGGTGGCCAATGACGAGTACGGTCAGTTTTATACCCAAGACCTGGTGGACTGCGGAGTAGACACCAATCTATCCAGCCATAGCCCAGACGCTGGCATTACGGGTAAATGTCTGGTGCTGGTCACCCCCGATGCCGACCGCACCATGGGCACATTTTTAGGCATTTCATCCCAGCTGTCTGAGACGGATCTTAACCCTGATGCCATTACGGAGGCTGTCTACACCTATATTGAAGGGTTTTTGGTCAGTGGTGAGACTAGCAAACACGCTGCCATCAAAGCCAGCCAGCTAGCCCAAGATGCCGGACGCAAGGTGGCCATGTCTCTATCGGACTTTAATATGGTGAAATTCTTTAAGCCAGGGCTATTGGAGATGATTGGCAACGGCGTCGATCTGCTATTTGCCAATGAGTCCGAAGCGCTCTTGATGGCAGACACCGAGGATCTTGCCACGGCCATTGAGCACATCAAAACCCTGGCCAAAACCTTTGCCATCACCCGAGGTCCAGAGGGGTCGATTATTTTTGATGGCGAACAGCTGTTGGAAATTGCCCCTTACCCAGTAACCGCCATTGACACCGTTGGCGCAGGCGATATGTATGCCGGCGGCGTTCTCTATGGCCTTACCCACGGATTAAGCTGGGTCAACGCTGGCGAGCTGGGCTCCAAAGCCTCTGCCCAACTGGTAACCGCCTACGGGGCCAGATTGGCGACGGAGAAGCTACAGACCGTGTTAAAGCAGGTGGTTGGGGGGTAGAGTTTTGAATTTTGAACTGATTTCCTTCGATAGGTGAGTCGGTATCAAACAGCTTTTAACTCATCACTCAACACTCTTCTTAGTTGTCTGTATTCGCTGGAAAGGCGTTGTAAACCTTATGAATGCCTTCCCAGCCGTCTTTTTTACCAGCATTTTGCCGGGCTATCTTTTCGGCAGAGTGGACGCTGTTGGCATGCACGGAAACCACGGTTCGAGTTCCCCATTCAGAAACTAGAACATAGTAGGCTCTTTGATTTAGATCGGGCTGAGATACCATCACGATTCACCAAGCAACTACTAGTAACTCTGTATATCGCTCGAACTTTTATGCATATTCACTATGTATGATCACTTAATAATTGGTAAATAAAGTCAGTCTTAAAAGTCGGTCTTAGTCAGCGCGACCATAGCGGGCCACAGAATGGTTGCTGAGCCAGGCCCATAGCTGATCGCCTAGGGAAAAGTGCCACCATTCATGGGGGTGCTGATAAAAACCAGCCGTCTGCATCGCCTGGGCTAACAGGGTGCGATGGTGATGAAAACGTTTACCCTCGGACTTATCAGCAAAATGGTTGGGGTAAGAACGCTCAGAAATTTCGTCAATGGCGGACCCCATATCCACCCCCTGTTGTCGGGCGTCAACCAGGGTAATGTCGATGGCAGCACCGGTGCTGTGGGGCGGTGGCGTAGCCGCAGCATGGCGCGGGGCGGCCCAAAACTGATACACCTGGGTTAATAGTTTGTCTTTAGGGGCGGTTTGGGCCGCATGTTCCCGCTGCCAGCTCTCTAGCAGCTGCGCGTAGGTGTAGTCCACCATAGACTGCTGCACGGCGATGGGGCGGTAGGCATCAAAAATTTGAATCTGCCAGCCGGGTTTATGTGTTTGTAGATGGTGTTGCGCCTGCCCTAGTGCTTTGAGTATGCCTGCTCTGACATAGTAAGGAGAGTGCTCGCCATAGGGAGCCCCCAGCGCTGCATAGGGGTGGGGAGTCACCACGGTAAACTGCTCTAGGGGAATAGGCACCAGGGGTTCACCGCATTCTTGAATGGCAATGCGCTGGTAGGGTTTAGAGACCATGGAGCGTCTAACCAACCGCGACGGGCTGTTTGACCATTTCAACAAAATTGGCCAGCAGCTGTAGCCCGGTTTTAGCAGACTTTTCTGGGTGAAACTGCACCGCCATTAAATTATCTTTAGTAACCGCTGCTGTGACGGTTTGACTGCCGTGGGTTACGGTGGCGGCCACAATAGTCGGGTCTATGGTCTCAGCGTAGTAGGAGTGGACAAAATAAACCCACTCGTCAGACGAAATTGTTGCCCAGAGAGGATGGTTGGGCTGGGTCAGCTGTAGCTGATTCCACCCCATGTGGGGAATCGTAATGCCGGGCTCTGGCTTAAACTTACGCAGGCTGCCCTTGAGCACACCAATGCCGGGCTCAACGCCTTCTTCAGAGGCTTCAAACAAAAGCTGTAGACCGACGCAAATGCCGAGAAAGGGTTTACCACTGGCAATGACATTACGGATGGGCTGGGTCAGGTTGCGATCGCACAGATGACGCATCGCCGGGTCAAACGCGCCCACCCCAGGTAGCACCACCCCATCGGCCTGATGGAGCACCTCAGGCTGATCGGTCACTATCGGGGTGGCCCCAGCAAACTCCAGCCCTTTGCAGGCCGAGTGCAGGTTGCCCATGTCGTAATCAATTACAGCGATGGTTGGCATAGGTCTTTTCAAGGTAGACGATGACTGCTCTATACTATCGGCTCAGCTGAAATAGCGTTTAATCAGATCGCGGCAAGGGACAAAAAATTTAGACACAAGCTTTGTTACGGTCGCACCCTGTTTACGGAAAAATGGTGAAAGAAAACGCCCGCTGGACCATGGCCTCACCCCTATTAATCACCAGTTTTCGACCGTGGAAAGCCCATCAAGGCTTAAATGCTAGCGATGTGCTGCTTGAACGAGTAGCGGCCAAGCTACCCAAAAATGTTATTTCTCTACGATGGCTGCCGGTAAACTTTGACCTGGCACCGATCCAGGTGATCAGCCACATTGTTCAGTATCGGCCTAAAGCCGTCATCTGCTGCGGTATGGCAGAAACCCGTAAGACGCTGACGATAGAACAGTGGGGCACCTATAAAGACTGCCGATTGGCAACGCCGGTAAACCTGCAAACACTGGTCAAAAATACGATCCACACCCACATTAGCGATGACGCTGGCAACTTTGTGTGTAACCGCCTCTATTATCGAGTGCTCAATCGCCCAGCCAATGCCGTGTTTGTCCACGTACCGTTAATCACACCGGCAAACCAGTCGGTGATTGAGTTTGACTTTCTAAAAATTGTTGAGTATTTGAATTCAGCCTATTGATAGGCTAATAGGGCCTCAACTACGGGTCTCAACGATGTTAGATAATCGTTTTGGCTCCCTTTTGTGTTCTTTGC